>DAOPVC010000005.1:0-56836 GCA_035350895.1 Smithella sp. | reverse complement strand
CATCTCAGTTCCCGTTTTGTTTTCTCCCATGTTTTTTCGGCCAGAGCCACGCCGGATTTCATCAGCTCTTCAGAGTCGGTTTCCATCATCAACGACGTTGTATCCCCCCCGCCGCGACAAAGGATATTCGCTGACGAATCGACCAGAGATGCTCCTCCCAAAAGCAAATGGCCTGTATCGACACAGTCCTTATGCGAAAGGGTATAGGCCACCGCAGCGGCCCCGATGGTTAAATTGGCAATATATTTTTTAATGCTTTTTCGGGTGATATTCGTGTCTCCCAGCAAATGTTCAATCGTTTGCAAAAGCAACGGGCCTCCGTTCTCACCGGAAACAATAAGAGCATGCTTGATGAATCCGTTATCAATCATGTTGGCGGCAACCACAAACGAGCTCAGCATTCCCAGACAGGCGTTAGACAGATCAAAAAACATGATTTGTTCTCGCAGATTCAGATTGTGATGCACAATGGATGAAGTCGACGGCTCCAGATAATCCCGACAGACGGAAGCATGAATCAATAAATCGACCTGATCCGGTTTAACAATGTTTTTCTCAAACAGATTTCTGGCCGCCTGCGTAGATAAATCGCTGGGCATGGTTCCGGGAGGCCAGAAACGCCTTTCTTTTATGCCGGTCATCAGTTCAATACGTCCGCCGGGAAGTTTGAGACGCTGATACACAGGCGCAAGCCTCTCTTCAATTGCTGCAGACGTCATAATGTGCTCGGGAAGATGATAGGCAGACGAGGAAATAACGACATTATTAAACTTCATGCCTTGTCCCCGTTCATCAGGCAGTGAAGATTGGCCATGGAAATGCCGCTCAGCATGGCGCCGACGATTCCCAGGAAACCCTGGTCGGTGCCGCAGATGAAAAGATTTTTGAAGGCGGTTCGCCCGTCACGGACTTTCTGGGTGCTGCCGTAAACAGCGCCTTTGATATGGCCGGTGTAACGCATGATGGTTCTGGGGGTAAAAACATCGGAATAAAGCAATCGGGCATTGAAGCCGGGAAATAATCTTGCAATGAGGGCCAGAGATTGTTCGCGCACCTCTTTTTTCTTTAAGAGATAATTGGCCCTGTCCAGCTCATTCCATTTTTCGAAGTTGGCGATGAACGTTGCCCGAATCACTCCTTCATCATAGTCGTCATAACCGAAATTATTGGGGAAACAAATTACGGCGCTGCGATAATCGCAAAGATTCTGCGACTTTTGATAGTAATATTTTTCATCATCATTAAAGAAGATGATGGTGTCATGGATGCCTTCATTGGCCGGCTTTTTATCAAAAAACAGAATGGTTTCCGTGAAACTCATCGAGCCGGCCGCGGGACATTCCTGCTTTTCCGACACGATATTCATCGTTTCCGGCAGGCCGATGGAAGACATGACTTTGTTGGACTGGATGACTTCTCCATCATCCAGCGTGACGCTTCTCACAACGCCGTTCTCCGTATCGATCTTTTGTATCCCGGCCCCCAGACGGAGTTCTCCGCCGAGTTGCAGGTATTTTTCAATCAGCAGATTGATAATGGAGCGCACTCCGTTTCGGGGGCGGCTGAATCCTTCCAGATAAATGCTTTTGAACATGATGACAAACTGGGAAAAATCCATGTCGTTTTCCCAGGCGCTGCCGTAAATCAGCAGGGGACAGAAAATCATCTCCAGCAGACGTTCATCAGAAATAAATTCCCGAACTTTTTCTTTCGCGCTTTGATATTTATTGTTCAAATTGACATCATCGAAATGGATGACCGTGTCCAGGAGACGGGAAAAATTTTCTTTCTGGTCGGGGAACGTTTTTCCGATCTCCTCCACGAATAATCGCGGGTCATTGGAAAAAGAAAGCTGCCGCTCGGGAAAAACGATGCGTGAAAAATGCTGCTGGGATAATTCCAGCTTCTCGTAGGGAATCCTCAGTTGTTTGAGCAATTTTGTCAAAGGACGTCCATGTTCACCGCGGCGGGCGAAATTGGTCATGGCGTGCAGCCCGACATCCAGCCTCCGGCCCAGACGCTCGTAATAAGAATTGAGGCCGCCGGGCACTTGATGCCTTTCCAGAATACAGACCTTCTGATCAAACATCGCCAGTCTGATTCCGGCCGCCAGTCCCGACATGCCCGCGCCGATAATGATGGTGTCGTAATGAGCCATAATGAAATTATGCAAACTTGGGTGCTAAATATTCAATGCAGCTTTTCATGGTTGCGAGTTTCGGATAATCTTCCGTCGGAACTTCAATTTTATATCGTTTTTTCAATTCCATCACGATATCCAGAAAGTCCATGGAATCGAGATCAAGCTGTTCCCGCAGCCGGACATCGTCATCAATATTAGAGAGATCTTCATCAACCGCTATTTCCGCAATGATATCTATAATTTTTTGCCTCAGAGCCTGATAGTCCACGTTGCCGCCTCCTTGAATCTATTTTTTATATTTTTTAATGATTAAAACCGAATTGATTCCCAACATGCCGAAGGAATTGCTCAAAATGTAATTTACGTCCTTCTCGATCGGTTCGCCATTCACCAGATTTCTCATGTCACATTTGGGATCGACATTTTCGATGTGTTTGCATGAGTGAATTTTGTGGTCGGTAAAACTGGGCAGATTACCGGCCAGTTCCAGCGCTCCGGCCGCGCCCATTGCATGGCCGATAAAGCCCTTGGTGCAGTTGATGTAAGTATTGGCAGATTGTCCAAAAACCGTCCGGACCGCTTCGCTTTCATTTTCATCTCCGGAAACGGTTCCGGTAGCATGAAGATTCACGATATCAATCTCATCTGCCGTGATATTCGCCTTGGCCATTGCGGCTCTCATGCACTCAATTTGTCTTCGCGTGTCAGGCAGGACAAAATCAACGGCGTCGGAATTGACATGATAACCGGCTATTTCACCGTAAATTTTTGCTCCTCGCTTTTCGGCATCTTCCAGCTTTTCCAGAACAAAAACCGCGCCCCCTTCGGAGACGACAATGCCGTTGCGATTCACATCGAGAGGACGACTGGCTTTTGTGGGATCATTGTGAGTCCCAAGCGCTCCCTGACTTTTAAAACCGGCAAAAATGCCGAATGTGCCCGTGCTTTCGGAAACACCTCCGGCCAGAGCAAGATCAACTTCTCCGAGTTGAAGCATTTGCATGCCATGAATAATTCCGATATTGCCGGCAGCACAGGCCGCGCCTATGGTGTAAGCTGGTCCCGTGATTCCCATGTTTAAACTGACCTCGCCCGCAGGTGTATTGGCAACCGTTCTGGGATTGTGATGATGCGACCACAATCCGGCATCAAGATTATTTTGATGGAGTTCATATATTTCGTTTTCAGTCTCGACATTTCCGTGTTCGGTGATGCCCAGGTATATGCCTGTTCTATCTTTAATGATTGCATCCGGAGACAGATGGCTGTCCTTTAACGCTTCATGGGCGCAATAAATGGAAATGGAACCGGCCCGGGTTCCACGACGGCGCATTTTTTTCTTTTGATAAAGATATTCGTCAAAATTGCATTTCCCGACGGCTACTTTTCCCATGTAGCGGACTTCCATCTCGCTGACCCCGGATTTCTGGGTGAGCAGAGCATGGCGAAAATCGTCAAGATTATTAGCGTTGGGAGCTGCAAGCCCCACTCCGGTAATAACAACTCTGGCTTTCTGATTATTCATCATGGACATTCCCATATAAATTATTTTTTCAAACAAACACCCTCTGCCGAGTTCTGCCGGAGCAATGTCGGCGACTTAAGCTCGGAAATGAAAAGGAATTTTTTGGAATTTTCAAAACAAGATCTGTTATTTTTTCTTCTCAGTCAAAAGAGCAGATTAAATAAACTCGTCCAATTCCTTTAAACAGCAAATTTGTTTTTTTGCTTAATAACAAGCTTATAGCTGCTTGTCAATGAAAAAAATGAGGGAATCCTCAACTTAGATTGAGAAAATCCTCAATTTCTTACATTCCTGTTTTTCTTATAATTTCGAGCATGATTCGTGCGCAGGCAAGCGTATCGGATAGAGCGTCGTGGTGCTGCAATTCGATATTAAAATTCCTGCAAACGGCGGGCAGATTGGTGGGGTAAAGATTAAATACTTTTCGGGAAAGCTTCATTGTGCACTTAAAATCAACATCCGGCACGACAATGCCGTGTCTGTTGCAACAGGCCCGTAAGACGTTTTTGTCGAAGCCCGCATTATGGGCCACCGCAAAATCCACTCCTTCAAAAAACGGTTTGATCGAGTTCCAGTGTTCGGCGAAAGAAGGTTTATCCTGCACATCCTCCCAGGTAATGCCGTGAATATACGTGAAGACGAAATATCGATAAGGAGGCCGGATGAGAAATGATTCTTGAATGACAATTTTATCATTCTCAACACGAACAAGACCCAGCGCACAGGCGCTGTCCTGATAGTAATTTGCCGTCTCAAAATCCAGCGCTAAAAAATTCATGACAAAACTCGACTTGCCCGACAAGGGTTCAAGAATAAAAGTGTGCACACGGCACACCGCTCAAATCAGATAACGACGTGTAAAAATTTCTTATTTAGAGGCAGGCTTGTTAAATTTTGCAAAAATCCAGTACGGAACGCCGACCGGATTGAGATTCTTATACTGATTTATGGACAAAATGTAATTTTCAAGTTTCTTGATTGATTCGTCCGGTGTATCAACAAATTCCACACCAGCCTCATAAGATTCGCCTTCGACCAAAACTTTATTCCGTTTTACTTTTCCAAAAACGGTGATTTTTTGTTTTAAATTTTTTAATACCAAATCTATTTTTAGAAAGGTGTCAATGGGCAACAGAACATTCCCCTGAATTCTCGTGCCGGTCATGGAAATATCTTCGCTGTAATTATAAATGACCTTTTCTTTGGGAAGATTGGTTATTTCGGATAGGATCGTTATCACGATCTCGTTTTCTTCATCGAGCCGTTCCGCTTTTCTCGCGGACTTCATCAACGCTTCGGTTTCGTCTGACCTATTTCCGTCCTTAAGACGTTTCGATATAATTCTGTCTTTCACAAAGATCCGTTCCTCATTATTTTTAGCTTCGGGATCTTTTTTCTTCATCATAACCTCCGACTCATTTAATTCGTTGAAGATTCCTTTATTATTATCTCAATAGGCCGATAAAAAGACAAGGCTTTTTTAACCTCGTTCCCATCTTCAATCTTATTAGGAAGAGGCCATGATATTCAAAGTCAGGCGAAGGTCCCACATCAGAAAACTGCTTCGGATAACGACGATGAGGATTCAGGAAAATCGATAACCTTTTTCACAAAATAATTTCAGACAAACCTCCGCGACGTTCTTATCGTAAAGGATTCCTCCGTTTTCTCTGATTTCTTGCAGAGCAGCCTCCAATCCCAGAGAAGAACGATAGGATCGATCAGAGGTCATTGACTCAACAACATCGGATACGGCCAGAATACGGGCTTCCGTGAGAATTTCTTCTCCTCTCAGTTTTTGAGGGTAACCCGAACCATTCATCCTTTCATGGTGCTGATGAACAATCCGCGCCAGCGGCCACGACGATCTTACGTCTTTGAGCATTTCATATCCACTTTGGGAATGCTCCTTAATCAGGGAGAATTCAATGTCGGTTAACCGGGACGGTTTTGCCAGCAACTCGGTCGGTATGGTCAATTTCCCGATATCATGAATAGAACCTGCTATACGTATCCCGTCTATTATTTCCTGATTCAATCCCATTTCCGAGGCAATCGCGCAGGCCAGATTCGCACAACGCATTTGATGGCCGTTCTTGTATGGATCTCTGGCTTCAATTGCCGAAACCATAAATTGAATAATAGTTTCATGAACATTCCGGAGTTTATGCATCGCCTGCTGAAGTTCATTATTCAACCATTCGCACTTCTTTCTGGCTTCCGCCGCTTCCAACTCTCTTTTAATTGCCGGACAAAGGCGAGTCAGATTGTTTTTATACACGAAGTCCTTTGCGCCCAGGCGCATGCATTGACTCTCTATTTCATCGCCTGAACTGGCTGATACAATAATGAGGGGAATATCCAAATTGGCTTGTTTTAATGAATCAAGGGCGGAAACAACATCGAAATGCGGCATGGCGTAATCACAAAGGATGACATCCCAATGTTTTTCTGCGAGGGCGCTCTTCATCGAAGCCGCATCGTCCACCCTTCCATACGTTGGAAGAAACCCGCCTTTTTTTAATTGACGGATCGTGAGCCATACATCATCCTCAGAATCGTCAACCATTAATACCCGAAGCGATTGATCCTTCATAAGTCCGTTCTCAAAGCTTTGAATTGTGGGGTACCATGAACTTATTTTTGTTATTATGTCAAGAGGATAATGAAGGTTCTCACCCGGCTGTACCATATGCTAATATTTGTTTGACTTTTAGCTTGCGTCAAATTAAGTTTCTCAAAATTTAAATAAAATTTTTCATCATTAAGATAAGGCTCGAAATTGAAAAAACGAATTGTTATTACAGGCTTAGGAACCATCAATGCCATCGCTAAAAATGTGCCGGATTTTTCAACGGCATTACAAAACGGCATCTGCGGCATTGCGGACCTCGACCTTTTTGATACGGCCGGATTTCGCTCCCGGACGGGAGGACAGATAAAAAACTTCCATGTTCACGATTACATGCCCCGTGAATTTTCCACCAGAAGAATGTCGCGGGCGGACATGCTTGCTCTTGCCGCAACCATAGAAGCATTGCGCAATGCCGGACTCTACCTGCCTCCCGATAAAATAAAAAAAGATATGGGGGTTGTCATCGGCGGCGGCGCCGGCGGTCTTCTGGAAGCGGAAGAATTTTACGGAAAATTATTAACAACCGGGAAAAGAGGCAGGTTCTCCAAACTCTCTGCTTTATTTTGTGCATCTTCGGCCGACCGAATCGCATCGACCTTTGATCTCATGGGACCCAAAGCGACCTTCATGACCGCGTGCTCCGGCGGCGGCACCGCGCTCGGATACGCACGGGATTTGATTTGCAATGGCCAGGCATCCATGGTTCTGGCCGGCGGCGTGGAGCCAATGAGCCGCACCACTTACGCCTCTTTTAACGCTCTTAAATCCGTTGCCGCCGATGTCTGTCGTCCTTTCGATAAACATCGCGAAGGCCTGTCATTGGGTGAAGCGGCGGCCATGATGGTTCTGGAGGATCTGGAATCGGCTCTGGACAGAGGCGCAAGAATTTATGGTGAAATCCTCGGTTACGGCATCACCTGCGACGCCTATCACATGACCGCTCCCGACGAAAAGGCATCCGGCGCCGTCCGTTCCATGCAAGCGGCGCTCAAAGACAGCGACCTTTCCCCGGACGATATCGACTACATCAATGCGCACGGCACAGCCACACCGGTCAACGATGTTATGGAAACAAAAGCCATCAAAGAGGTTTTCGGCAGACGCGCCTATACCCTTCCGGTCAGTTCCACCAAGTCCATGCATGCACACACGCTGGGCGCTGCGGGAGCACTCGAAGCCATTGTGTCGGTGCTGGCACTGCATCATGGTTTTATTCCGCCGACCATCAACCATCGGGACGCCGATCCGCTGTGCGATCTGGACTACGTTACTTCCGGATCAAGGAAAGCCGGCTTGCGCGCCGTGCTTTCGAATTCGTTTGCCTTCGGAGGCAACAACACCACACTGATATTTGGCAAATATTCCGAAAGAGGTGTTGCCCGTGAACAATGACAGACAGACAGATAACGCTCAGCGCGTCGTTGTGACCGGCATCGGCATGGTTACGCCATTGGGAATCGGCAAGGAAGAATTCGCCGCCGGTCTTTTCTCCGGAAAAACGGGAATCGCGGAAATCAAATCGTTTGATACAAGCGCATTCCGTTCGCATCTGGGCGCTGAAGTCACCCCTTTCAATCCGCGTGATTTTATATCCGTGAAAAATCTGCGGCGCATGGATAAGATATCTCTTTTCACGGTGGCCGCAGCACGCATGGCGCTGCGCGACGCCGGCGTGGAAATCACCGAGGACAACCGTGACCGTACCGGTATTGTTTTGGGAACCGCTTTTGGGGCAACCGATGTAACCGCCCAGTTTTCAGGAACACTGCTTACCCAGGGACCCTCGTCCGTCAACCCGATACTGGTGCCTAACATTGTCATGAACGCTCCCGCCGGTCACACGTCCATTGAGTTGGGCTTTCGCGGCATCAACACAACACTGACGCATTTTGCCGTTTCCGCCGAGACAGCCATTGCTTATGCCGCTGCGGAAATCAGGCGCGGCACGGCGGATTTTATGTTAACCGGCGGCGCGGATATTCTATCGAAATTCTATTATGAAGCGCTGACAAAATTTCGCGCGCTCTCTCCTCAAAACGGCGGAAAGGAAGCCTGTCGTCCTTTCGACCGGGACAGAAACGGCACGGTTGCCGGAGAAGGCTGCGGCTTGTTATTCCTGGAAAGCCTGGAATCCGCAATATCCGGCGGACGCAAACCGTATTGCGAAATCAAAGGAGTCGGCATGGGGTCATCGCCGACCAAACCGACCGATTGGCCGAAAGATTCCGAAGGAATAAAACTGGCATGGAATCGCGCGCTGAAAAATTCGTTTTTAAGGGCCAATGAAATTCAGACAATATTTGCGGCGGCTAACGGGGATCAATTTCTGGATGCAACAGAAGCGCGCGCTTACGAAGAAATCTTTGCCGACGTGGAAACAAAACCATTCATCACCGCGCTCAAGGGCGCCATGGGAGAAAGTTTCTCCGGAGGAGGCATCCGGGCTTGCGCGCTTGCGCTTTCCATGGGAAAAAGTATTTTGCCTCCCACGTTGGGACTGAACCATCCGCTTTCACCGCTCTCTTTTGTTACGGCAAACCATCACGATGCCGTCGTCAACAACGCCGCTTTGGCCGGCATTTCATTCGGCGGAACGTATTGTTATCTGATCTTCAGCCAATAATCATGCAGAACGCTTATGGGAGTGAGTCGGATTTTTTATTGGCGTAAAATAGAAAATGTTGTAAACAATGCGATATGGTGAAAATCATCAGGCGATTGAAAGAAAACTTATGAAATTCAAACTGATTTATCCGAAATGGGAGAAGCTTGACCGGCAGACGCGGTTTATTCTGCCGCCTCACGGGCCGGTGGTTTTTGCAGCCACGCTGCCTGATGATGTGGACGTGGAATTTATTGATGAAAATATTCAGGAAATCAACTTTGACGAGGCGGTGGATTTTGTCGGCATCTCCGTCATGCTGACCGCGCAGATCAAACGCGGCTGGGAAATAGCCGATCGATTCCGCGCACAAGGCATTAAGGTTATTTTCGGCGGGATTGCCACCATGCTGCATGCGGAAGAAACCCGGGAACACGCCGATTGTGTCTTCCTGGGCGAGGCGGAAGGACGGATGGAGCAGGTTTTCGAAGATTTCCGAAACGGCAAACTGCAGAAAGTCTATAACTACATGCAGAATTTCCCCCCCATTGAAACAGTCGGTACGGCCAGGCGCAGCATTTTAAACCGAGAGGCTTACAATTACCGCGGCGTGCAAATGGTCGATCTGGTGCACGCGTCCCGCGGCTGCCGATTCAACTGTTATCCGTGCGCCGTGAGATTCCTGGGAGGAAAAAGTTTCCGTCCCCGTCCTTTCGACAAGGTGGTCGAAGAAATGGCCGCCATCGACAACAACCGCCTTTTTATCGTGGATAATTCGCTGGCTCAGGACAAACAATGGGAAATGGATTTGTTCAAGGAAATGATTCCGCTGAAGAAGAAGTGGTGCTGTCATCCTATTGAAAATGACGATCAGGTTTTGGATCTTGCGGCGCAGGCCGGGGCCTGGTTTGTGTATCAAGCCATTTTCGACTCATCGGATTTCATCCGCGACCGCATCAGACGCTATCACGATTACGGCATTGCCGTGGAAGGCAGCATTCTAATAGGGCTTGATTATCACACGGAAGATTATATAAAAAGATGGATGGATTTTTTACTGGACATTGAACTGGATATGGCGGAGTTCACGATTTTGACGCCTTTCCCGCATACGAAGACTTTTGACGATCTGCACAATGCTGGAAGGATTTTTTCTTATGACTGGAACAACTACACCTGCGGTAAGGCGGTGTTTCAGCCCAAGACCATGACGCCGGAAAAACTGGAGGAGATGTATTATTACTGCTGGGACAAGTTCTACGAGGAAGAGCCGCAACCCTATAAGATGTTCAAGATGCTGAAAAAAGTTATGGATAAGGAAAAGGCGGACGGCACGTACAAGCCTCGCGTTCGTCAGCAGGCGGCGCCGGTGAAGAAAGGGGATGCTGAACGATGAAAAAAAACGGTAACAAAGCTGTCGTCGTCATCGACGGCAGCCATGTCAGTTTCAACGATATTATCGCTGTAGCCCGATACGGCGTTCCGGTTAAAATCAGCAAAGACAGCCGATTTGTCCGCAAAATGGACAAAACCCGCAAGATGCTCATGGACGCCATGCGCGAAGGCATTCCCGTTTACGGCGTTACTACCGGCTACGGAAAATCCTGCGGCAAACGCATGCCTTTCGATATTGCGCTGAAGAACGGCATCAACATTCTCCGCTTTCATGGTTGCGGCACGGGAGAACCGATCGGCATTGAAGAAACCAGAGCGGCCATGCTGTGCCGCATCATTTGTCTCGCGCGCGGCTATTCCGGCGTTTCGATAGCGCTTCTTCAGCAGATGGCCGACTTTCTCAATCACGGCATTACGCCGGTCGTTCCCTGCGAAGGGTCGGTTGGCGCCTCCGGCGATCTGACGCCGATGTCTTATATCGGAGCCACGCTGATGGGAGAACGCGATGTCGTTTATCAGGATAAAGTCATGCCGGCGGCTAAAGCCATGAAGAAGGCGGGGATCAAGCCTTACCGCTATCTGCCCAAAGAACCCCTGGCCATGCTTAACGGCACCACAACCATGACGGGCATCGCCGTCCTGACGGTCGAAAGGGCGCTTCGAATTTTGTCCGCGGCAATTTACGCCACGGCTCTTTCCATTCACGCGCTCAAGGGCAATGCAAGACATTATCATCCCGTCATTGCGGAAGCCAAACCGTTTCCCGGGCAGAAGTTTGTCGCCGCGCAAATTACCCGTCTTTTGAAAACCAACGTATCGGCACGGCAACTCGAGGACGATTCTCTCGATGCTCTGCAGGACCCCTACTCGCTACGCTGCACTCCTCAGGTGGCCGGTGTTTTATATGACGGCCTCGAGTGGATCAAGAAATGGGTGGAGATTGAAGCCAACAGTTCCAACGACAATCCCATTTTCGATCCCGCGACCGGTGAAGTCCTGATGGGCGGCAATTTTTACGGCGGGCACATCGCTTTTGCCATGGACGGCCTTAAAGCCGCGCTGGCTTCCGTGGCCGACATGTGTGACCGTCAGATCATGCTTCTGGTCAGCCCGAACTTAAACCGGGGCTTGCCCGGCGACCTCGTCAGGGTGAGAAAAACCGATAAGCAAAAAGGTCTCCGGCACGGCTTCAAGGCCATGTCGATTGCTTCCTCAGCATTAACGGCGGAAGCTCTCAAGGCAACCATGCCGGCGGCATCGTTTTCTCGTTCCACCGAATCGCATAATCAGGATAAAGTCAGCATGGGAACCATCGCGGCGCGCGACGCCGAAAGAATCGGCACGCTGACGGAAAGGGTCGTCGCCATTCATCTGCTCGCGGCGGCGCAGGCCTGCGATATCCGGGACAATACAGACGTCCGACCGCTTCTGGCGGATGTGATGGGAAAAATCAGGTCGGTCAGCGCGCCGGTCATCGAAGACAGGGCGATGGACAAGGACATCGAAAATATCTGCACGGCAATACGATACTCGGATTTTTTTAAAATAAAGCCATGAACAAAAAACAAAGCAGCTTTGAAGTAAAAATTAGGGTTCCTTTCTTTGATCTCGATCCGATGCAGATCGTCTGGCACGCCAACTATCTGAACTATTTTGAAATAGCCCGCGCGGCGCTTTTCGAAAATCACGGCATCGATCTCTATTCCTTTTACGAAAAGCACCAATTAATTTTCCCCATTATCAAAACATCGACCAAGCATGTTCTTCCGCTGTTTCATCGCGATGAAATCATCTGCAAGGCGACGCTTGTTGAAGCGCGGATAAAATTGATTGTCGATTTTGAAATCAGGAAGGTGACAGACGGCAACATATGCGCGCGAGGCCGCACGGAACAGGTCGCCGTCAAGGTTCCGGAAAGAGAAATGCTGTTCGGCATTCCGGAAGAAATCCGACGGGCGTTTGGTCTTTGAGATGGAAGATGTGTTACAGAAATCGTTTATCGCCGGATTCGAACGTCTCATTGCCCGCGCGGATCTGCTGGATTCGATCAATGTATTTCCCGTCGCCGACGGCGACACCGGAAGAAATCTCGCCGTCAGTCTCATTCCTCTGCGCAGTCCCGGCCAGTCCCGGGAAAAAATGATTCATCAACTGCTGTTGTCGGCCCGAGGCAATTCCGGAAACATTGCCTCGCAGTTTTTTTCTTCATTCTGCGCGGCAGACAATATTTCCGATCTGGCCCCGCTGGTCCGCGAGGGCGCGGCCAAGGCGTGGCAGGCGGTGAGTCATCCCCGTCCGGGCACGATGCTCAGTGTATTTGACGCGCTCGCCACCGTATTGACGAGCGACATCACGCCGGACAAGCCGACGGTGGACGCGATTATCGGCGCTCTGGAGAAAGCCGTCCATGGAACTTACGAGCAACTGCCCCGGCTGCAGGAAGCGCAAGTGGTGGACGCGGGCGCTCTGGGCATTTATATTTTTTTCGAAGGATTTTTCTATTCCCTGGCCGGCGTACCCGACGGCTGCCGGCCGCTTTCAGAGACGTTTCCGGACCGGCTGCGGATATTGCCGCTGTTTCAGGAAAATACGGAACAGGGGTATTGCGTTGATTTTGTCGTCAAAGCTCCCCGATATTCTCCCGATGAAATCAGAATGATTGCCAGTTTGCAGGAAGAAGTGATCATCATCCCTGAAGGCGATTTTTACAAAGTCCACTTGCACACCAGAAACAGGGAACAGGTGCGGTCTCAAATGACGGGGCTGGGCAGCCTGGTCAACTGGGAAGATGATAATCTGGCTTGCCAGATAGAAGCCTTCAAGCAATCCAACGCCGGAAAAACGCTGCATCTGCTCACCGACGCAGCGGGATCGCTCGGCAATCAGGACGCGAAAAAATACGGTTTTACGCTTCTGAACAGCTACCTGACCGTTGGTGATCAATGTCTCCCTGAAACTTTTTTTCAGCCGGAGGCGCTCTACCGTGCCATGAATAAAGGGATGAAAGTATCCACCTCACAGGCGTCCGTTTATGAACGGCACCAGTTTTATGAGAGCGCACTGGAGCGTTATGAAAAAGTTTTATACCTCTGCGTCGGTTCCGTATACACCGGCAATTATCAGGGCGCAATCCAGTGGAAAAAAGAACATGACAAGGAAGACAAACTGATCATACTGGACACGGGAGCCGCTTCGGGAAGGCTGGGGACAATCGCACTGGCAACGGCCCGCTATTTATCCGAGACAAACGACATGAAGGAAACGGTTGTCTTTGCCCGTAAAGCCATTCGCGCCTGCGAGGAGTACGTGTTTCTGGATAAACTGCAGTATCTTGCGGCGGGCGGACGTCTTTCCAAAACCAGCGCTTTCTTCGGCGATAAACTGAATATGAAGCCGGTCATATCACCGCTTCCTGAAGGAGCAAAAAAAGTCGGTACTGTCAGGACAACGGACGATCAGGTCAAGTTCGCTTTAGCCAAACTTGACGCCGCGCTGAAAGATGAATCCCCTGTCCTCATCATGCTGGAATATTCCGACAATAAAAAATTTGTGGAAGGCACCGTTAAAGAAATTTTCAAAGAATTATATCCCGATGCGGAAATTATCCTTCAGCCTCTGTCGCTGACGTCCGGCGCGCATATGGGGCCGGGAACGTGGGGAGTGGCTTTTCTACCCAATATCAAATAAATGGAATATAAAATTGACCTCATCAAATAACAAAAACCGCTTTGCTTTTGTCATTCCCGTTTACAATCATGCCGGGACAGTGGCGCAGGTGGCCAGGGACGCGCTGGCGCCGGGTTATCCTGTTTTTGTCGTTGATGACGGCTCAACGGACAACACGTATGATCAGACCAAAGATATTCAGGGCATTCACGTTCTGCGACACGAACAAAATCACGGGAAGGGCGCGGCAATTTTGACCGGTTTCACCGCGGCTTCCGCTGTAGCCGATTGGGCGATTACCATTGACGCCGATGCCCAGCACGACCCTCAGGACGCGCAAAACCTCATTCAATCCATTCCCCGGGGAACCAGGCCGATTGTCGTCGGAGCCAGACAGGGCATGACAGGCGCGAATGTCCCCTGGACGAGCAGCTTCGGGAGAAAATTTTCCAACTTCTGGGTATGGATTTCCGGCGGCCCGAAAATTTCCGATTCCCAAAGCGGCTTTCGCCTTTATCCCCTGCCCGAAACACTAAACTTGAGAACAAAGGCTCGGCGATTCCAGTTTGAAGTGGAAATTCTGGTGACGGCCAACAGAAACGGCATTCCGATCATCGAAGCCCCCGTGCGTGTCCATTACAATCCTGAAGGCGGAAGAATTTCTCACTTCCGTCCCTTTGTGGATTTCTGCCGCAATTTTTCAACCTTTTCTCGTTTGATTTTCAGAAGGATATTTTTTCTAAAATAAATTAAATGTTCACGCGTATCGGAAGAATAACCGTCGTAATGCCTTCCCACTGCAGGCGTCGCTGAATGGCAAAGGCGGTTTCGTTGTGCAGAATCCTCTGAAAGGCATTTTCCTGGCGGAAGACCAGCTTCCCGGTAAAAACAGATGACTTGGGAAATTCCCGGAAAATCTCCTGGCACAGCTGGGTCGCCGTTTCGACAACATCCGTTCCCACGTCCATGCGGTAATCGGCGGCATACCCGTAAGAGCGGGCGATCTTGACGTATTGATCAAGTTGTTGCCTGATCGATGATTTGAGCGCTTCAATTTCCGAAGCGCCCTTGAACGCGCCGGAATCGATCTCCGCTACGGACACAAAAATAAAATTGCGGTAGAGTTTCGGAAATTCTCTAAAGACCGACAACCATGAATGCAAACCGAATCCGTTATACCCGCTGACCAGAAGAATAGCCGTCCGCTCGTTCGGATCAAGCGGTTCGTTATTGGGAATCTGGCCGGACGGAATGGACGAAAGAATTTCTTCCAGTTGACGCACCCCTTTACGCACTTTCAGGTAATGTCCCCGGATCAGATAACACAATCCGATCAGCGTCGACGTGATCAGAAGCGTGATCCACCCTCCTTCTCCAAATTTTTCGAAAACCGTAACCAGCAGGATCGTCAGACATAAAATAAATCCAATGATATGAATAAAAATATGTCTGAGCCAGGATTTATCCTGACCGCGGCTCTGGAAAAAGAGTTTTGCCATACCGAACTGGGAAAGGGTAAAGTCCAGAAAAACGTTGATCGAATACATGACAACCAGCGCAGTGACCGAACCCTTTGTATACAAAAGCACTGCGATGGACGTCACCCCCATCAATAAAACACCGTTTTGCATGGTCAGCCTTTCCGACAGTGCCGCAAACCGGCGGGGTAACCAGGAATCCTTCGCCATGTTGGCCATAATGCTGGGACCACCGGCAAAACCGGACTGAGCGCCGACCATGAGCAGCGCTCCTTCGGACAGGATAGTGATAAAAGCCACGGCGCCGCCCAAAAACCAGCCGCTGAACGTCTGATTGGCCAGCGTGGCGTTCAGGGTTTGTCCGACAATCGGTTTGATATCGAACAAAGCATAACATAAAAGCAGCCCCGAAGCCGTCAGGGCCAGAGAAACAGCCAGGTAAAGCATGGTGCGTTTGCCCGTCTGGACCTTGGGCTCCCGCATGACGTGCATGGACGTGGAAACGGCCTCAATTCCGGTATACGTACCGCCGCCCATGGAAAAAGCCCGTAAAAAAATCGCCAGAATTCCCAGAAATCCAATGGTTGAAAGATCCGCACCGATCGCGCCTTGATACCTTTCCATGACCGGCCCGAAGGCGCTGATATGCGTGTACAGCCCATAACTGATCAGAAGGATATGCGTGACCACAAACGTTATAAAAATCGGCGCCAGAAAAGTAACCGATTCTTTCATGCCCCGGAGATTAAGAAAAACCAGCAGAACGATCAAGCCCATGACAAAGGGCAGTTTGTAAGGCAGAAAGTTCACGGGAAGATAACTGAAAATGGCATCGCCGCAGGCAGCCAGAGAAACCGTAATGGTCAGAATGTAGTCGACCAAAAGCGCGGAACCCGACACCACGCCGGCGCCGCTGCTGATGGTGTGAGTTGACACCATGTAGCCGCCGCCGCCGTGAGGAAAACGCTCGATAATCCGGGAATAGGCATAGGCAATGACAAAGATGGTAAAGGCGGTGGCGATAGCAATAAAGACGGCCAGGTACGTATGCGGTCCCAGCGCTTTAAAGGCTTCTTCCGGACCATAAGAGGACGATGAAAGTCCGTCGGCGCCCAGACCGATCCACGCCAGAATCGGAATCAGGGAAATTTTATGAAAGAGAGACGGTTCGTTGATGTTGCGCGGTTCGCCGATGCACGTGCGCTTAAAGCGCTCAAAAACGGATTGGTGACAATTGTTATTCGTATTATTCATTGTCTGTATTCATACCGTAGCGTTAAGGGGGGCTTCTACTCTTCTTAATAGGCAATTGCAAGAAAAATAACGCATATTGATATCGGGGCCACCCCTTTTTGTCTTGCCACGACCGTTAAAATATGGTTTACACAATCAGCCTTAAGTATCTATAAATCAATGAAAACAAAGGTGTTCATGCCGCTCATCCGCAAATATCAGATAAACTGGTCTATTGTTTTTATCGCCGCGCTGATTGTCGTCGGGATCTTTTTCTGGGAATCCGGAAATCTGACCATCGAAACCGATGTTCTGGAATCCATGCCCCACGACGATCCGGTTCTGACCGATGCGCAAATCATTATCAAACACCTGCCCGTTCAGGATAAGGTGTTCATTAATCTTGAACAGGCGTCTCCCGACCGCGATAAACTGATCGGCACGACGGCAAAGGTTTCCGACAAACTTCGTCAAAGCGGACTTTTCACCAAAGTCGGCATCGGTGACGACGCAAAGAACTTTCCCGAACTTGTCGCGCACGTAAACAACAATCTTCCTTCACTGCTGAATGCATCCGATCTGCAAACAAAAATTGCACCGCTGCTGACACCGGATAAAATCAAAGACATTATGGCGCAAAACAGGCAAAGTCTGGAGCAGCTTGACGGAATCGGCCGCGGCGACATGATGACCAAAGACCCGCTGGGGTTTTCCGGAGTCATTTTGAAACAGATGTCCGCCCTGCTTCCCGCCAACAAGGCGCAGTTTTATCAAGGGCAACTGATTTCCGCGGACGGTAAAAACGCGTTGATCATTGCCAAAATCAAAGGTTCCGGAACGGACACGTCCGTGGCCGCAAAAATCGAAAAACTTCTGAAAGATTGCCGGAGGGATCTGGTCGTAAACGGCCATCCATATAAACTGACCGCCACGGGCGCATACCGCGTGGCGCTGGATAATGAAACCACCGCCAAAAGGGATATGCAGATGGCCGTGACCTTCACAACCCTGGGCATCGCCCTTTTGCTCATCGTTGCGTTTCCCCGTCCGCTCATCGGTCTGCTGGCGCTGCTGCCTTCGTCCGTCGGCGCGATTGCCGCTCTCTTCGTTTGTTCTTTTTTATTCAAATCCATGTCGATCATCGCTGTCGGTTTCGGCAGCGCCATTATGGCCTTTACCGTTGATCTGGGCATCGCCTATCTGCTTTTTCTGGATCAGCCCCATGCCACCTACGGGAAAGATGTGGCGCGGGAAGTCTGGTCGGCGGAGTTTCTGGCCGTCCTGACCACGGTCGGCTCTTTTCTGCTGCTGCTCATCAGCGATTTTAAAATCCTGGCGCAAATCGGCGTCTTTTCCGCTCTGGGCGTCGCCTTCGCTCTGCTGTTTGTCCATCTTGTTTTTCCAAAAATATTTCCGGCCATGCCGCCGGCGACCAAGCCGGGCAACCCGCTGTTGTCTAATGCTGTTCAAAAATTCGCCGCTCCAGCCAGATGGAAATTGATTGCCGCGATTATTTTCGGCCTGTCGATGCTTTTGTTTGCCAAGCCGGTTTTCAATGTGGATATGAATTCGATGAACTCCATGGGTGAAGCAACGATGCGCGCCGACAGAAAAATGCAGGACGTATGGGGCAATCTCTCCGGCCGGTGTTATGTTTTTCTTCAGGCATCCGATATGACGCAACTCCGGAAAAAAAATGATCAACTGGCCGGTTGGCTGGCCGGGGATATCCGGGATGAAAAATTATCCTCTCCTTTTCTGCCGACGATTCTGTTTCCCTCACAGGAGACCGCTCAAAAGAACATGGCGGCCTGGCGCGCCTTCTGGAATAAGGACCGCGTGGCTGAATTAAAACGCAATCTGAGCGCAGCGGGAAAAGAGAACGGCTTTGCGTCCGATGCTTTCGAACCCTTCTGGGAAATCATCCATCGGGCAACCATCGGCTCGTTCGATATACCTGAAAAATATTTCGACATGCTGGGAATTGCCGAAAGTTCCGCGGGCTATACACAATTGAGTTTGCTCGCCGCTGGTAAAAATTACAATGCGGAAGATTTCTTTGAGCGGCTTTCGCGAAGCGGTCTGGCTAAAATATTCGACGCCGATTTATTCAACAAGCGGCTGGGTGATTTTCTGAAAAATCTTTTTCTGGAAATCGCCATCATCATCAGTATCGGTCTGGTCCTTGTTACCTTCTTATACTTTCTGGACTGGAAGTTAACGCTCGCGGTTCTGGCGCCGATAGTCTTCGCGCTTTTCGCCACCCTGGGCACCATGAAAATCATCGGCCATCCGCTGGATATTCCCGGCATCATGCTCTGGATCGTCATCATGGGCATGGGGGACGATTATGCGGTTTATTATATTTGCCATTACCAGCGTCATTTCGACGAAAAAAGTCCGGCTATGCACACCATCAAACTGGCGATATTTCTGGCGGCGCTAACCACCTTAATCGGTTTCGGTGTTCTGGCGCTGGCCGACCATGCTCTTTTGCGCAGCATCGGCATAGTTTCTTCTTTAGGCATCACTTATTCCCTGATTGGCGTCTTTTTTATCCTGCCGGTGTTGATGGAGAAAATATTTGCGCCGGTGCAATATCCAACGAGTCAATTTGAAACTGGCTCCCGCGAGCATCTACGGCGGACCGTTTTGCGCTACCGGCATCTTCCCGCGTACCCGCGCGTCTTCGCCCGCATGAAAATGATGATGGATCCGATGTTCAAAGAACTGGATAAGTATGTAAAAAATCCCCGCAGGATGATCGATATCGGCTGCGGCTACGGCGTTCCCGCCACGTGGCTGCTGGAAATTTATCCCAGTGCTGAGGTCTTTGGCATTGAACCGGATGAAGAACGGGTGCTTATCGCGTCGCGCGTTATCGGCAACCGCGGCAGCGTGGAAGTGGGACGGGCGCCGGATTTGCCGCAAGTCGAAGGCGACGTTGATTATGTCCTCATGCTGGACATGCTGCATCTGATTTCCGATGATGAAGTTCGGATTGTTTTTCAGCGGATTTACGATAAATTATCGTCAGACGGAACTTTGCTTGTGCGGGCGACTATTCCATCGGATAAGCCCAATCCGTGGAAACGCCGGATTGAAACTGCTCGGTTAAAAATGACCGGCATGCCCAACCGGTTCCGCACGGAACAAGAGATGATTAATTTTATGCAACAGGCAGGCTTCGCCGTCAATGTCTTCGCTTCCGACACCAAGGGCATTGAGGAAAAATGGTTTGTGGGAAAGAAATAATAGGAATATTATTCTCTCTGTTATCATTCCCGTCGAAGATGACGTTTAGGTTACGAAAGCGGGCTATGGCGCACTTGAGGACGAATTCAGGTAAACATTCAATAGACACCGGCCTGCGCCGGTATGACGAAAAATATCAAGAGATTGCAACCTCCACTGCCGTGAGCTACAATGACAAATAGAATGAAAAAACTGCCTTATAAAATATTGCTCTTCTTTACACACAGACTGGGGTTGTGGTTCTTCCGGATTTTTTCCTGGTTTGTGGCGACGGGTTATTTTTTTCTGTTTCCGGTGCGTGTCGCCAACAGCTTCGAGTTCTATCGAACATTGTTTCCCAATCATTGGTTTTTCTATCACCTGAGGTGCGCATGGCGTCAGTATCATAAATTTACCGATGTCTATATCCATCGCTTCATCCGCTTCGACGCAAACGACATCGAATATATTAAGGAAGGCTGGGAATACTTGGAAGAGGCGGTGAAGAAAAAGACCGGCGCCATTCTACTGATGTCGCACATCGGCAACTGGGAGCTGGCCGCGCAGACGCTCAACAAAAAAGGCCTGCCGATCATGCTGTATCTGGGAGCAAAGCACAAGGAACAGATTGAGCATATTCAAAAAGAGTCTATGGCTAAAAGCGGCATCAAAATAGTAGCGACATCCGAGGATGAAAAATCACCTTTTGCTTTGATCGAAGGAATCAATTTCCTGCGCGAAGGAGGTATTGTTTCCATGACGGGTGATCGTCTCTGGGGCAACCAGACCTATGTCAGCGTAAATTTTCTCGGCCATGAAGTCCATCTTCCCGACACACCGCATCTGTTTGCGTTGATGACCGGCGCGCCGCTGATGACGTTTTTTGTTTATCAGGAAGCCATCGGTAAATATCACATTAACGTTTCGCCGGGTCGCCGGGTGGTTGCCGCCACGCGCACCGACCGGAAAAAGGCGGTGCAGGATTCCGCGCAGGCTTATGCCGAGGATCTGGCTGCATTTGCCCGCCGGCATCCTTTCGAGTGGCATCATTTCGAGCCATTTTTAGGGAAAAAAATAAATTGAAAAAAAACTCTCTTGTTGGCAGATTACTTCTATGAAGGTAAAAGAAGTTCCGCAGGATAACACGATTGAATATTATGAAGGTGTAAAGCGCGCCTGTTATGCGGTCGATGAAAAAGGCAGGTATGTCATTGTGTCCAGTAACGGATGGGACGCGGAAGAGCTTGTCAATGGTCTGGCGGTGAAGGAACTGGCTGAAAATCTGGAGAAAACCAGAAAAGCGGTGCTGGCCGGGCGGAAAAGCCCGCTCGCCTATCATATGGAGCGGCGGCAGATGATACCGGACATCTTGGGCAAGACCGCCGGCATTGCCGTGTTTCGCGTCAAGCGGCATTTACGCCCGGAAATTTTTGTCAAGCTCAAGGATTCTCTTTTGGAGCGTTACGCCAAAGCTCTCGCGATTACGACAAAAGAATTAAAAACCGTTCCTTAAATAAACATAGCCCCTCGTTGCTCCGCACGTGGGATAATTCGACAAACCGATCTGACGGCATTTTGCTTGTCATATCGGAGTCTCATTAAAACATGGAACTCATTAAAGGACTTTTTATTGACTCATACAGAACTGACATCCGGCGGGAAACCTTTTGTTCATCATCATGCCGCTCACTGCGAAACCGGTGTTACTGCGGCTTTATTCAGAGATAAGGGATTGGAAATCAGCGAACCGATGATTTTCGGAATCGGCAGCGGGATTTTTTTCGGTCATTTCCCTTTTGTCAAGTTTGTCGGCCTGCCGATCAGTACCTACCGCTCGCAACCGGCGGCAATTTTTCGTAAAGCAGCCAAAAGGCTGGGGGCAAAATTTGTGACGCAACATTTTCGCAACGCGCAGAAAGGCATGGCGGAAATGCGTCGCGTGCTTAAATCGGGACAAATTGTCGGCGTGACGACCAATATTTACTGGCTTTCTTATTTCCCCAATCGTTTCCGCTTTCAATTCAACGGCCACAATATTGTGATACTGCGCGAAATCGAGAACGGTTTTCGCGTGAGCGATCCCGTCCTCGAACAGCCGGTAGATTGTCTGACGGAAGACCTGATCCGGGCGCGGTTTGCGCGCGGCCCGCTGGAACCCCACGGATTCATGTATTACCCGGCCTTCATCGATCGCCATCCTGATTTTCGCAGCGCCTGTATCAAGGGAATGCTGGACACCTGTAATTTGATGCTGAGAATTCCTATTCCGATTATCGGCATCCGCGGCATCCGCTTTCTGGCCGGAAGAATCATCAAATTTGAAAAGACGCAGGGATTTGATGAAGCCTGCCGGCAACTGGGCATGATCGTCCGCATGCAGGAGGAAGTCGGCACGGGCGGCGCAGGATTCCGCTATATGTACGCGGCTTTTCTTCAGGAAGCCGCCGGTCTGTTCGGTTCTGCGGAACTGAACGATCTGTCGCAGGAAATGACGGCCATCGGCGATACGTGGCGCGAATTTGCCGTCACCGCCGCGCGCATTATTAAAAAAAGGGGCAAGCAGGACGAAACGTTCGCCAAAGCGGGCGGATTAATGCTGATTTGCGCCGGTCGTGAAGAAACCCTTTTTAAAAATCTGCATGAGATTGCCGGAAAACTAAAATCATGAAAGCTCTGGAAATTTCACACGTAACTTTTTCCTACACTCCCAAAGAGGACACGGCAAAAAACGTCGGGGTCGAGTATGCTTTGCGCGATTTTTCCATGTCGGTGGAAAGCGGACAGATGCACGCGCTCCTGGGGCCCAACGGAGCGGGGAAGACGACACTGATGCGCCTGATTACCGGACAACTGCGGGGATTTCAGGGCGGCATATCGATTGACGGCATCAAAAACGATCACTCAAAATCTTTGACCTCCGTCGGCTACGCGCCCCAACCCATTTCCGTATATGCGTCACTGACCGCCATGGAAAATCTTCGCGTTTTCGGCGTCATGGCCGGACTGTCGCACGAACGGCTGCAAGAAAGAGCAAAGGCGGTTCTGGAAGAAACCGGCCTCTTGCCTTACGCGCAAAAACGGGCGTCAACCTATTCCGGCGGCATGCTGCGCCGTCTGAATCTGGCCGTGGCTCTCCTGCACTCACCGCGCCTGCTGCTTCTCGATGAGCCGACGGTGGGCGTCGACCCGCAGAGCCGTAATCATATTTATGAAACACTGAAAAAAATGAATGCCGACGGTATAGCGATTATCCTGTGCACCCACATTATGGATGAAGCGCAACGGATGTGTTCCAGCGTAACGATGCTGGACAGGGGTTCGGTGATCTTCTCCGGGAACATGAATGAAATCGACAATCTGGAAAAGTTTTTTCTGGAGCGAACCGGACACGGTTTGCGTGATGATGATTGACGGAGGGCAGATAAAGTGGATTTGCGGAAATTGACAGCATTGATTCGCAAGGAAATGCTGGTGTTATTGCGTGAACGCCAGACGATTCCGCTTTTATTTATCATGCCCGTGGCGCTGATTTTTTTTCTGTCGCTGGCGCTGCAGGGCGTTTATATGGATAAGCTGACGGGAAGGCAGATGCTGCTGATTATTGAAAACGAATCACATCAGCCGACGGCGAATCTGCTTGAACAACGGATCAGCGCCAATAAAATGATCCAGCGTGTCCGGAGACCGTCGGGCTTCGACAACGACAAGATTTTCGAAACCGGCCGGGCGCATGCGGCGATTTTCATACCGAAGGGATTTGATGAAGGATTAAAACCGGTGGAAATGGAATTTGATCCCGTTCTCGACGCGGGCTACAAAGCCGCCGTACGCATGCTGGTCACCGGCCTGACCGTGGAAGTGGTCATGGGCATCGACAACATCGAAGGCCTTTCGGCCGATTTTATCGTTGAGAAGACCAAAAAGGACCGGACCTTGCCCGGCCCGCTGCAGAACAGCGTTCCCGGCTGGTCAATCTTCGCAATGTTCTTCATTGCGATTCCCATGTCCATCGGTTTCCTGCGGGAAAAAAACGACGGCACGCTGCAGCGGATTTTTACCTATCCGGTCAGCCCCGTTATTGTCATTCTCGGCAAGCTTGTTCCTTATTATTTGATTAATCTGATGCAATTTGCTTTAATGCTGATTGTCGGTATTTACATCATGCCGCTGATCATCGAATTCCCTTTTACACTGGGAGCGCATCCCTGGCATTTAATACCGGTCACGCTGGTCGTCGCGGCCGCGTCCACCGGATTCGGCGTCATGGTGGCGGCGCTGGCGCGGGCCCCGGAACAGTCTTCGGCGCTGGCGGCCACGGGAGCGGTATTGATGGCCGTATTCGGCGGCATTATGGTGCCGTATGCGGTGATGCCGCTCGTGATGAAAAAACTGGCCTTGATCTCGCCGATGTACTGGGCGCATCAGGCGTATCTTGATATTTTTTCACGGGAAACCGATTTCTTTTCCTTATGGCCTAAATTGACGGTCTTAATGTTATTCGCGTTGCTTTGTTTTTACATAGCGGGGAGGAGAGTGAAATGGATGTAAGCCAGCGGCTCAAAGAATTGAATGTATCATCACGGGAAGATTTGATTTTCAAGCTCAAGGAACTGGTGATCCGGGCATGCGAAATCACGGATGTTCGTCCGGAAGACGTTCCGACCGACATTCCCTTCATCGGCGGACCGGGACCGCTGATTCTGGACAGTCTTGACGCCATGGAAATCGCGATGGAAATAAGATTTCAGTTCGGCGTGGAATTAAAAAACGCCTCAACGGCGGCCAAAGCAATGCAGAATTTCAACACACTGGCCGATTTCATGATGGAAGCGCCAAAGGTCAAACGATGATCGGTGAAAATATTTATGTGCGCGGCTGGGGCGCGGTGACAACGCTGGGATGGAGCGCTGCCGAGGCGGCGCGCCATCTGATCGCGGGCATGGCTCCGCCGGCGACGGCAGGCGGCTCTTCTCACTTAACCAACCGCGCATTGAATGTTTTTGAAGTTCCTTATCAGGGCAATCCGCTGGATAAAGCCATGACCATGCTGGACAGCGCGCTTGCCGAAGCTTTCCGACGCGCGGATCTGTCGGCGGAAGAAATCGCCGAATCCAGTGTTCTGGTCGGCACGACAGGCGGTCTATTCATCCGCAATGAGTTTGAATTTACCGAAGCCGTCCGTAACAATCCCGACACGCAATCACCGGCGATATCCTGCCGCAACCGCGGCCCCGGCGAAGTGGCCGATCTCATCGTCAGCAAATACGGCATTCACGGCCTGGCGCTGACCTTCAGCATGGCCTGCGTTTCCAGTTCGCACGCCCTGGTGGTCGCCGCTGATTTAATCAAAAGAAAAAAAATCCGTCGGGCGATCGTTGTGGGATTTGAACCGCTGCTGAACATGACCCTGCATGGCTTTGCCAGTCTGCTGCTTTTTGATTACGAACGCTGCCGGCCGTTTTGCGCGACCCGCGCCGGAATGCAAATCGGCGAAGGCGCCGCCGTTGTGATTCTGGAAGCCCAAAAGGACTTTCCGGCAAAATACAAATTTACCGGCGGTTATCAGTACAACGACATCAAAAGCATGACGTCGGCAGGCATTGACGGTGTGACCGTCAGCAAGGTTGTGCAGCAATCCCTTGGAATCGCGCAGGTGTCCGCGGATGATGTTGTGGCCGTTAAGGCCCACGGCACGGGCACCCGGGATAATGATCTTTCCGAGGGGCGAGGACTGGTAAAATTCTTCGGCGAAAAACTCCCGCCGGTGGTTTCACTGAAGGGAGCCGTCGGCCATACGCTGGGAGCCGCGGGCGCCGTCGAAACCGCGCTTTGGATTTCCTGTTCTGAAGAAGGAACCATCCCGCGCAGTTTCGGTTTCTCGGAGATTGATCCCGAAATCGGGTTTGCGCCTTCTCAGGAAAACATGGAAGCGCGCCACGGCGCTTATCTCTTTACGTATTTCGGTTTCGGCGGAACATGCACGAGCTATCTGATTATTAAAGAATGAACGCAAACAACAAACCATTGACCTCTCATTCCATCACACCGGTGATCGCGGCAAGCTATATCGGTCCGTCGCTGATGCCGAACGGCAACGCCCTTTGGGAGGAGCACGAACTGCCGCTGAACGCTGACGGTCTGGTCCAGGACATCATGGGGCAGCCGATGCGCCGCGCCGGCCGGTTCATTAAAATGGTTGCCTGCGGCGGACTCGCGTGCCTGCAGCAGGTATCGCTCGATTATTTGAAAGGGAAGAAAACGGGCATATTCCTGGCAACGGGCCTGGGCAATGTTGATGAAATCCTGCCTTTCATTACCGAGGTTTTCAAGCACGGCGGGGGATTTCCCAGCCCCAATCAGTTTGCCAATTCCGTCAGTAACGCCGCCGCGTTCGTTCTGGCGCGTATTTGCGACGTTACGGGAACCGTGCTTACCATCTCGCAGGAAGAATTATCCTTCGAGTCGGCGCTGTGGCTGGCACAAACCTACCTGGAAAGCGACCAGATAGAACTGGCGCTGGTCGGCGGTTGCGATATTTTTACGCCAACCGTTGAAGAATACCGCGCAAGGGTTAATCTGAACTGCGGCAACTCCCGCAGGATGCCGATGGGCGAAGGCAGCTCCTGGCTTTTGCTGGGCCGGGATGACGAAAGGAATATCGGTGAAATTCTCGCGGTGGATTTCAGTGAAAAAAAAGGGCTGCCCGATGAAAATGATTTGGCCGATCTGATGCAACATGGCAATAAAATCCGGGCGAAAAACCGTATTGTTCTGCCCGGATTCCGCACAAAACAAACGGATGACGGCTTTTGGCGGCAAAACGGCTGGGAGATCGACGATTATCTGCCCTGCTGCGGGATTCATTCCACGGCCGCCGCCTTCGGCCTGGCGTTCGCGCTGCGGGGAAAACCGTCTTCTCTTTTATTGCACTATAACTTTCACGCTTCGGGCAAGCAGGCTTTTGTTCTGGCGTCAACGAAATCACTATGACTTTTTCGCAGAAAAAGAAACGGATCGCTCTTGTTCATCCGCGCGGTTTCAACTGGTTTCCCGGCAAACGGGACATCACCGACATTGCCAACCGGATGGTTCCGCAGGGGCTGCTTTCCATCGCCGCTTATTTAATCAAACAGGGTCATGATGTTGTTGTTTACGACTGTCTGGGACCGGGCGCGCCGGTTGATCTGCAAAAGCAGGCTCAGGCAATACTGTGTTTTCAGCCGCAGATCGTCGGGTTCTCAGCCACCACGTCATCGTTTCCCGATGCCGCCGATCTCGCGCAACGGATTAAAAAACAGGCCCCGGACATTACAACTGTCTGCGGAGGCGTTCACGTTTCCGCGCTGGAAGGTCAGCTTTTACGCGATTATCCCGTGTTTGATTTTCTGGTTGCCGGAGAAGGAGAGGAAACCATGGGCGAACTTGCCGCCGGCGTGATCCCCTCAGCGATAAAAGGGTTGATCCGGCGACACGAAGGAGCCATCATCGTCAATGAACCGCGTCCGAAAATAGCCGATTTGGACAGTCTGCCGTTTCCCGCCTATGAAAAGCTCAAAGGGTTCCCCCGCGATTACCATCTGCCGTTATTCAGTTACATCAACACGCCCGGTGCGACGATGATTACGTCGCGGGGCTGCATGTTTCAATGTTCCTACTGCGACCGCTCCGTATTCAAAAAAGGATTTCGCTATAATTCCGCCGGATACATCTATGAGCACATGAAATATCTGCGGGAAAAATTCGGCGTGCGGCATATCAATGTTTACGATGATTTGTTCACCGCCAACCGGCAGCGGATTGTCGAACTTTGCGAAAAGCTGAGCGTTCATCCCCTGGGCATCAATTTTAATTGCGCCGTACGCGTGGGTTACACGGATGACGGCTTGCTGAGCCTGCTTAAGAACGCCGGATGCCTGATGGTCTCTCTGGGCATCGAATCGGCCGATCCGGAAATGCTTAAAAGGCATAAATCGGGCGTATCGCTTGATGACGTGCGCGATACCGTCCGGCGGATTCAAAAAGCGGGGCTGCGCGCCAAGGGACTTTTCATGATGGGATTGCCCGGAGAGACGGAAGCTTCCATCAAGAGAACTTCCGATTTCATACTATCTCTGGAATTAGATGACATGAACATGGCCAAATTCACGCCCTTCCCCGGCGCGCCGCTCTGGGCAACGATTAAAGATGAGGGAACGTTTAATGAAGACTGGCGGCTGATGAATTGTCTTAATTTTGTTTTTGTGCCCAGAGGAATTCAATCCAAAGAAAAACTTGATCAACTCTACAACGAACACGTCAAGCGTTTTTATTCCGACAAGGCATGGCGCAAAAAATTCCGGCGGCGGTTGTGGCAACACCGCAAAAGTCTCTCGTATTTACTGCAACATCTGCCCTCTTTCTGGTCGGCAAAAAATCAGTTTGAGCCCCATAAGTAAATATCGTCGAACTTTTCCCGTGCCGCAGTTCGTCGCGCCTCGCATTGACAGCCCGTGAAAACCATGTTAAAACGCCGGCCGATTGGAGCAGAAAGCGGAAAGAGCAGCTCACAACCCATAACCCTGCGGATATCCATCCGCTTGTTGACGATAACATTCTGATAAAATATGCATAAATTCATGCCAGATAAAAAATATGCCGGTCTGCTTTTACTCGCGCTGCTGGGCGCATGCATAGCGACCTTTTGCGACGGGATTCATGTTTACACACAAACGCTTTCTTACCCCGATCCTTTTCTTTTCGGGCAGGCCTGGTGGGTCTTCCCCGGCTTTGTACTGGCTTTTCTTTTCATGGGCAGCGCCTATTATTTTATTGCCGGCCGCTTGCCCTCCGGTGTGCGCGTCAGGCAAAGCGTGTCCCGGGGCAGCGTCAGAGAACTCATTGAAACCGCCACCGCCTTTGCTTTTGTGTATCTTACCAGCGGATTCGGCAATACCGAACCGGTGTTGCTGTCGGTCATTTTTTACGGCACATTCCTGCTGCGCTGGCTCTTCAGTTATGAACGGCTCTGGCTGCTCCTGTTGGCAACCATCATGGCCTTCGGCGGGATGTTTGCGGAAGGATCCCTATCGGCCGCCGGATGGGTAGCGTATCATCACGTTGATGTTTTTCATGTGCCGTTTTGGCTGGGCGGGTTGTACATGCATGGGGCGTTTGCGCTGCGGGAAGGACTGCGTTTCTTTGTCTATGCGTCTTCTTCAAGCCGTCTGAATTAAGATTGCCGGATTACTCCCTGGCGCCGGCTTTTTGCAGCAGGTCTACAATATCCGCCCTGCGGTTTTGTTTGGCGATTTGCAGCGGCGTGTATTCGACATCTTTAATCTTTGCCTTGACGTTCAAATCGACGCCTTTATCCAGCAAAAGTCTGACGACTTCCGTATGACCTTTTTCCGCCGCGGCCATCAGGGATGTGACGCCATCGCTGTTTTTCGCATTGATATCACTCCCCCTGTCCAGAAGCAGTTTGACGATTTCCGCATGGCCTCTTTCCGCAGCCATCATCAGCGCCGTGGCGCGCTCGTTGGTTTTCGCGTTCACCTCAGCTCCCTGATCCAGCAGGAGATGAACCACCGCGGTGCGACCATTCAGTGACGCAGCCATCAGCGCGGTGGATCCGGTGCTGTTTTTTGCATTGACGTCGGCTTTTTTATCAATCAGAAGCCGAACGATTTCCGGGTATCCTTTGACGGATGCCAGCATCAGGGCGGTCCCGCCGGTGTATTTTGTCTTTAAATTTATGTCCGCCCCTTTGTTCAAAAGCAGACTGACGATCTCTTTGTGACCATTCTCCGCCGCCATCATCAGCGCCGTGGCGTTGTCGGAAGATCTCTGCGTATTCACGGCGGCGCCTTGATCTAAAAGAAGTCCGACGGTCTCCGCGTGGGAACTTTTCGCCGCCATCATCAGGGCGGTGACACCATCGTTATTTTTCAGGTTTACATCCGCTCCCCGCTGTAAAAGACTTTGAACGACCGCCTTGTGACCGTTTTGTGATGCCAGCATCAGAGCGGTGACATTATCGTTATTCTTTATATTTAAATCGATCTTTTTCTCCAGCAACAGCCGGACAATCTCCCGATGACCGTTTTTCGACGCCATGATCAGAGCCGTCGAGCCATTATTATCTTTGGCATTGATGTCGGAACCGGCATCCAGGAGTATCTTCAAAACATCGCCATGACCATTCTCCGCCGCCAGCATGAGCGCCGTCGCTTTATCCGGGACCCTGCTTTTGCTGGGGCTGGCGCCTTTACCTAAAAGCAACCGGACGATCTCTGCATGACCGTTTTCGGCCGCCACAATCAGGGGGGTTACCTCCTTGCCGAAAATACCGAAATATTTTTTAATTGATGTTGCATGGACATCAGCGCCTTCGGCCAGAAGCGTTTGCACCTCCGACAGCCGTCCTTTTTCCGCCGCCTGAATCAATCGGACGTTTTTTTCGCCGACAACGGCTTCAGCGCAAGCAGCCGAAGCAATAAACCAACCGACGATAAACAATATGACTCTGCCGGCCGAATGAATTTTTTTCATGATTTTTTCCTCAACTATATTTTTGCATGGCATAAAGATATAAAGAAGTTTTTTGCATGTCAATCAAATCATGAAAATAAAATCCATACGGATAAAACCACCGGTTGCAAATGAGGTCCGGCAATCGCAAACCTTTTCAATTCAACCTTGTTTTACCTCCCGATATCTGATAATTCACGGGACAGGATGGATCATATGGAAAACATTCTGACTGTTTCACAATTGAATAATAACATTAAACTTCTCCTCGAAGAGACGTTCGATTTTGTTCTGGTGGAGGGAGAAGTTTCCAACCTGCGGCGTCCGCAATCCGGTCATGTTTACTTCACGTTGAAGGATGAAAAAAGTCAGATCAAGGCGGTTTTTTTCCGATCGTTCGGCGGCGCACACCGGCGAAATCCTTTCGAACTGGAAGAAGGCTTGAACGTTTTATGCCGGGCGCGGCTGAATGTATATCTGCCGCGGGGTGAATATCAGCTGGTCGTCGAATCGGTGGAGCCGCTGGGTGTCGGCGCTCTGCAAAAGGCATTCGAACAGCTCAAAACCAAACTCCAGGCGGAAGGTCTGTTCGACGAATCCCGTAAAAAATCTCTGCCCTTTCTTCCGGAAAGAATCGGCGTGGTGACGTCGCCGACGGGGGCGGTGATCCGGGATATTCTGAACATAACGGGGAGACGTTTCCCTGCGGCGGATATACTCATCGCTCCGGTTCGCGTGCAGGGTCGCGAAGCGGCGGCGGAAATTATTCAGGCGTTGCGCAATCTGCATGATTACGGCAATGTCGATGTCATCATCATTGCCCGGGGCGGCGGCTCTCTGGAAGATATGGCTCCTTTCAACGACGAGGCTCTGGCCCGGGAGATTTTCTGTTCGTCGATACCGATTGTGTCGGCCATCGGGCATGAAACTGATTTTACAATTTGTGATTTTGTGGCGGATTTGCGAGCGCCTACCCCTTCGGCCGCCGCGGAATTGATTCTGCCGGACCGGCTGGAGCTGTTGTCCAGAATCAGCACAGCCAGACACCGAATCATGTCCGGGCTGGTTCGTTATCTGGCAGATCATCAGGACCGGCTGGACTCTCTACAGGAGAGAATTAAAGACCCGCGCCGGTTTATCATGAATCTGCAAATGAATCTTGACGATCTCAGGGATCGCCTTACTTCGGCATTTGATCATCAGAAAAAGAATCTGGGCCATCACATCACCCGACTGGAATTACGGTTGCAGCACCGGAGTCCGGCATGGCTGATTAAAGAGAAAAAAATGTTGTTAAAGAACATTCGGCACGGACTTTCCGCTGATTTCTCCAGCCGCTTGACGGCGCTGAAAAACAAACTGTACAGGAACACGACCCTTCTGGAGTCTTTGAGTCCGCTGGCCGTTCTGCAAAGGGGCTACAGCATCACGCGCAGCATTCCCGGCGGCACCGTGATCCGGCAAACGGATAACCTGAATGAAGGCGATCTGGTGAATGTCCTGTTGGCAAAAGGCAACTTTAACGCTAAAGTTGAAAAAATAATTTAGGGGGATTGAATTTGCCTTAGCGAAAAGGCAAATTCAATCTCATGACTTATCCAGCAGCGGGATCAGGGGAAAGCCCCGTTAGTGAAACGGGCGCTTGGCAATTTAGATGGCAGCATTCCAGAGCCGTCTATGTTAAAAGATTTTAAAGCCCCAAAGAAACTTGGGGACTTGCTCTAACGGGGTAATATTATGGCCAAAGAAAAATTTGAAGACGCACTGGAAAAGCTCGAAGACATTGTGAGAAAAATGGAAGCCGGAGAGATGCCTCTGGATGAGACGCTGAAGTCCTTTGAAGAAGGCATTAAACTGATTCGTTTCTGTTCCGCTAAACTTGAAGAAACCGAACGTCGCGTTGAACTGCTCATGGAAAAGGAAAATTCCGTGCAGGTAAAACGTTTTCAGGGAGAAGACGATGATGCAGGATGATGATTTATTCCTGAAGGCGTATCTGGAGGACAGGCAAAGCATTGTGGAAGAAGCCCTGCAGCGTTACCTTCCCGAACAGGACATGCCCGACGAAATATACAAGGCGGTCCGCTACAGTCTTTTCAATGGAGGAAAACGCATCCGGCCGATTCTCTGTTTGGCGGCGGCGGAAGCGGTTGGCGGCGATCTGGCCCCGGCCATGCCCGTGGCCTGCGCCCTGGAGTTGATTCACACGTATTCTTTGATTCACGACGATCTTCCGTCGATGGACAACGACGATTTCCGGCGCGGCAAACCAACCTGCCATAAAGTTTTCGGAGAAAATATCGCGATTCTCGCCGGTGACGCGCTATTGACGGAGGCGTTTGTTCTTTTATCCCGCGCGGAAAAAGTTATGTTTTCCGCGGAGCGCCGCCTCGCGGTCATTCAGGAAATCGCCCATGCCGCCGGCATCAGCGGGATGGTCGGCGGTCAGGCCCTCGATGTGATTTCGGAAAAATCAGGCGCCGATGAAAGCGCCCTTCAGGAAATTCACCGGCGCAAAACGGGTGCGCTGATTGTCGCCGCTGTAAAATCAGGCGCGCTCATTTTCAATGCCGGGAAAGATAAAATTCAGGCGCTGAGCGACTATGGAATCAATGTGGGACTGGCTTTTCAAATAGCCGATGATATTTTGAACGTCGAAGGAGACAGCCGGTTAATGGGCAAGGGAACCGGCAGCGACGCCGCCCGGAACAAACTGACCTATCCGTCACTCATGGGCCTTCAGGCGGCCAAAGAAAAATTAACCCGATATGTGGAAACGGCGGTGGCAAGCCTTTCCGGCTTTGATGAAAGAGCCATGCCGCTCATGGTGATCGCGCGCTATATCAGGGACAGAAAATCATAGACAAAGATTTATTCAGAGGAAAAAGTTTTGGTCAAACAACCGGACATTGTTGATTACAGCGTTCTGAAACACGTGAATTTTCCGACGGATATCCGCAGTCTGAACTCCGCCGAACTCAACACGCTGGCGCAGGAGATCCGGGAATTGATTATTCATACGGTCGCCTCCTGCGGCGGTCATCTGGCGGCATCGCTGGGTACGGTGGAATTGACCCTCGCTCTTCACTACGTTTTCAACACGTCCCGGGATAAAATTATCTGGGATGTCGGACATCAGGCTTACGCGCACAAAATCATTACGGGACGCAAGAATGATTTTAAAGGCCTGCGCAAGCAGAATGGTATCAGCGGATTCCCCCGGCGAGAAGAAAGTCCGTACGATGTTTTTAACGTCGGTCACAGCGGGACCTCCATTTCCGCGGCGGCGGGGCTTACGGAAGCGGCGTGCTTAAAGGGCGACAAGCACAAAATCATTGCCGTCATCGGCGACGGTTCCATGACCTCGGGCATGGCTTTTGAGGGATTGAACTGGGTTGGCGACCGTAAAAAAAACATGATCATTATTTTAAATGACAACGAGATGTCAATTTCCTCCAATGTTGGCGCCATGTCCTCCTATCTCAACCGCGTCATGACCGGCCATAAAATTACCACCCTGAAAGCGGACATTAAAAGATTCCTCAACAGCATTCCCGGAATCGGCGGCGATATGATTAAGTTTGCTCAGAAGATAGAAGAAATCCTGAAAACCATGATGGTGCCGGGAGCGCTTTTTGAAGAAATGGGTTTTACGTATGTGGGACCGCTGGAGGGGCATCGCCTCGATTACCTTATCAAGACGTTTGAAAATATCAGAGAAATGACCGGTCCCGTCCTCGTTCATGTGATTACCCAAAAAGGCAAGGGGTACAGTTTCGCCGAGCAGAATCCGCCCAGTTATCACGGTGTCGCCCCTTTCAATGTGGAAACCGGGCAGGTTATTGCGTCGTCTCCCGACATCCCGACTTATACCAGGGTATTCGGCGAAGCGCTGGTGAAGCTGGCGCGCAATAATTCCCGTATCGTGGCCATTACCGCCGCAATGTGTGAAGGAACCGGCCTTAACCCGTTCAGCCGGGAATTCCCAAACCGTTTTTACGATGTCGGCATCGCGGAACAGCACGCGGTCACGTTTGCCGCCGGTCTGGCAACGGAAGGCTTTATCCCCGTTGTGGCCATTTATTCGACATTTCTGCAAAGAGCTTACGATCAGATCGTGCACGATGTCTGTCTGCAAAAGCTGCCTGTGGTCTTTGCCATTGATCGCGGAGGATTGGTCGGCGAGGACGGCGCAACGCATCAGGGACTCCTGGATTATTCCTATCTGCGTTCCATTCCCAACATTGTTGTCATGGCGCCCGGGAATGAAAATGAACTCCAGCACATGCTCAAGACCGCCATTGACTGCGGCCGACCGGTTTCACTGCGTTATCCGCGGGGAAAAGGAATCGGCGTTCCTCTTGATGCAGAACTGAAGAATATCGAAATCGGCAAAGGCGCCGTTGTCAGAAACGGAACAGATCTGGCGATCCTGGCCGTCGGCTCAACGGTCAACCCCGCTCTGGCCGCAGCCGATCGTCTGGCCGCTGACGGATTGCGCATTAAAGTCATCAACGCCCGTTTTGTGAAACCGCTGGACGATGACCTGATTCTGAAAACGGCGGCGGAAATGAGCGCAATGATTACGGTCGAGGAAAACATGCTGCACGGGGGGTTCGGCAGCGCCGTTCTGGAACTGCTGGCGGAAAAAAACATCACCGGCATCCGGATGAAACGTCTCGGCATTCCCGACGAATTCGTCAAACATGCCACGCAGGCCGAACAGCGCAGCAGATACGGGATCGATGCAGAAGGAATTATCCGTGCCATCAGGGAAATGCTGGCCGGTTAATCGAATTTTCTTATTTAAATTTTATTTCTTATTGTTGAAGCATGGCTGCCAAAAAAATCCGGTTGGATCAATTGCTGCTTGAACGCGGAACAGCGCCTACGCTGGAGAAAGCCCGCGCGTTGATTCTGGCAAGAGCGGTGAAAGTCAATGATGCCTATATTGATAAAACCGGAACACCTGTTCCGGTGGATGCCGATATAAAAATAAAGGGTGAAGATAATCCTTACGTAAGCCGCGGTGGATTGAAACTGGCCGGTGCGCTGAAAACGTTTAACCTTAATGTTGAAAATCTTGTCGCTTTTGATGTCGGGGCTTCCACCGGAGGCTTCACGGACTGTCTGCTGCAGGCCGGAGCCCGGAAGGTTTACGCGCTGGATGTCGCTTACGGTCAGTTGGCGTGGAAACTGCGCGAAGACAAACGCGTGGTGGTTATCGAACGCACCAATTGCCGCTATTATGATGGCGCGGATCTGGATGAAAAAATCGATTTGATCGTCATCGACGCTTCTTTTATATCCTTGAAAATCGTGATGCCCGCAGTTTTAACGTTTCTGGAAAAAGGGGCGAGAATTCTGGCGCTGATTAAACCGCAGTTTGAAGCGCCCAAAGAAGACGTCGGCGAGGGAGGCGTTGTCCGGGATCCCGCCATCCATGACCGTGTGGTGCAAAATATCAGTGATTTTTGCACATCGCTCGATCTGGACGTTGAGGGCACCTGCGCGTCGCCAATTTCGGGGCCGGCGGGCAACAGAGAATTTTTTATTCTGGCGCGGAAGAAAAAATAATATGGAAATCAGACTAGCCAAAACTGCCGGATTCTGCATGGGAGTGCGCCGGGCCGTGGATATCGTGCTGGACATAGCCCAGCATGAAAAAAACCGCCGGATTTATACGTATGGCCCCTTGATTCACAATCCACAAACGATTGAGTTGCTTAAAAACCGGGGCATTCTACCCGTCGAAAATATTGATGACATAAAAGATAAAAAAAATTCGATTCTGATTATTCGGGCGCACGGCATCGCCCCGGCAGAAAGAAAAAAGATAAAGGAGAGCGGCATTAAAGTGGTGGACGCCACCTGCCCCAAAGTTGGTTATGTTCAGTCCATCATAAAAAAACACACCGCCCAAAATTACACCGTGGTGATCGTGGGCGATAAGGAGCATCCGGAGGTTGACGGGTTGCTGGGTTATACCCGTGGCCGAGGCATGATTATATCTTCTCTGGACGAGGCGGATCAACTTCCCTGCCTGGACAAGATCTGTGTTGTCGCCCAGACGACACAAAACCTGGACGATTATCATAATATTGTTGAAAAAATTAAAAAGGTCTGTCCGCAGGCGACTGTGTTCAATACCATTTGTCTGTCGACCGAACAGAGGCAGGCGGAAGTCATCAAGATGGCCGACGAAATGGATGCGATGTTTATCGTCGGCGGCAGAAACAGCGCCAATACCAGAAGGTTGGCTGATTTGGCCCGGAAAAAACAGTCTGCAACTTTTCATATTGAAACCCCGGGGGAGATGGAAGGTCTTGACTTCGGACCTTATAATAAAATCGGCGTCTCGGCGGGAGCCTCCACACCGAACTGGATTCTCGACAGAGTTATAGATAAAATTACGGAAGGCCGAAGCCGGAAATTAAAAAATCTGGGTAAATTAATTAACTTTTGGATATTTTTAATAAAAACGGATCTTTACTCTGCCCTTGGAGCCGGATGCCTTTGTCTGGCCTGTATGCTGCTGCAGGATATGCCGGTTAATTTTTCTTTTATCATGATCGCATCGCTTTTTGTTTACGCCATCCATGTCTTAAACCGTCTGATCAGCCGGAAACCCTCCGGACTGGTCGGTTCTTTTCGTGAAGCATATTACGTTCGTCATGAAAAAAAATTTTTTTTCACCTCTCTGCTTTCCATCATCATCGCGCTTGTTCTGACTTTTAACAAATCGTCGGTTGTTTTCGTCTCTTTGCTGGCCATTTCCGTTGCCGGGATTCTTTACAACATGCAAATCCTGCCCCGGGGATGGAATTTTCAAAGTTTGAAGGATTTACCCGGTTCAAAAAACATCTTTATGTCCATTGCCTGGGGGATTGCCGTAGCCTTTTTGCCGGCTCTGACCAAACCATCCTTCCCGGACACAGGCTTCTTCGTTGCTTTTTTCTTTATTTTCGGCATCGTTTTTATCCGCTCGGTCATGTCGGATATTCTGGAGATACAGAGCGATAAACTGATGGGCAAAGAAACCTTCCCCGTTCTCTTCGGCAAGACACGCGCCCTGAACATTTTAAAAATCACGTCATTGATATTATTTGCGGTTTTACTTTTTTCCTATCCCGCGGGATGGACATCATCGTTGAGTTTTTTCCTTCTGATCTGCCTATTATATATATGGATTTGTTTCCTGTTTTGTGATAAAAAGCCGGTGCTTTCCGGGGCTATCAAGGAAGGTCTTCTGGAGACCAGCTACATCATGGCTGGTTTTTGTGTTTTGCTGTGGTTGACTCTTTGATGTTCAAAGCGCTCATTTTCGACAAGGCGGTTTTCGTAAGAATGATAAAAAAATGCTGTTATGTCACCGTATTCATCGCTTTTATTTTCACGACCATCGCCTGCGGCGGATTACGTTTTTCACAATTAGCACCGGAGGCAATAGATTTTCATCCGCAAAGCATCGCCATTTTCCCGATGGAAGTGTGGAATCACAAAGAACCTGATTCCCGGGCAGTCGTCGAACAAATCGTTGCCGGTTCGTTGATTGCGAAAAAAATGTTCATTCAGGTAACCGATGTTGAAAAACTGCAAAAACACGTTCAGGAAAATGAAACGCTGAAAAATACAAAGACCGAATATCTGTCCAAACTGCGGCTGCTCAATTTTTCCGATTCCGATTTGAGCAGAAAAATCGGGACGATACTGCAAGTTGAAGCTATTCTGATGCTATCCGTTGACGAATGGAAATACGTCGTTCAGGGTGATCAAAAAACGGCGCAGGTTGGTTTGACAATGGAGCTATATGATGTTAGTACAGGCAAGCTGATGTGGAAAGCGAATCATGCCGTGGCGAAAGATTATGTATTGATCAAGCCGGATCTGCCCGACCTTGCCCGCAGTGTCGTTGATAAAATGGTCTATTACATGCCGCATTAAGGGCTTGAAAAATAGAAAAAAACAGACTACGGAGAATTTCCATGAGGGAAGAAGTACAAAAAGCCATTGATTCCATAAGGCCGAGCCTGCAGGCGGATGGCGGTGATGTGGAACTGGTCGATGTCAGTGAAGACGGGATCGTCAAAGTCCGGTTAACCGGAGCTTGTCGCGGATGTCCGATGTCCCAGATGACGTTAAAGATGGGGATAGAAAAAGTCATTAAAAAACAAATTCCCGCTGTCAAAGAAATCGTTGCCGTCTGATCGATTTTCAGTTCGGCGACGGCATCAATCTGATTTTTATCGGCAATGATTTTCTGATGAAATACGGGCCGGTAAATGATATTTTAAAAATAAACTTATAAAAGGAGCTTGAAATTATGGCCTACGTGATTACGGATGAATGCATTGCTTGCGGTTCTTGTGAAAGCGAATGCCCGGAAGGAGCAATTTCAGAAGGCGACGACAAGTATGTTATCGATGCCAAACTTTGCAATGACTGCGGAACCTGCGCTGATCAGTGTCCGGTAGAAGCAATCGTTCCCGGTGACGGAAAATAATGTGCCCCTGGTAAAATTCGGAACTGGGAATATATCTTCTTTATCGCGAGTTGATTTATTCCCGGTTTTGCTTTTTTATTTTGCGGCAAATCCTTAATTTTAATTCAAATCTGAATCCAATGATCAAGCTGGCAAGAAAATTTATTACGTTTGAGGGCATTGAAGGATCGGGAAAATCAACGCAAATCAAACTTGTTGCTGAATACCTGAAAAAAAACGGTGTCGATCTGATTGTTACCCAGGAGCCTGCGGGCACCGACATCGGCCGGCAAATCGCCGGGATTCTGTTTAACCGCAAACATGCTCACCTCTGCGCGGAAACGGAAATGTTCTTGTTTTGTGCCGCGCGGGCACAACACGTGCGGGAGGTAATCCGGCCGGCTCTGGAACAGAACAAAGTTGTTTTGTGCGATCGTTTTTCCGACGCCACCTATGCTTACCAGGGTTTCGGCCGCGGTCTGGATCAGGCATTCATCAAACTGATCAACGATTATTCCGCGACGCTTTTGAAACCGGACTTGACTTTGTTGTTTGATCTGCCAGTGGAAACGGGACTGCACAGAGCCACCGCGCGAAATAATCAATTAAAAGATCCGGCAGCCACCGACCGGTTTGAAAAAGAAAATCTTGATTTTCACCGGCGAATCCGTGAAGGGTATCTCGATATTTTAAAAAAAGATCCCGACCGTTTCCGCCGGATTGACGCCAATCGTGAAATTGACAGCATTCAGGAAGAGGTGCGCCGTCATATAAGCAATTTTATCAATCTGTAGGATCAACGTCTTTTGAGGAAATACCTTCTGCGTTATGTCATTCGGCGATATTTACGGTCACGAAAAAATCATTGATATTCTTCGCAAAACGCTGTCGCAGCAGCGGATCGCGCATGCCTATCTTTTCAGCGGCGTAGCGGCCATCGGCAAAAGAACCCTGGCGCTGGAATTGATCAAAGCGGTCAACTGTGAACAGTCCGGTTCTCTCCACGACTCCTGCGGTGAATGTTCGTCCTGCCGCAAAATCGATCATGCAAGCCACCCGGATATCTTTTCCGTGGAACCCGAGGGACAGTACATCCGGATTGCTTCCGTTCGTCAAATGCAGGAGCGGACCACGTGCCGGCCTCTGGAAGCCAGAAGAAGGGCTTTTATCATTGACGATGCCGATAGAATGAATGAAGAGTCGGCCAACGCTCTTTTGAAAATGCTGGAAGAACCTTCTCCGGCCAACATGCTGTTTCTGATCACGACCAGACCATATGCCATGCTGCAAACCATTATTTCCCGCTGTCAGCACGTGCGTTTTAATCCGCTTGCTCCTGAAACGGTAGCCCGGTTTCTTGAATCGGAAATGAGCCTGGATCATCAAAGAGCCATGCTTCTGGGAGCTCTGTCCGGCGGCTCCGTCGGCAGTGCACTGGAGCTCAACAAAGAGGATATCGTCGCTTACCGGACGGAACTATTAAGGATTTTCTCCACGACCAGCAGAAACGAACCGTTCAGTCTGATTCATTTTGCTTCTTTTCTGGGGCAGAAAAAGAAGGAAATCAAGCACAGTTTGAATATCCTGACCACCTTCTTCCGCGACGTTCTCGTTTTCAAGGAGGTCGGAAAACAAACCATGCTGATCAATCAGGATAATGCGTCTTTCATTGCCGCCTGCGCGGCACGATTATCCGGGGAACAGATTCTGCAGAACATCGCGCAGATAGAAAAGGCAGGAAATACCATAGAACAAAACGTCAACAAATCATTGACATTGGAAACGATGGCATTTAAGTTGAATTATTGAGCGATTCAAATTTAATGAAGCGTCTTAAAATTTGTAAGTCGAATTATTCCATCCCGATCAATCGGAATTGGAAATTATCCCGCGGAAAACGGGGGAATCATGCTCCTTATCCCGGAGCTCCATGAGAATGTCTCGGGATTTATTCCCGTGATGAAAAAGGTAGGATGTAAATTGCTTGTAAATGTAATCGGAATCAAATTCAAAAAAGAGGGCCGGATATATAATTTCAACTCCGCCGATCTCATTTTGCACAAAAATGACCAGGTGATCGTTGAAACCGACAACGGTCTGGCCATGGGAGTCGTGGTAACGGACGTGAAAAGATATCAGCCGACAGACGTGCCGGCCAATTTGAAAAAAATAATCCGCAAGGCCACGGATGAAGATTTGCTGATTAAAGAAGAGAACGACAATCTGGAGAAAGAAGCGAGGAAATTTTTCCTGGAAAGAATTCAGAAACGGGAACTGGCCATGAAACTGGTCGATGTCGATTGTCTTTTCGAGAAAAACAAGATCGTTTTTTATTTTACGGCGGACAGCCGGGTGGATTTCCGGGAACTGGTCAAAGATCTGGTGCAGAAATTTAAAATGCGCATCGAGCTCAAGCAGATCGGCGCCCGTCAGGAAACGCGCATTACCAAAGGAATAGGCATTTGCGGACGGATGGTATGCTGCGCCGGCATCCTGCAGAATCTCGAAAGAGTCACGGTTAAAATGGCCAAGGAACAAAGCATGTCGCTGAACCCGGAAAAGATTTCCGGACTGTGCGGAAGGCTGATGTGCTGTCTGGCTTTTGAACACGAAGGATATGCCGGAAAGAAAAAATGTCCCAAAGCGGCCAAAGCACAGGGAGGCGCATCGGATACCCGAGAAGAAAAGCAAACGATGGATCTGGAAAAAATGGATGATTGGGACAACTTTTAATCACACATGGAGACGTTTTTTATATGCCGAAATCATTTTACATAACAACACCTATTTATTACGTTAACGCTTCACCGCACATCGGGCATGCCTATACGACCATTGTCGCCGATGTCCTGGCCAGATATCATCGCATGATCGGCGATAAAACCTTCTTTGTCACGGGAACCGACGAACACGGAGATAAGATCGCGGAGGCGGCGCAAAAGGCAGGTATAACGCCCAAGGCTTACGCGGATCAAATCAGCGCCCAGTTTCGCGCTCTCTGTCCGCAGTTGACCATCTCCAATGATTATTTTATCAGAACCACCGATCCCAATCATATCGAAACGGTGCGATACATCCTGCAGAAGGTTTACGATGCCGGGGACATATATTTCGGCAGTTACGGCGGTTATTACTGCTTCGGTTGCGAACGATTTCTGACGGAAAAAGAAATCGTCGACGGTAAATGTCCCGAGCACGGCCGGGAGCCTCAGTATATCGAGGAAAAAAATTATTTCTTCAAAATGAGCAAATATCAGGACTGGCTGATTAATCACATCAAGAACAATCCTGATTTTATCCGCCCGGAAAGATACAGGAACGAAGCCTTGGCTTTTTTGCGCGACCCGCTGGAAGACCTGTGCATATCGCGCCCCAAAACCCGGCTTGAGTGGGGCATTACGCTGCCTTTTGACGACCAGTATGTAACCTATGTCTGGTTTGATGCCCTCATCAACTATGTCACTGCGCTGGGCTACCCCGACGGAGAAAACTTCAAGACATTCTGGCCGGCAGCCGAACATCTGATCGCCAAGGACATTCTCAAACCGCACGGTATTTACTGGCCGACGATGCTCAAGTCTGCGGGTATTGAACCGTACCGGCATTTGAATGTTCACGGCTACTGGAATTCGGATCAGAGCAAAATGTCCAAAAGCCTCGGCAATATCGTCCGTCCGCTTGATCTTAAGGACAAATACGGGCTGGATGCGTTTCGTTATTTTCTTTTAAGAGACATGGTCTTCGGTCTGGACTCCAACTTTTCCGAAGAGGCTTTTGTCCAAAGGCTCAACTCCGATCTGGCCAATGATCTGGGCAATCTGGTGAGCCGCACCATCACCATGGCAATTAAATACTGTGACGGCGTGGTTCCGGACATTGACCACCATGATAAAAATAAGGGCTTGCGCGAGGCGGCTCTGAAAGCAGTCGGAGACGTGGAAGCCGGTTTTCGGGATATGGCTCTGCACAAAGCCCTGATTGCGATCTGGGATTTTATCAACATCACCAATAAGTACATCGTCGAGAACGAACCGTGGAATCTGGGGAAAGATCCGGCCAACAAAAGAACATTAACGGCGATTATGTATGATCTGCTTTCGGCGCTGCAGGCGATAGCCGTCATGCTTTCGCCTTTCATGCCGCAAACCGCGGAAAAAATCCTGCAGCAGATCGGCGCAAACGACGATAAAAATATCAATTTGGATGCCATTAAGCAAGATCATTCCATCAAGGCAGGCAGCCCCCTGAACCGCGGCGATGCGCTCTTTCCGCGCATTGTTCAGGAAAAAGAAAATAAGCAGCAGGAGAAAAAAGCAGCGATGATCGATGTAAAACCGGAAATTGATTACGAAGAATTTTCCAAAGTGGATTTGCGCGTGGCCCGGATCCTGGCGGCCGAACCCGTTCCCAAATCCGGCAAACTTCTGAAACTGAAGGTCGACATCGGTGAAGAACGCACCATCGTTGCCGGCATCGGCAAAGACTATACTCCCGAGGAACTCATCGGCAAGCAGATCCTGGTGGTGGCCAACTTGAAACCGGTAAAGCTGATGGGAGTGGAATCCTTTGGAATGCTTCTGGCTACCGATACGGAAAAAGGCCTTACCGTCCTCGCCTTTGACCGTGAAGCAAAAACCGGAGGGAAGGTGCGCTAGTGGCTCCCGTTGAAGAAGAGCCGCCGGCTTTGGACATCACGGGTTCATCAGTCTTTCAACAGTTTTTCAATGGCAGGCGGATCGAATCCATCCACCACCTGCCCCTTGATGTAAAATAAGGGCGTGCCCCGAAGCCCGACCTGAGAAGCCAGCTGCATGTGCGCTTTTACTTTTTCATCAACTTGTTTATCGGCGCAAAGATTAAGATTGGCGTTATTGTCCAGTTTGCCGGTCATGACATCTTCATAGGTCTTGATCACATCCTTTGAACAATAGATATGTTTAATTTTATCCGCGGATTCTTTAGACAGCGGGAAAAAGAATACATGCAAGGTCACGTCTTTGCGCTGGGAGAAAAATTTATATGCCTGACGGCAATGGTAACAGTGGGGATCAATAAATTCCACAACCGCCGTTTTCCCGTTACCCACTTTCAGGGCGACGTCCAGAGGTATTTTGGCCATTTTTTGCGCCATTTTCTTTAACTGGCTTTCCCGCGTTATATTGACGCCGTCTTTGGAAACCAGACTGCCGTAAAGGACCACGTCATCTTTCGGCATGTAATAGTAAATCTGATTGCCCGTATAAACTTCATAAACACCGTTGATTTCCGTCGGAAGAATACTTTCGAATTTATTTTTCGGGAAACTTTTTTTGAACTGCTCTTCCACGGATGAGGATGCGCCCTTGACCCCGGACACAGATGCTTTCCTGGGAGCGGCCGATACATTTTTACAAAACCCAAACACCGGGAAAATAAAAAGAACAAGCAACATGAAAACTGATAGTTTTTTCACTGTTTACCTCCTGGAAAAGTTATAGAAAGTATAAATTCAATTTACATATCTGTCAAGTTTAACGCTGTTGACGCCATTTTTAAACGATGAATTACTTCCGGACATATTTTAAACTATTTTCAGGCAATCCGATAATTTTTTTCCCGGAATAACCGCAGACACGCTTCGACAACGTCCCGGTCATAGAGGATGCCCGCATTGCTTTCAATTTCGGCCAGAGCGATGTTCAGCGCCAGAGCCGGTCTGTAGGGACGGTATGATATCATGGCTTCGACCACATCCGCGACGGCCAGAATACGCGACTCAATAAGAATTTCCCCGTTCCTCAACCCCAGGGGATACCCGGAACCGTCGACGCGCTCATGATGCTGGTGAACGATATCGGCCAGCGGCCAAGGAGATTCAACCTCTTTTATGATATCATAACTGTAACGCGGATGATTTTTAACAAGAGAAAATTCAAGGTCGTTCAAGATTGCCGGTTTACAGAGAATTTCCGCCGGCACCGAAATTTTCCCGATGTCATGAATGGCGCTGGCCATGCGTATCGCCTCAATTTTTTCATGAGGAAGTTTCATTTCCGTGGCGATGGCCCGAGCCAGGTCGGCGACCCTGCGCTGATGACCGGCCATATAGGGATCCTTCGCTTCCGATGCCGTACCCAGCACCTGAATGGTTATTTTAATCGATTGACGGAGACTTTCCAGTGTTTCATTCAGCCTGTCTTCCGCTCTCCGGCGCAGCGTTATATCTTCATAAATAACTTGCGATTGCCGTTGGCCGTTCCAGAAAATTTCCTTCCGGAAAACATGAAGATGCCGGATTTCCCCGTCTTTCCGGACAATGCTTATTTCGTATTCGGAAGGGCCGAATTCTCCCTGTAATCTTTTTCTCTTCCTTTCTTTAAACTCGGCATAACTTTCCGGCGTGTAGCGTTCCTGCAGGGGCGTGTTTTCCAGCTCTTCAATCTTCTCGTATCCGTACATATCCAAAATGGCCCTGTTGGCGTAAAGCGTCTTCCCTTCCATGGTCGATATACGCACGCCAAGGGGAGAATCGTCGAGCGAACGGCGGAAATTTTCTTCGCTCTTGCGCAGAGCATCTTCCATTTGTTTGCGTTCATTGATGTTTCGGCTGACCCCGAGAATAGATAAAGGCTTTCCTCTTTCATCCCTGATGAAACTGAAATTGCATTCTCCCCAAACGGGACGACCGTCCTTACAGTAGAATTCCAGTTCCAGCGATCGGTCCAATAAATAATCGGGAGGAGCCTCCATGGCTTTAGGCATTTCCGCTGCAAAAAAATCCATCGCTGCCTTAAAAGACGCTGCCGTTAAAATTTTATCCAGGGGAAGTTTTTGGAAATCGTCCAGCGTATAACGCATGAGTTTTTCGACCGAGGGGCTAATATAGTTGATTTTCAGATCCAGATCCATCAACCAGACATACTCTTTCATATTATCGGCCAGAAGGCGGTATTTCTCTTCGCTTTGTCTGAGCAATTCTTCCGACTGTTTGCGCCCGGTAATATCCCGCGCTATTCCCCGGAAACCCTTCGGGAGGCCGGAGATATCTTTCAGCAAGGAGATGGACCCTTCAATCTGTCTTGTGCTTCCATCTTTTCTTATAATCTGCCACTCCAGATTCGTGACCGGGGGATCTGTTTCATAAATCTTTTTAAAAATATGAGAAAGCTTTTCCGCCGTTTGCTCATCCATATACTGATGGTTGTTTATACCCATCAATTCCTCCCGGGAATAACCGAGATGCAGGCAGGTCGTATCGTTGAAAAAAGTAAAATTGCCGACCAGATCAATTTCAAAATACCCTTCCTCCATATTCTCCAGAAGGGTCCGGTATTTTTCCTCGCTTTGACGCAGGGAGTCCTCCGTTTTTTTGCGTTTTGTGATATCGATGCCCATGCCGACAACGTAAGGTTTCCCTTCATAATGCAGGAGATTGCCCGACAATAAATACGGGGTGATATTGCCGTTCTTGGAAAGAACGGGCATTTCAAAGGAAATATGCTCCGTGAGTTTAAATTCTTCCAACCTGCGCAACAAAACCTCCCGCTGATTCTGCGGTATTAAATCCGACGGCCTTAAACGGACAATCTCGTCATCCGAATAACCCGAAACGGCCGCAAAGGTTTTATTCCATCGGAAGAAATGCATGTGGGTCGCATCGAACATAAAGAAAGGCATCGTCAGACTGTCCAGCACGGAACGGGTAAAGTCGATTTCCTTACGAACCTGCTCCTCCGCCCGTTTACGTTCGGTAATATCGCGGACGGTGCCGATTATTCCTAACGTTATGCTGTCTTGATCTCTTAAAAAAGTTATCTTGTTCTCCACCCATACTCTCGAGCCGTCCTTGCGTAGATGCTGGTATTCCAGAACCCGCGATCTTTTCAAGTCCCGGTCGGGCCGCTTTTCGATTTCCATCTCTTCGGCAAACATTTCCACGAACCAGTTGAGCGTATCCGCGTCAACGAGATTATCCACTTTCAAGGCCATCATTTCATCGGCCGTATAACCGACGAGATTGTACACGGAAGGGCTGGCATACGTATAATTGAAATTCATGTCGATGGTGAAAATGACGTCGGTCAGATTCTCCGCCAGCAGGCGGTATCGGTCTTCGCTTTCCTGCAAGCAATTCTCTGCTCTTCTGTGTTCGGTAACGTCATGGACATTCATGACGACGCCGCGAACATCGGGATTATCCAGAAGCATTTTTCCCGTACCGGAAAAATACCGGATAGAGCCGTCTTTATGTATGATGCGGAAGGAATTAGGAGGAAGCAGCGAATCGTTTTTCGTGATCGCCTCGGCATACTCCTCGACGGCCCGTTTCATGTCTTCAGGATGCATGTATCCGAAAGCGTTCGTACCCACGACGTCGTCGGGCTTATAGCCCGCGAAACGCTCCATGGAAGGGCTGCAATATTTTATAATGCCTTTTTCATCTGTAATAATGATGATGTCCGACGAATTTTCCGTAATTTCCTTGAAAAATTTTTCACTTTTCAGAATCTTACTTTCAATTTGCCTGCGTTGAGTAATATCCCGGGTCACGGCAATGATCGTCGGTTGGCCTTCGAATTGAATGATGCGGGACGTGTTTTCCATTTCCTTCACTTTCCCGTCCCGGCACAAAAGTTTTGAGTAAAATATCTCCGGAACCGGAACCTGCTGTTCGTGTTGCAAAAGCCTTGCGGCGAGTTGAGCAACCAAATCCGGCGGCACCAGATTGAAAACCGGCATGCCGGTCAATTCTTCAACCGAATACCCGGACATGTCCGCCAGGCGTTGATTGGCAAACGTGATGACCCGGTCCTGAATAACGCTCAAGCCGTCCGTGGAATTTTCAATCAGGATAGAATATATTTCAGGATGTGTTTCAAGTTTTTTACTCGATTTTTTAACGGCGCCAGCCGGTTTCTGCGATTTACTGTTATGGCCAGCTTTACTCTTTTTGCCGCTTTTATTTTCCATTTTTCCCCTGATGCGACGTCGCCTGCGCAGTCGAAAACATTTTTTTAATTTTTGCCGGATGATTGTTCGTAATGAGTAAAGCTAAAGGAAGAGATTCAATAAGTCAACGGAAATGTAAAAAACAGACTACCAGTTTCTCATTAAAAAACCGCCCTGAACTTTTTCCCGATAAAAACAATTTTATGCAAAAGCTTCTCATCAGTTGCGAAACAATAAAAACATTTCGGGAATCACACTGATTTACTTAATTTCCGCATGGTAGCTCTGCAGGGACTTGGCTCGGCCGTGCCCCTGTTTGAGAGCCGCGATTCCTTTTACCGCCGCGACCGCCGCGGCTATTGTGGTAATATAGGGGATTTTATATTTTATCGCCGCTTTGCGGATATAGGAATCGTCATATTTACTCAGGCGACCGGCCGGTGTGTTAATCACCAGTTGAATTTCACCGTTTTTAATGGCGTCAACAATATTGGGCCTGCCCTCGTGCATTTTGAGAATTTTTTCGGCGCTTATTCCGTTTTCGTTCAAGAACTTATGTGTTCCTTCAGACGCTATTATTTTAAAGCCGATCTTCTTGAAGGCGCGCGCCGCTTCCAGCACACCGCCCTTGTCTTTTTCCTCCACCGTGATCAGAACGGTTCCTTCCGAGGGAAGGCTCTGCTGCGTTGCTTCCTGTGCCTTGTAGTAAGCCAGTCCGAAAGAATCGGCCAGCCCCAGGACTTCTCCGGTCGAGCGCATTTCCGGACCCAGAACCGGATCAACTTCGGGGTACATATTGAAGGGAAACACGGCTTCTTTCACGCCGAAATGACGGAAAGCCTTATTCTTCAAATTCAGATCTTTGAGCTTCCGGCCCAGCATGATTTGCGTGGCCAGACGCGCCATGGAAATATTGCAGACCTTGGAAACTAGCGGCACCGTGCGGGATGCCCGGGGATTGGCTTCCAGAATGTAGACCACATCACTGGCGATAGCATACTGAATATTCATTAATCCGATGACGCCGAATTCCACGGCAATTTTCTTGGTGTACTCATTGATGGTGTCAAGATGGCGTAAGGGAATGCTGACCGGCGGAATAACGCAGGCCGAATCGCCGGAATGAACACCGGCCAGTTCGATATGCTCCATCACGGCCGGGACAAAGGCATCCGTGCCGTCGGAAATGGCGTCGGCCTCGGCTTCGATGGCATTTTCCAGGAACTTGTCAATCAGGATCGGCCGCTCCGGTGTAACGCCGACAGCCGCGTTGACGTAGCGTTTAAGCATTTCTTCGTCATGCACGACCTCCATGCCCCGTCCGCCCAGCACGTAAGACGGACGGACCATCAGCGGATAACCGATTTCTCCGGCAACGTTGAGCGCCTGTTCCAGATTGCTGGCCATGCCGGACTTGGGCATGGGAATGCCCAGTCTGTCCATCATCATGCGAAAACGATCACGGTCTTCCGCCAGATCGATGGTTTCCGGGGATGTGCCGATAATTTTTACTCCCGCCTTAGCCAGTTGATCGGCAATGTTGAGCGGCGTCTGCCCGCCGAATTGAACAATCACGCCTTCCGGTTTTTCCTTTTCATAAATGCTTAAAACATCTTCCACCGTCAGCGGCTCGAAATAAAGTTTGTTGGACGTGTCGTAATCGGTAGAAACCGTTTCCGGATTGCAGTTGACCATGATGGACTCTATCCCCTCATCACGCAGGGCAAATGCGGCGTGCACGCAGCAGTAATCAAATTCGATGCCCTGGCCAATGCGGTTGGGACCGCCGCCCAGAACCATAATCTTGCGGTTTTTCGTCACCTGCACTGTATCCGGCGCGTTGTAGGTGGAAAAATAATAAGCCGCATTTTCCACGCCGCTGACCGGCACGGCTTCCCACGCCTCCGTTATTCCCAAACGCAGACGCTGTTTGCGGATATCCGCTTCATCCCGGAACAGAATCTGCGCCAGATACTTGTCGGCAAAACCGTCTTTTTTCGCCTGGATCAGCAAATCATCAGGCAGTTTCTTTCCCTGGTATTGAAGAATTCTTTCTTCCAGGCCGACCAGTTCCTTCATCTGTTCGATGAAATATTTTTTAATATAGGTCCTGGCTGAAAGCGCATCGACCGAAGCGCCTTTGCGCAGAGCTTCATACATAATGAATTGCCGTTCACTGGACGGCTCGCTCAGCATTTCCATCAATTCATCCAGGGATCGGGTGTTGAAGTCCTTCACAAAACCGAGGCCATAGCGTTTTTTCTCCAGCGAGCGGATGGATTTTTGAAAAGCTTCCTTGTAATTTTTACCGATGCTCATGACTTCGCCGACGGCGCGCATCTGTGTGCCCAGTTTGTCTTCCGATCCGGGAAACTTTTCGAAATCCCAGCGGGCGAACTTGACGACAACGTAGTCGCCGGACGGCGTGTATTTCTCCAGAGATCCGTCGCGCCAGTAGGGAATTTCATCCAGCGTCATGCCCGACGCAAGAATCGAGGATATCAACGCAATAGGAAATCCCGTTGCTTTCGAGGCTAAAGCCGAGGAACGCGACGTCCGCGGATTGATTTCGATGACGACGACACGGTCGGTTTTGGGATCGTGCGCAAACTGGACATTCGTGCCGCCGATGACCTGGATGGCCTCCACGATGTCGTAAGAATATTTCTGAAGGCGTTTCTGCAACTCGGGAGAGATGGTCAGCATGGGCGCGGTGCAGTAGGAATCGCCGGTATGCACGCCCATCGCGTCCACATTTTCGATAAAGCAGACGGTGATCATCTGATTTTTCGCGTCGCGGACCACTTCCAGTTCCAGTTCCTCCCAGCCGATGACCGATTCTTCTATCAGAATCTGCCCGATAAGGCTGGCCGAAATACCGCGGCTGGCGATGGTGCGCAACTCTTCGAGATTGTAAACGATACCGCCGCCTGTTCCGCCCATGGTATAGGCCGGTCTGACCACAACGGGGTACCCCATCCGCGCGGCAATTTTTTCCGCTTCCTCGACGGACGTGGCGGGCTCGCTCTTGGGCATTTCAATGCCGAGTTTGTTCATGGTTTCTTTGAAAGCGATCCGGTCTTCGCCGCGTTCAATCGCATCAACCTGAACCCCGATGACTTTCACGCCGTGTTTTTCCAGGATGCCTTTTTTGTGAAGTTCCGAAGTAAGGTTGAGACCGGTCTGGCCTCCCAGATTGGGCAGGATGGCATCCGGTTTCTCGTTTTCGATAATTTCCGTCAGGGTCTGCACATTGAGAGGTTCGATATACGTGACGTCGGCCATGCCCGGATCGGTCATAATGGTGGCCGGATTGGAATTCACCAGGACTATTTTATAGCCGAGTTTGCGCAGAGCCTTGCAGGCTTGCGTTCCTGAATAGTCAAATTCGCAGGCCTGTCCGATGACGATAGGCCCCGACCCGATAATCAAGACTTTTTTAATATCCGTTCGTCTTCCCATTATTTTTTTCCTTTCATGATCAGAAGGTTATTTTTGATACTCCGCATCAACCGTTATGCCGATTCCGCCGCGCACGGCAAACTCCGCGCTGATTTTGCACCAGCGGGGTTTCAGCGCCGCCACCAGATCATCAAGAATGATATGGGTCACATGTTCGTGGAAAACGCCTTCGTCGCGGAAAGACCACAAATACAGCTTCAGCGATTTGGATTCGACAATTCTCTTATCCGGGATATATTGAATCCTGATTTTGGCAAAATCCGGCTGGCCCGTTTTGGGACAAACGCAGGTAAACTCGTCTGTCTGCAGAGTCACCACATAATTACGATTCTCATTCCGATTGGGAAACGTCTCCAGTCTGCGCACCGGTTTGGTTGCCTTGCCCAGCAGGGTCAAACCGGCCAGATCATTTTTGTTTGTTTTTTTAGACATGATTGAACCCCGGACAAAAAATAGTATATTCGTTTACCGAAAGTAGGGTATAATATCAAGTACATTCGTCATAGAAACAAAAAAATATCCATCTGATTGTTTTTATGATTTATTTTGAATGAAATCATGGGCATAATCCCTCTCGGCCTCGCCGGCGAGATCATTCAACGTTATAATTCCGCTGCGTTTCACTTGCAGCATTGTAGTTTCATGAGGAGGAAATACGGCAATGACAGACAGCAAGCAGAACATCCCCGAGAATACCTGGAAGTGCAGCCATTGCGGCAATACGGTGGTCGAAATTAAGCCGCCGGAAATCTGCCCGGTCTGCAAACAGAAATGCGAATTTCTGAATGTGACCTGCTATCAGCCCGATTGCGGATTCACGGGAATGGACAAGCGTTTGAAATAAGCTTTAAAACGCACTCTGAATGTTCTGAATGTATTGAGCAATAATATGCCCGGCTTTCTCGCTGTGCGTTTCCATATTGCTTTCCAGTTCTATATAAGTGGATCGGGGAATAATCGTTAAGAGACGCTTAATGTTTTCGGCGCCATGAAGCGTATCTTTCGTAGCCCCCATAATCAGACACGGGAGGTCGACGTTGCCTGGGTTCTCCCATATCGAATATTTTTTGATCGCCAGCGCGTTCGCCTTCAGTTTGTAAGGGTCCGCGCAATCGAGGGTGTTTTCATATTTTTCAATCTGTTCTTTACAGTCTTTTTTATCGAGCCGGAAGTTCCTCAAATACCACTTGATCAGAGGCTTCACGCCGAAGTAGAGGGAGGGATGTATCGCCGGAATAATTGATCCGAGCACTTTGGGGAATCTGAATTCGATATTCGGCGCGATCAATACGGCGGATAACGGTTTTAGCCCCTCTGATCGGCAATATTCAAGAATGGCGGAAGCGCCCAGCGAACTGCCGGCGAGAACGAATTTTTCCGACGGCGGGATGACTTTTTTTATCGTCTCGCCGATGTCCCGTTGAAGCCGCTCCATGGAAAAGCTGACGTTTTTGACATCGGGGACAATCGACGAATGTTTTTCCCTTGACTCCATGTAAATAACGTTGTGTTCAGCTGTCAGAACTTTCAGCACGCCTTTCCAACCGGTGATCAAAGAAATCCATCCCGCTACAAAAAGTATAACGGGTTTTCCCGGCGCGACATTTTGCGACGTGAAATCAATGATCTTGAGAGAAACTCCATCCGAAACGTTAATCCGATACTCTTTAACGCTTGCTGAATGGCCGGTGTATGAAGCATAATCCATATGATTCGCCTTGGGCTATTTACATGCGAAAAAGGTTGCGTCCTGATTTACAATGATCCGCAAAGATGACAAAATGGTGTTTTATCGTCTTTACTGTCCGGGAATAACGATCTTCGAAGCTTCTTCTCTTCTCATCTCCTCGGCTTCGGCGATCATGGCCTGAACGGTTTTCTCGATGGCTGCCGGTAATTTTTCTGCGGCTTCGCTAAGCGTCTTCGCGCCTTCAATAAGGCACTGCACTGGAATCGGACCGTTGGGCGACATCAACTGGGTCATGCCGGTGAAAATGGGCTCCCGGCTCTCATCAGGCGAGCCGTCCAGCTTTACGGGAGAAAGGCGTCTGATGGTCGCGAAAGTAAGGTCGGTAAACGCTTCTTCCCGGTAAAGATTATCGACATTTATTTTTATATCCGTCATTTTGGTTGTGCCGTTGTTCATTTTTTATCTCCTTCATGTGGGCTTTTTTATGCCCGAAAAAATAACGGAAACTGTACGCCACGGCCTCCCCATTTTTCGGATCACGGTGTAATCTTGTCTAAGCTGAAAATCAGTTATGTTAAAACAGGAAAAACTTCAATGAATATTTTGAATAAACCGGGAATCATCAAAACCGGGCTCCATCAATCCCGGGCGCACATTTGCCCGGAGCAATGACAAATCGTGTTTGAGTTAAATAAATCATTCCAATAATTTACACGGCCAATATTTCATTGACATCCCCATGTGAGTTGCCTATACTCATCGGTGCAAGAGACGGATTTTTATCAATATCATCTTCATCATTCCCGAGAGAGGACTATGAATCATTACGACCTTTTCAAATCATGGCATCAACTCATGACGCAAACGACCGATATGGCCTGTAATAAAAAAATCAAATCAGAAGCGCCTGTCGAGCCGCTCGGCGCGCTGGCGTCGTGGGTGGATCTGGGCGGGAGGCTATCGCATTTAACCTGGGCAAGATTTTCCGAAGACGCCTGGGAGTATTCCATCGATTTCTGGCAGCGCTGCGTCCTTTTCATGGACACCATGCGCCAACGCGGCAACAACATGCTGGAGCATTATCAGCAGGGCATGCCGCCCCTGCTGGACTATGAATACGAAGTCGTTCTGGACGCGCGCAGGTTTCCCCGTCCGGTCAACTATTCTTTGCTGTTCATCAGACATCCGGAAGGCAAGGAACCGGAGCCCGGGAAAAGGCCTATTCTGGTTATCGATCCGCGGGCCGGGCACGGACCGGGAATCGGCGGATTTAAAAAAGATTCCGAAGTGGGCATGGGCCTTGCGGAAGGTCATCCGGTTTATTTCGCATCGTTTACACCCGAACCGCTTCCGGATCAGACGATGGAAGATGTGGAGCAGGCGGAGATCCGTTTTCTCGAAGAGATTAAAAAACGTCATCCGGACAGAGACTTTCCCCTGATTTACGGAAATTGCCAGGCGGGCTGGGCCGTCGCCATGCTGGGAGCCGATCATCCCGACGTCACGGGACCGATCGTCATCAACGGCGCGCCCATGTCTTACTGGGCCGGCGGCGACGGCATCAATCCGATGCGTCTGACCGGCGGATTAACCGGCGGCGCCTGGGCAACCAGTTTCATGTGTGATCTGGGCGGAGGTCTATTCGACGGCGCCTATCTTGTGGAAAATTTTGAGCGGCTCAATCCGGCCAACACCCTCTGGAAAAAAGACTACAACCTTTTTTCCAATATTGACACCGAGCAGAAACGTTACCTCGAGTTTGAACGCTGGTGGAGCGGCTTTTATCTGCTCAACGAGGAGGAAATCCTCTGGATTGTGAGAAATCTTTTTATCGGCAATAAACTGGAAAAAGGCGTTCTCGATATCGGACACCATCATCGGATTGATATGAAAAATCTGAAAGATCCGCTGGTGATCTTTGCATCCAGCGGCGACAACATTACGCCGCCGCAGCAGGCCCTGCACTGGATTTCGGAAGTGTACCCGACAACCGAGGACCTTGTAAGAGCCGGACAGCGCATCATCTATCTGCTGCACAGTCATATCGGACATCTTGGGATCTTCGTCTCTGCGGCAGTGGCGCGCCGCGAGCACCGCGCGATTATCGAACATATTGAGAAGATGCAGAAACTGAAGCCCGGTCTGTATGAAATGATCATTGAAGGCGAGACCGGTGAACACGATCATTTAAAAGAACAGTTCCATGTGCGCTTTGAAAAAAGAGAAATCAAAGACGTGACCTGCCTGCTTCCAAAGTCGGCGTTTGACAAAATGGATCGTCTGTCAGTGGCCAACGAGAATCTTTACCTTGCCTTCGGCCGGCCTCTGGTCAAATCGCTGATCCGCCATCCGCAGCAGGCGGCGGCTCTGCGCTGGCTTCATCCGGCGCGTGTCAGCCGCTATATCTGGTCGGATCAGGTGAGTCCCTGGATGAAGATCTTCGAATCCTGGGCCTTGTGGGTCAGAGACAACCGCAGCAAAGCGCAGGACTCCAACACCTTCAGTTACATCGAGCGGCGCACCTCGGAAAACATCGCAACCTTCCTGGACGCCTGCCGCGATATACGCGACACCGGCACCGAAGTGATTTTCGAAGCGATTTACCGGGAATAGAAACGCATCTGCAAACACCGAGTGAATGATGAATCATCCGATCAAGAGCCGTCATCCGATCGCCAGCGACCTGGCCCGGCGCATGAAGCGCGGCAAGGTGGTTTCGCTTGATGAGGCGGTGGGCGTCATTCGCGACGGAGACACGCTCGCGTTCGGCGGATTTGTCGGCATCGGCTTTGCCGAAGGCGTCGCCAGAGCCATCGAAAAACAATTTATCGCACAGGGAAAACCCAAAGACCTCACCATTATCTATTCCGCCGGCATCGGCGACGGCAAAGACAAAGGACTGAATCACCTTGCTCATGAAGGACTGGTCAGCCGCGTCATCGGCGGTCACTGGGGACTGGTTCCCAAACTGCAGAAGCTCGCCATCGAAAACAAGATTGAAGCCTATAATCTTCCCCAGGGGGTCATCTCACACCTGTTTCGCGACATCGCGGCGCATAATCCGCGAACCCTCTCCAAAGTGGGACTGGGCACGTTTGTCGATCCCCGACACGGCGGCGGTAAAATCAATCGGAAAACCCGGGAGGATATCGTTGAACTGCTGAACTTTGACGGCGAAGACTGTCTGGCCTATAAAACACGGCCCATTCAGATAGCCGTATTGCGTGGAACGACCGCCGATCTGGACGGCAATGTCACCATGGAACGGGAAGCGCTGACAGTGGATGCCCTGTCCATCGCCATGGCGGTGAGAAATTCGGGTGGCGTAGTCATCGTCCAGGTTGAGCGCATTGCGGATCGAGGGACATTACGCGCCCGGGATGTCAGGATTCCCGACATTCTTGTGGATTGCGTCGTGGTTGCCGATCCCGACGACCACTGGATGACGTTCGCTGAAAAATACAATCCCGCCTACTCCGGTGAAACCAGGGTGCCGGTAACATCCCTGGAGCCGCTGCCCCTGGATGAAAGAAAAATTATCGCCCGTCGCGCCGCGCTTGAGCTTAAAGTCAATGCTGTCGTGAACCTGGGAATCGGCGTTCCCGAAAGCATTGCACGAGTGGCGGCGGAAGAAGGGTTGCTCGAGTATCTGACGCTCACGGCGGAACCGGGTGTCATCGGCGGCATTCCCGCCGGAGGCCTGAGCTTCGGGGCGGCAACCAATGTGGAAGCGATCATCGACCAGCCTTATCAGTTCGATTTCTACGACGGCGGCGGACTGGACATCGCCTTTTTAGGCCTGGCGCAGGCTGACCGGGCCGGCAATCTCAACGTGAGCCGCTTCGGTTCCCGCC
>DAOPVC010000004.1:0-67076 GCA_035350895.1 Smithella sp. | reverse complement strand
GAACCGGCGACGTCCAGCTTGGGAAGCTGACATTCTACCACTGAATTACGCCCGCTCATGAGCGGCTAATGTTATTTAACAGCGTTAATTTGTCAAGGTGTTTTTAATGACACTCGCTGAAAACGAGTCCCGATTTATCGGGACGAAGTTTGTCCCTGCCACCTGAAGGTGGCGGGATAATTTGCTCTAAGATTTTCCATCGGAAAATCAAGGCTCATTAAAGCGTTAGTGGAATTATCCCAGGAACGAAGTGACGTGGGATTTGAGACGTGTTAAGAGCGAATGGCGTGATGCTAGCAATGTTATTCGGAGTATCCGATGCAGAGGCTGTCGGAAATAGTCCCATTCGCTAAGCGCAGAGAGACATTTCCGGGGTAGATTTCTCCTTGCGATGAGCAAAAAAGGCGGTAATTTATCTCAATCTTTTTGCTTGCTTTGTCCTTAGGGATATGCTAGCAAAACACAAACCATCGATAAGGTAGTATTGATGAGTGGGCCCGTGCCCACTTTTTTATTTTCTGAGTGTTTATGGACTTTGATGTTAAAGAAAAAATCCGGCAATTAGCCGAGCCGGTTGTTACTTCTGAAGGAATGGAATTGATTCACGTGGAATGCATAAAGATGCATTCTCGCTGGATTATTCGGTTATTTCTGGATAAAGAAGGAGGAATTTCGCTGGATGATTGCGCCAGTATCAGCGATCAGTTAGGCGATATCTTCGATATTCGGGAGGTGATCAACGGGTCTTATACCCTGGAGGTTTCGTCACCCGGTTTCGACCGGCCGATATCCCGCGATCAGGATTTTTTGAAATACAGAAATTCCCGGGTGGATATCAAAACGGCGGTCAAGATTGAAGGAAGCAAGAATTTTCATGGTATTCTTGTTGACTATATCCAGGAGTCCGGACGCAAATTTGTTCTAGTGGAAGTTGCCGGGAAAAATTACCGGATCCCGCGGCAGGATATTTTAAAAGCCAATCTTGCCGATGATAAAGAATAGGCTTTTTACAGGAATTAATGCCGGCAGGCTGAAATTCTAATATATCAGCGAAGAAAAGGGAGGATTTTTTAAATGTTGCCAGAACTTAAACGTCTGATCGAGCAGATGGGTAAGGACAGAGGAATAAGCAAGGAAATTATTGTCGAAGCCCTCGAAGCGGCAATGCTTACTGCTGCCAGTAAAAAATTCGGACAAAATGTGGAAATAGAAGCCCATTATAACGATGAGACCGGAGAGGTGGAGGTTTTTCAGTTTAAAACGGTTGTGGACAAAGTGTTGCATCCGGAAACGCAAATTTCCAGGGAGGAAGCGAGACATCTTGATGAAGGGGCCGAGCCGGGAGACAGTCTGGGCATGAAGATTGAAACAAGCGCCTTTGGGCGCATTGCCGTGCAGTTGGCCAAGCAGATCATCATTCAGAGAGTGAAAGATGCGGAATGCGACAATATTTATGATGAATACAAGGATCGCAAGGGCGAACTGGTCAACGGTTTTGTGCAGCGATTTGAAGGCGGCAGCATTGTTGTCAATCTCGGACGCGCGGAAGGCATTGTGCCTCCGGCAGAACAGATTCACCGTGAAACGTACAAGCGCGGTGAGAGAATCCGCGCCTACATTGTCGAGGTGAAAAAAAGCGCCAAAGGACTGCAGATCATTCTTTCCCGCACGCATCCGGCATTTCTGAAGGCGCTTTTCGAGGTGGAGGTTCCGGAAATTTCCGAGGGGTTGATCGATATTATCAATGTGGCCCGTGAACCCGGCAAGCGGGGGAAAATTGCGGTTAAATCCAAAGATAAAGATATTGATCCCGTGGGCGCGTGCGTGGGCATGAGGGGATCGCGCGTGCAAAGTGTGGTGCAGGAACTGCGCGGCGAAAAAATTGACATTATTCCTTACAGCGAGGATCAGGCCAAGTACGTCAGCAGCGCTCTTTCTCCCGCCAAGGTTAACCGGGTTTTTATCGATGAAGAAAACCGGACCATGACCGTGATTGTTCCCGATGATCAGCTTTCCCTGGCGATCGGCAAGAACGGACAGAATGTCCGTCTGGCGGTGAAGCTGACCGGTTGGAACATTGACATGAAGAGCGAAACAATGGCGCAGGAGCAAGAGGAAGGTAAAAACAGCCAAAACGATCTGACCAAGATTACAGGCATCGGCCCGGCGATGGCGGAAAAGCTCTTCAGCAAAGGGATAAAGAGTATTGCGATGGTAGCCGCGACGGAACCGGAACTGTTGTCTCAGATTCCCGGGATCGGTGAAAAGACAGCCCAGCAGTGGGTAGAAACGGCTGGTAAGATTTTAAACGAGGAAATCGCTGGCAACAAGAGTGATTCGTCATCTGAAAAATAAGAAATTTTACATGGAGATTTTTGCGCATGCCAAAAAAGCGGGTTCATGAATTGGCCAAAGAGCTTGGATTGGAGAGCAAGGTTCTGATCGCTCGTTTGGAGAAAATCGGCATTTCGGTTAAGTCGGCTTCCTCTTCGCTGGATGAAGCAGATGTGGAGAGAGCGAAAAAAGAGCTGACCGCCGGAGAACTTCGCGAAGTTGTGGAGCAGAGAATAAAAACCACGGTCATCAGGCGCCGCACGGTCGTTACCGCCGTGGAGAAACCTCCGGAAGAAATTCCTGCCGAGGAAGCAAAGCCTCCGGAAAAAGAAGCGGCCGGCGAGGCGCCGCTCAAAACTACCGCTGTAAAAGCTGAAAAGGTCAAAAAGGAAAAACCGGCGGAAGCTCCGCTTGAACCGGCGGCGGAAAAAGCACCGAAAACGGAGGCAGCCGCTCCGGTGGAGCAGGCGGTTGCGGAAACACCCGCATCAAAGGAAATATCGGCACAGGCTGAAGAAAAAGCTGCGTCCGCCGCACAGCCGGTCGAAGCACAAGCGCCCGCCGATGAGAAAGCTCAGAAACCGGAAGCAAAAGAGGCTCCTGCCGCTGCCCCGGCTCCGGGGAAAAAGCCGGCCGTTTCTGTAAAGCCGACCATCATTACCAAGCATAAAATTATCAGGCCGGAATCCGGCGGCAGGCCCGCAGCGCCCAAGGTTCCTCTGAAACCCGGGGAGAGAATATCCACTCCGCCTGCGGAAAAGCCCAAAAGAAAAGGCAAAGTTCCGGTCGAAGTTTTGATCGAAGAAGAAAAGAAAATACCGACGAAAAAGATTTTAGAGAAAAAGATCGAAAAGAGGCTCAAACGCCAGGACGACGATCAGGAAGTGATTTTTACCAAATGGCGGGAGGGCAAGAAAGCCGCTCCGGTCAAAATGAAGAAAACGGAAATCACCGTTCCTAAAGCGATTAAAAGACGCATTAAGATTGGAGAATCCATCACCGTAGGCGAACTGGCTAAACGGATGGGAATCAAGGTCAGTGAAATCATCAATAAATTGATATCGATGGGCGTGATGGCGACCATTAATCAGGCCATTGATTTCGATACGGCCACTCTGGTAGCCGGTGAATTCAGTTTCCAGGTGGAATCAGCGGACGTGGAATTTGACGAATCCTTATTGAAAGCTCCTTCCACGCCGGAGAATCTCAAGCCGCGTGCGCCGGTTGTCACCATCATGGGACACGTCGACCACGGTAAAACATCACTTCTGGATGCGATCAGGCAGACCAACGTTACCGACGGTGAAACGGGAGGCATTACGCAGGCCATCGGCGCCTATCATGTACACATCAACGGCCGGGACATTGTCTTCTTGGATACCCCGGGCCATGAGGCGTTTACAGCCATGCGGGCGCGCGGGGCGCAGGTGACCGATATTGTCGTTTTGATTGTGGCCGCGGACGACGGCGTCATGAATCAAACCATTGAAGCGATCAATCACGCCAAGGTAGCCGGTGTCCCGATTATCGTGGCGATTAACAAAATTGATAAACCGGGCGCCGATCCGGAAAAAATTAAACAATCCCTGACCGAACACGGTCTGTTGTCCGAGCAGTGGGGCGGCGATACGATTTTCTGTGAAGTATCCGCCAAAAAGAAAATCAACATTGAAGAACTGCTGGAGATGATCTTATTGCAGGCCGATGTGATGGAGCTGAAAGCCGACCCCGATCGTCCCGTGCGTGGAATTATTATTGAAGCGAAGCTGGACAGAGGACGCGGCCCGGTGGCGACGGTCCTGATTCAGGAAGGCACACTGAAAGAAGGCGATTCCTTTATTTCCAAAACGGAATTCGGCCGCGTGCGCGCGTTGATCAATGATCAGGGACGTCGTATCAAAGAAGCCGGTCCGTCCATGCCGGTGGAAGTCATCGGGTTTTCCAGTGTGCCGCAAACCGGCGCGGAATTTTTCGGCGTCGAGGATGAAAAGAAGGCGCGCAATATCGCTGATTACTGGACCAGAAAAGCCCGGGAAAAAGAACTTTCATCTCTGTCCAAGGTGACGCTCGAACAACTTTATCAACGGATGAAGGAAGGCGTGAAGGAATGCAATGTTATCATCAAAGCCGATGTGCAGGGTTCGATTGAGGCGATTTCCGATGCCTTGAACAAGCTTTCCACCGATGACATCAAATTGAGAATTATCCACAGCTCCACCGGCGCCATCAGCGAAACGGATGTTTTGCTGGCGTCCGCGTCGCAGGCGATTATTATCGGATTCAACGTGCGGCCGGATGCGCGAGTCGTGGAAGTCGCCCAGCGGGAAGGTGTGGAAATTAAACTTTACGATATTATTTACAATGTGATTGCGGATGTGCGGGCGGCAATGGAAGGTCTGCTGGAGCCCGAATACAAGGAAGTGGTGCAGGGCAGAGCCGAGGTGCGGGAACTCTTTAAAGTGCCCAAGGTCGGGACGATCGCCGGTTGCATGGTGACGGACGGCAAGATCATGCGCACCAGCAATCTCAAGCTTGTCCGTGACAGCGTTGTGGTGTTTGACGGCAAAATTTTATCGCTGAAACGGTTTAAGGACGACGCGCGGGAAGTGCTGTCCGGTTTCGAATGCGGTATCGGCATCGAGGGATTTAATGATATTCATTCGGGCGATGTTATCGAGGCGTACACCATAGAAACGCTGGAGAAGAAATTGGAATAAATAGTGAGCAGACATGAGGATCTCACAACGGGAGGCCGTAGGAACCGTGACGGACTTTCCGGATGAATGAGTTTTTCGGGGAATCATTATGGTGGTCGGATACGGAATCATCAATCTCAGAATCCCGGAAAGCGGCTCTTTAAAAAGCAAACGAAGCGTTTTGAACCGAATTTTAAAGCGCGCGCAAAATGAATTTAATGTTTCCATCGCGGAAACAGGCCATCTTGATAATTACAAGCGGGCGGAGATTTCTTTTGCGGTTGTCGGCAATGATTCCCGTTACATAAACGGCAAGATCGACCATCTGCTGAGATTTATTGATAACCTCCGGGTTGCCGAAATCCTGGACAGCAAAACAGAAATTATGGTTGTCTCCAGTTTTTTGGAGGCGACGGATTGGGATACAAAGAAATACGATGAGTTTTAAAAGAGCGGACAGAGTTGCCGAGTTGATCCGGGCGGATATGTCCGAAATTATCAGCAAAGAAGTCAAGGATCCGCGTTTGCATTCGGTTACGATCACCTCGGTAAAAGTGACCGACGACTTGCGTAATGCCAAGATTTATTTCGTAGAAATGGGCAAGGATGACTGTTCTGCCGAAATCAAAGCGGGTCTGGCTCAGGCCGCCGGTTTTATCAGAAGGGAACTGGGAAAGCGCCTGCAACTGCGTTTTGTGCCGGAGCTGATGTTTATTCATGACACCTCTTTCGGTTACGGGAATCGTATCGAAAAGTTGCTGGCACAGATCGCCGAACAGGAAAATAAAAATGATTAGAGAGATTATTAAAGCGATTGATGAGGGAAATAATTTTCTGATCACCGCTCACGTGCGGCTGGACGGAGATGCTCTCGGTTCGGAACTCGCTGTGTATCTGATGCTGAAAGGAATGGGTAAAAAGGCGGTTGTCTATAACCGGGACCACACGCCCGAACGCTATCAGTTTCTTCCCGCGGCGCATAATATATCGCATACGTTGACGAATATTGAACAGTACGATACCTGCATCGTCCTGGATTGCAGTGACTTGAGCCGCGTCGGCGACGAGGCGGAAAACATCAGAAAAATTAAAACGCTCGTTAATATCGACCACCACGTGTCGAACAACGGCTTTTGCTCTTTAAAAATGCTGGATGCCAAGGCCAGTTCCACCGGTGAACTGGTGTTCCGCCTGATGCGGGAAATGGGCGTGAAGATGTCCAAGGATATCTGCACCAATCTATATGCGGCGATTATCACGGATACCGGCAGTTTCCGTTATTCGAGCACGACCAAAGAGACATTTCTGGCCGCGGGCACTCTGGTGGGAGAAGGCGCCAGCCCTCAGCGTATCGCGGAAAATATTTATGAGAGCGACTCCCCGGCCAGACTGAAACTGATGGCCAGAGCCCTTGCGACACTGTCTCTTGATCTGGAAAGCAGGGTGGGTTCCATGGTTGTCACGCAGAAGGATTTGACGGACACGGGAGCCGCCTGGGAGCATACGGAAGGATTTGTTGATATTCCCCGCACGGTGAAAGGCATTGAAGTATCCGTTCTCTATACTCAGAGAGGGGACAATAATTTCAAACTGAGTTTGCGTTCCAAAGCCAAGATCAATGTGGAAAAGGTGGCCAGAAGATTCGGCGGCGGCGGTCACATTCATGCCGCTTCCTGCTGGATGGAAGGTGATATTGAAACGATCAAATCGCAAATTATTCAGGCGGTCAGGGAATTGTAATTTTATGATGAACGGCGTGATCGTCATTGATAAACCGGCGGGCAAAACATCGCACGACGTTGTCAGTGAAGTCAGAAAAACACTGGGCATAAAAAAAGCCGGTCACACGGGAACGCTTGACCCTCTGGCGACCGGGGTGCTGCCGGTTTGCCTGAATGAAGCCACAAAACTGGCCGGTTTCCTGGCCGGTGACGATAAGGAATATCTGGCCACGATGTTGCTGGGGGTTAAAACGGATACGATGGACACGGAGGGTAACATTATCAGCCAATCGGATCGTCAGGCGTCTGAGGAAGCAATAAAATCGGTGATGCTGCGAATGATCGGGAAAATCAAGCAGATTCCGCCGGCTTTTTCCGCGATCAAGCACTGTGGCACGCCTTTGTACAAATGGGCCAGAAAAGGGATCTTCCCGGATTTAAAACCGCGGGAGGTGGTTATTCACAGCATGGCTATTGAAAAAGTTTCCCTGCCCCGGGTCACCTTTCGGGTGGCCTGCTCCAAAGGCACGTACATCAGAACGCTTTGTTCGGATATCGGTGACGCGCTGGGGACCGGAGCTTGTTTGAGCGGTTTGCGCCGTCTGCAAAGCGGAATTTTTTCGGAAAATATGGCTGTTATTTTAAATGATTATAAGTCTGCCGACCAAAAAGGGGAGCTGATCAAAAAGATATTGCCGATGACAGAACTGCTGCCGCTTTTGGCGACGATCGAATTAAGAGATAATTGCGCGGCCAAACTGCGCAACGGCTGGCAGCCTTCGGTCGCTATGCTCAAAGAATATGATCTTCCCTTGCTTAAAGCGGGAGATATGGTAAAATTCATCAGCGGCGGAAGCCTTCTGGCTGTTGCGGAAATGCTGGCGCCGGTCAATAATTTTTCTGAATTCGACGGAAAAATGCAGGCCGCCAGAATTATCAGGGTGTTTAATTATCAGTGAATGAGAAAAATTAAGATCAAACATTAAAATATTTCAAAATTGTAAAAGGAGGAAATAGCGTGTTAAGTTCGGAAAAAAGGAAGACAGTAATTAATGACTATCGGCTGCATGAAAAGGATACGGGGTCTCCCGAAGTCCAGATCGCTCTTTTGAGCGCCAGAATAGAGTATTTGACGGAGCATTTCAAGGCGCACAAGAAAGATCATCATTCTCGCCGTGGTTTGCTAAAGCTGGTCGGCCAGAGAAGAAGGCTTCTCAATTACATCAAAGAGAATGATATCGAAAGATACAGAAGCGTTATCAAACGTCTGAATCTGAGAAAGTAAAAGAATTATTCAAGGGCGGAAGGCATAAGGTAACCTGACCGTAAGCGAATCAATCGTTGGATGGTTGTTGGCTTATGCGTTTCGCCCTTGAATTTGAAAGGACCAGCACTCACAAACAATTAATGGAGGAAATTTAATGAGTAATGTATTCAGTGCGGATTTCGCCGGGCGGAACATATCCCTGAAAGCGAATTATGTTGCCGCGCAGGCCGATGGGGCCATTCTGGTTTATTACGGCGACACGGTTGTTCTGGTGACGGCGGTTTCGTTGAAAACCACGCGGGAAGGCGTGGACTTTCTGCCGTTGACCGTTGATTATCAGGAAATGACTTTTGCAGCGGGGAAAATTCCCGGCGGATTTTTCAAAAGAGAAGGGCGTCCCAATGAGCGGGAAATCCTGACGTCGCGCATCATCGATCGCGCGATTCGCCCTTTGTTTCCCAAAGGGTATTTTTCAGAAACACAATTGATCGCCACGCTTTTATCCGTGGATAAGGAAAATGACCCGGATGTGGCGTCCATGATCGGCGCGTCCGCCGCTCTGGGAATATCGGATATCCCCTTCAAGGGACCGATTGCCGGTGTGCGGGTTGGCCGGATCGACGGCGCATTTGTCGCCAATGCCTGTCCGGAAAAAATGAAGGAAAGTGAAATGAGCCTCTTTCTGGTCGGACGCAAAGTGGCGGGAACTTCCGGCAGACCGTATGACGTGGAACTGGTCATGATGGAAGGCGAAGCCAAAGAAGTTCCAGAAGAGATCATTGTCGATGCGATTAAATTCGGGCTGGAATCCATCCGTCCGGTGATCGATTTGCAGGATCAGATTCAGGCGGCCATCGGCAAAGCCAAGAGACCGGTTGAGGAAACGGTGCCGGATGAAGAGCTTGTCGCTCGCGTGCGCGAAGAGGCGCTGCCCGGCTTGAAGGAAGGTTATGCCATGCCGCGCAAATTGGAACGTTACAGCAAACTGGGCGATGTCCGTGCGGCTGTTGTAAAAAATATCGGTGGTGAAGATGCTGTCCTTTGTAAGAAAGTGGCGGCAATTATCGAGCACCTTGAATCTCGTATTCTCCGTGACATGATTCTTCAGGAGAAGAAGCGAATTGACGGCCGAACGTCTACCGACATCCGTCCGATCAGTTCGGAAGTCGGTGTGCTGCCGCGCGCTCACGGTTCAGCGCTGTTCAATCGGGGTGAAACGCAGGCCCTGGCCGCGCTCACGTTGGGCACATCCGCTGACGAACAGCGTATGGATTATGTCAGTGGTGAGGAGACCAGAACGTTTTTACTGCACTACAATTTTCCCCCCTTCAGTGTGGGTGAGGCAAAAGGTCAGCGCAGTCCCGGCCGGAGAGAAATCGGCCACGGCGCTCTGGCCCGCAAGGCTCTGGTTCCCGTGTTGCCCACTCCGGAAGAGTTTCCGTACACCATCCGGATTGTCTCGGAAATTTTATCTTCCAATGGATCATCATCCATGGCCACCGTCTGCGGCGGCATTTTGTGTCTAATGGATGGCGGAGTGCCGGTGAAGGATATTGTGGCCGGTATCGCCATGGGTCTTCTCAAAGAAGGAAGTGAGGTCGTGATCCTGTCCGATATTCTGGGAGATGAAGATCATGCCGGTGATATGGATTTCAAAGTCTGCGGCACGGAAAAAGGCGTAACCGCCATGCAGATGGATATCAAGATTGACGGGCTGACTGAAGATATCCTGCGTAAAGCGCTGGCGCAGGCAAGAGACGGACGCATACACATCATCGGCAAGATTCGAGAGACGCTGGCCGCTTCGAGAGCGGATATATCCTTGTATGCTCCGCGCATTACAACGGTTAAGGTGAAAGAGGATCAGGTCCGCAATGTGATCGGTTCCGGTGGAAAGAATATCCGTCAGATTATCAGTGAAACGGGCGTTACCATTGATGTGGAGGATGACGGCACCGTGACCATCGCTTCCGCCGATGCCGAAGCAGCAGCGCGCGCCGTGAGCATGGTCAGATGGCTGACGGAAGAAGCGGAAGTCGGAAAGATTTACCGCGGAACAGTCAAAAAGATTGTTGATTTCGGCGCGTTTGTGGAAATTCTTCCCGGAACGGAAGGATTGCTCCATATCTCGCAGATTGCCAAGGAACGAATCGCCAAGGTCACCGATGTGTTGCAGGAAGGCGACGAGGTTGTGGTGAAGGTGCTGGAGATTGACAAATCCGGTAAGATTCGTCTCAGCCGCAAGGAAGCGCTGGGCGCGGAAGTAAAATAGTGACACTCGTCGAGAGCGAGCGTAGCGAAGCTAGTCCCAGCCACCTGAAAGGTGGCGGGATAATTCGCTCTAAGTTTTTCCGAATGCGTAATACTCGGAAAAACAAGGCTCATGAAGACGTTAGTGGTAGAGAGACTCTCTAAAGACGAGCGTTGCGAAGTCTGAAGAGTACGTTGAACTATCCAATTCCCGATTAATCGGAATTGGAAACTATCCCCTGAGCGAAGCGAATGGGGATTTGACACTCGCTAAGAGTATTTGACAAACCGTTCCGCATTCATTTGCTTTTTGAATACGGAACGGTTTTCTTCATCAAGGATTACCCGTCTTTCAAGGTAAATATTTTTGGCTGAAAAAATGGAAAAAATAAAAGTCTGCATTCAGAAATTTCCCGGAACGGATGATATTGAGCTTCCTCAATACATGACGGATCAGGCCGCGGGCATGGACATTTTTGCCGCCGTGCCCGAGGAGGTCATTATTTTGCCCGGCCGGAGAGAAAAAATCGCGACAGGTATCGCCATTGCACTGCCGGAAGGATATGAGGCGCAAATCAGGCCGCGCAGCGGTCTGTCCCTTAAAAACGGAATAACCCTGCTGAATTCTCCGGGCACCATTGACGCCGATTACCGGGGCGAAATCGGATTAATTGTGATTAATCATGGCCAGGAGCCGTTTGTCATCAAAAGAGGCATGCGTCTGGCGCAAATGGTGGTTCAGAAGATTTGCCGGGTGGATTGGATAGAAACATCGGTGTTGGAAAATACTTCTAGGGGAGCGGGGGGATTCGGTCATACCTGAAAATCAGTTTCTAATAGTCCAAGCCAGGGCTTTGGATAATTCGATTTACAAAATTCAGTTCACGATACTCCTGAATTTTGAGTCTCATTACTTTTGCAATTGCCGGCAAACAGTGGTATAAATTACAGATAATGCTATCTGGATTTATAAAATTGAAATATGAAAAAATTCAAAGTTAAAAAAACAATAAAAGAAATCAACGAGAAAATAAAAGAAGGGCGCGCTGTTGTCATCACGGCAGAGGAGATGATCGATGTCGTAGAACGTCACGGCGCGGTCGAGGCAGCCCGGAAAATAGATGTTGTGACCACCGGAACATTCGGCCCGATGTGTTCATCGGGGGCTTTTCTTAATTTCGGACACACGTCGCCGAAAATACGGGCGTCTAAAGTATGGCTGAATGATGTCGCGGCGTATGGCGGTATTGCCGCCGTGGATTGTTATATCGGTGCGACGGAAGTTGCCGAAAACGATCCGCTCAACAGTGTCTATCCCGGCGAATTTAATTACGGCGGCGGTCACGTGATTGAGGATCTTGTCGCCGGCAATGTTGTCAAACTTCGTGCCGAGGGCTACGGAACGGATTGTTATCCGGCGCGCAAATATGAGCGAAATATCACGATAAAAGATTTGAGAGACGCGGTTTTGTTCAATCCGCGCAACGCTTATCAGAACTATAATTGCGCCGTTAATCTTTCCGACAGAACGATTTATACATACATGGGGATGCTTCGTCCGCAAATGGCCAATGCGGCATATTCGACATCGGGACAGCTGAGCCCGTTATTCAACGATCCGTATTACAGAACCATCGGCGTCGGCACGCGTATCTTTTTAGGGGGAGCGCAGGGGTTTGTCGCCTGGCCCGGTACTCAGCATAATCCGAATGTGCTGCGGGGAGCGAACGGCGTTCCCCGGGAAGGAGCCGGGACCATTGCCGTCATTGGTAACCTCAAGGACATGTCTCCGCAATGGCTGACGGGCGCAAGCATTCTGGGATACGGCGTGTCTCTTTTTGTGGGCATAGGAATTCCCATTCCCGTTTTAGATGAAGAGATGGCGTTGTTTACAGCGGTAAAAGATGAAGATATTTATACCCAGATTTACGATTACAGTATGGATTATCCCAAAGGCAGTCCTAAACCTTTGGCCGAGGTAAGTTATAAAGATTTGCGCAGTGGGGTCATTACCCTTGACGGGAAAAAAATAATTACCGCTCCTCTGTCCAGTTATTACAAGGCCAGACAGATTGCTCACCAATTAAAAGAATGGATTGAGCGTGGCCGGTTCTTTCTGGGAGAGCCACAGCAAACCCTTCCTTCCATTTGAAGAATTCCTCGGAGTGTTTGAGTGAAGGCGGGCCCTTTTTTTAAAAAGGTTCTTTTATAACGGCAAGGGAATCTTTCCTGGAAACTCAGACGCATAACTTGATCAAAAAATTTTCGAGAAGCAGTTGAGGGTTGGAGCCTGATGTCTTGAGCAGGCGCTCCAGCGTGAGCAGCTCTTCCAGCGCGTCAATCAAACGGTCGGTCGTGAAACGCAGACAGTTGCGCATTGCGTTAAAGAGGGAAAAAGGATGCTGATTGAAGAGCAGAATGTCATTTTTCCCGGGGGATTCATTTAAACTGACGAAGGCCGGATAAAGAGCGTTCTGAAACCATCCGTATTCCATGGAGGCGTTGAATTTCGGCAATTTTCCGGAATCCACCAGTGCCCGGGACTGCATCAGCAATCGGATTTCTCTGGAAATCATCGTCACGATCATCAAATGATGAATGCCCTGATCGAGAAGGTTTTTCAGAGCATTCAGAGCGGTCAGTTGATTTTTTTCGCCCAGGGCGTTGGTCAGGGCGAAAATTTCATCCTCTTTTGTTTTACCGACGGCTTCTTCCACGTCATCCTTGTCGATGAGATTTTTTTCTCCGACGAAAGATATGAGTTTTTCAAGCTCCGAGACGGAACGCCGGAAATCAAATCCTGTTTTTTTACCCAGAGCAATCCATGCCGCCGGCGACATTTTCTTGCCGCAGCCATCCAGGATATTCTGAGCTTCTTTCTGAAGAATTTCTTTGCGGGCGTATTCTTTTTTAACTTCACCGAAATATTTAACCACGCCGGTATCCGCGATAATCTTGTAGATCTTTTTTCGTTTATCCACGGCCTCGGCCGTAAAAATCAGACAATTGCCCACGGGAAGGCCCGATTTTAAAACGTCTTCCAGCTTTTCGGTTTTATTGACGGCTGAATCGGTAAGTCCCGCGGCCTGACATATTTCCAGAATGCGCGGCAGCCATTTTTCGCGGTCATCGCCCGCGTCTCCCTTAACGAGGTTGTTCCATTGTTCATCGGTTATTTTCTGCCAGCCGGAACCACACAGATCTTCCAGGGCAAATCCGGCAAGACTCAGGAAGGTCAGAAAATATCTGGCCGCTTTGGAGGGGTTCTCATCAATATTGGCCCGTATTTTGGTCGTGAGTTTGGAGAGATCGTCGCGTGAGGTGAACAGCGTGGAATCTTTGACAACAATGACTTTCCTGTCGCCGAGAAGAGAAGGCGTCAGAAGATTATCCGTCAGGCTGTCCATATCCGTATTTTCGCCGTCCAGATAAAAAAGGCTGAAATCACGGCTGGTCTCTGGAACAATGATGGCAAGGATTTTATCCAGAGCGTCATGAATGAGATATTCTTCTTCTCCGTAAAGGAGATAGCAGGGCGCAACAAGGCCCTTTTTCAGATTGGTGAAGATTTTTTCCATGACGTATTAAGAATTGAAGGAGTTTAAATGATTACGTATTTCTTAATGAGCTTGACAACGTCTTCCGGTTCATCAACGACCTGGATTAAATCCATATCCACGGGAAGAATCTTTGCTTCCGCCAGCATCCTGTTTTTCAGCCAGTCGATCAGGCCTCCCCAGTACTGGCTGCCCATGAGGATAAGCGGAAAAGATTTAATTTTTTTTGTCTGAATCAAGGTTAAGGCTTCAAAAAGCTCATCCATGGTCCCGAAACCACCCGGCATGATGACATAAGCGACGGCATATTTGACAAACATGACTTTGCGGACGAAAAAATATTTGTAATCAATATGAATGTTTGCGTATGAATTTGGTTTTTGTTCGTAAGGAAGTTTTATATTTAGTCCTACTGATTTCCCTCCGGCTTCAGCCGCGCCTTTATTGGCTGCTTCCATAATTCCCGGACCGCCGCCGGTAATGACGTTAAATTTTTCCTGAACCAGAAGTCTGGCCAGTTTTTCAGCTTTCTGGTAATCGATGTCATCCGGCTTAACTCTGGCGGAACCGAAAATGGTGACGGCATTTTCGACATTGGAAAGTGTTTCAATGCCCTCAACAAATTCCGCCATAATACGGAAAACCCGCCATGATTCATTGACCGACAGAGCGTCAATGACGTACTGTTTTTCATCCATAAAATGAAACCTTCCCTTCAAACGGCGATGACATGAGGTCCGGTAACCGGGAAATCAGTTTAGTATCTGCGGCGTCTTTGAACTTTGGCCAGACGGCGCTGAGCTTCGATCGTTTTTCTTTTTTGTTTTACCGATGGTTTTTCATAAGCGCGGCGAACTTTCAACTCCTTGAACAAACCGCTCTTCGATAGCTTGTTTTTCAAAATTTTTAAAGCCTTCTCTACATCGTTGTCAATCACTTTTACTTCCAAATTAAATCCTCCCTGTTAATCATTATTGTTGGTAGTTTTACTTAAATTATGAAATCATTTTATAAATCTCGAATTCCACTTCGCTTCGCTGCGTTTGTTCTTAGACAGTGCCAAATCCCACATTGCTTCGCAAGTGGGATAATTCGACTAACACCTCAAACCGCACTGCGTTTGTTTTCGGTGAGTCTCATTACAAAAAAAGGGCAGTACGGCAAAATAAAATTTTTCTGCCGTAATCCACCCTGTGATGTTCAACTGATTTTAAATCACGCTCCTTATTCTGGAGTAATGTTTTTTAACGCTTTCAGAAAGGCTTCATTTTCTTTTTTGCTGCCCACCGTTACCCTGATGCAATCGGACATCCGTGGCGCAAAGTTGAGATTTTTTACAGCAATCCCTTCCGCAACGAGCTTGTTGTATATGCGATTGGAATCAAAAGCGCAACTAAAAAAAATAAAATTTGCCCGGGAAGGATAGGGCTTGATCCCCCTGATCCCAGTGAGACCGCGGTAAAGTTCGTCACGTCTTTTAACTATCTCTTTGATTTGCTTAGAGAATTCCTCTTCATTGTCCAGAAAAAAACCGGCGGCGGTCTGAGATAAAGAATTTACATTATACGGCAGTCTGATCTTGTCCAATTGGCTAATCATATCAGGATTGCCGATTAGAAAGCCCAGGCGAATGGAGGCCATTCCCAGTTTGGAAAGTGTTTTCAGAAAAATCACGTTATCGAATTTCTTTACCAGAGAAATCAGGCTTTGGCCGGAAAAAGCGCCGTAGGCTTCGTCAATGACGACCACGCCGGGAGTTTTTTTGATGAGGGTTTCTATTCTCCCGCGGCTGAAAAGATTGCCGGTGGGGCTGTTGGGTGAACTTAAAAAAATCAGCGCCGGGAAATTATTTTTTATTCTGGCGGTCATGGCTTCCACATCCAGATCGAATTTCTTATCCAGGGGAACTTCGACGACCTTGTTGCCTGTATTGACGGCAATGATTTTATACATGGAAAAGGTAGGGATGGGAACCAGGACACCTTTGATCCTGCCCTTCATGGCCAGGCAGAGGATCTGAATCAGTTCGTCGGAGCCGTTGCCCGGCATGATCATATTCTTCTTCACCCCGTAATATTTAGCGAATCTTTCACGCAGTCCGGGAACTCCGGCGGGGGGATAACGGTTGAAATCTATCAAACGCAATTTATCCCCCAGTCTTTTTTTCAAAGGTTCCTGAATGGCAAACGGATTTTCGTTGGCATCCATTTTTATTGCGACCTTAACATCCGGCGCGATATAGCCGCTTTGTCTGTATATTTCTTTTGCCACCAAATCCCGAATTATCATTGTAGAAAATCAAACCGCCTTAAAATATTTTTGCCGTTCTATATTCCAGTCCACATCGGTGTATTTTTTCACCAATTCTTTTTTCAGTCTTTCTTCCGCAGGCGTCAGCGTTCCTTCTTCCAGATCGACGTTCAGTTCGTCACGGAATCCTTTCCTTAATCCCGAACAGACTTCCCGCACATTCATCGGCTGAGCCAGCTCATGGTTTATCGCGGTCACCGATCGTTTCAATTTCTCCACCCGGTCGGGAGCGCATGATGAAAGAAGCAGCGCCGCCGTTCTATCCGGATTAAAATCGCAAAACAGTAAACCGTGTTGGAGAAAGCCTCCCCTTCTTTTAACCTGGGCGCTGCCGCAAATTTTACGTCCATCCACCAGAATTTCATTTTTAGTCGGTGTTGAGAAACAGCAGGCACTGATTCCCGTCGTTTTTCTTTTCCCGTCTTCCTCCGCCAGAGAGGCCTTGATTCCCATGGCGCCAAGTCCGCGAATAAGACATTTGCTGATCACATTGTATGTTCCCGAAATGTCGCCGGGGAAAGCTTCTTCCTGATCGCCGGCGGTTACGGAATACGTAATCTCATTGAAATGGAAAACCGCTCTTCCGCCTGTTATCCGTCGTACGATGTCAATGCCGTCGCGGCGGCACTGCCCGATGTTTAAATCCTTTTTCGCGTCCTGAAAAAAACCGATGGAAACGGCCGCCGGATCTGATCCGTAAAATCTTATCGTGGGTTCTCTTTTGTTTCTTATGGTTTCGTGAAAAATTGCTTCGTCGATGGCCATATTCTCAAAAATATTATAACTTCGGTAATCGAGAAATCTCCAGGCCATAAAGAAGAATTATTCACTCTCTTCCTGCGCTATAAAATCATGGTAATTGGAAGCGGCAAGAAGATCTTCCAGTTGATCAAGGTTATCCATTTCAATGACAACCAGCCATCCGGTGTCATAAGGATCTCTGTTAATGATACTGACATCTTCAAGAATATCTTCATTGACAACGACAACCGTGCCGCTGACGGGGGAAATCAAATCCACAACTTCCTTCACGGACTCAATCGAGCCGAATGTTTCATCACGCTCCACATAGGTATCTGTTTCGATAAACTCGACGGAAAGAATATCCCCCAATCTTTCCTGAGCGTAATCGGTGATGCCTATGGTGGCCATATTTCCGTCAACCTTCACCCAGATGTGTTCGCAACTGTAAATTATATCTTCCGGAAAATCCTTCATGATAGAACAACCTCTTTCTTTATTCTATAATGGTAAGCTTTTTATCCATTTTTGTCAGCTTTTCGCAACTGTTTTCTTTCAGTAATACGGTATCTTCTATTCTGACACCCCAGCGTCCCGGAATATATAATCCGGGTTCGACGGTAAATATCATCCGCGGTTTTAAAATGTCGTCTGAAAGGGAAGACAGGCGCGGAGCCTCGTGAACTTCCAGACCGACACCATGTCCCGTGCCATGCGTAAAATATCGGACATATTTTTTCCCGAAGACACTGCGGACGTGTTGATCGATTGCCGCCCCGGGAATTTCCGCCCTGAGTAATTCCAGAGCGCGATCATGAGCGTCTTTCACCACTTGATAAGCATTTTTTTGCCTGTCTGTCAATTTCCCAAAAGCAATGGTACAGGTTTCATCCGAACAATAGCCCTGGTATCTCACGCCAAAGTCAATAACGACAAAATCACCCTTCCTGATTTTTCTTTCGCACGGTTTTGCATGGGGCAGAGAAGAATTTTCACCGGAGGCAACAATGGTTTCAAAGGCGGTGCCGTCGGCGCCGTTTTCCCGGGCTGCGATTTCCAACTGCCAGGCGGTTTCCTTTTCCGTCCAGCCGGGTTTGATCATGCTGATGACCGATTTGATGGCGGCTGAAGAAATTTCCGCCGCTTTTTTCATGACATGGATTTCGTCTTCATCTTTGATCACGCGAAGCATTTTTAATTCATCGGTCCAGGGGATGAATTCTTTTTCAGGAGCGTGACGTCTCAATTTGTTGTAGATGTTCCAGGTTGCGACGTCAGCTTCAAACCCGATGCGTTTTAATTTACGTTGCGTGATCATCAGAGCCACTGCTTCAATTTTATCGACGCATTCTATGATTTTGATTCCTTCCGTTTCCATTTCCGCCTGAGCGGTGTAACGGCCGTCGACAAACAAAACAGGCTTTGGGGGACCGATGAAAAGGATGCCTTCAGAACCGGTGAAACCGGACAGATAAAGGATGTTGCTCATGCTGAATATGATCAGGCTGTCGATTTTGCCGTTGGAGATTTTTTTTTGAAGACGGGCAATTCTTTCGAACGTTTTTCTATCTTGATGCCGCATTCATTTTCAACCTTTCGATATTTTTCAACCAGCCGGAAAGAATCCTGATCAGCTTGTCATTAGAGCTCAACGTTTTGTTTTCGGTCAATGACGGAGCTTGCATGGCGCTTCTTAATTCATCCAGCATGGTCATCGCCTGCTCATTGGAAGGTTCCTTTTTCACGATCTCTTCCAAGATGACCTCCGCGTCCTGAAGATGGCCCTGATCGATGTAGAGTTGCGCGAGGGTCACGGTAAAAAATTCCCGTTCTGGAATTTCTTCCTTGTCACCTGCAGAAACAACAGGTTTGTCCTCTTGTTCCAGCAAGGCCATTTTCCCGATAATTTCAACAGCTTTTTCCGCATCCGGACGCAAAGAGATAAATTTTTCATAACAGGCGGCAGCTTCCTGATGAAAGCCGTTTTCCCGACAGGCATCTCCGGCACGTTCATGAACAAGGTTTAATCCGGAAATTATTTCCGCTACCCTGATCAGCCATTGGCGCATTTCTTCAATTTTGCCCATGCCAATCAATGCTTCACAGTAAATTCCAAGGGCATCGGCATCTGCGGGATGGTTTTGCAGTCGCTGGCCGGCGAGATTCAGAATGGCAGACATATTATTTTCCCGCAAGAGCGCATCTGCTTTTTGCAGAAACGCATTGCGGTCTTCATTAAAATTATTATTTGCCATGGCGGTTGTCATTAAATTCAAGATGCAATTTTGCGCTTCGTAACACAGCCTATATGGAGTGTCAAGAAAGGAAAAGCATTCAATATTCTTAAAAGATTATGGCAGGGATTGTAAATAGTTCCCGGCCTTGCGACCAAAAGAGGATTCCGGGGATAGCTTGACGACATTTTCAAAAGCGCGCCTTGCATTCTTGCTGTCCTTATTTTTTAAATAACTCTGGCCCAGCATGTAATAGGCGTCAAAAAGAGAAGGATCAAGTTCTATGGATTTTTTCAAATGCTTGATGGCATCGATGAAATTGTCCTGATCGTAATAAATCAGACCGATATTTTTTTCTACTTGCGGGCGCAGTGCGGTCATCGGATCTGTCCGGAGCACTTCATGATATTTAATCAGAGCTTTTTTATAATCCTTTTTTGAATAGTAGGCCCGGGCCATATTATAAAGAGCGATCGATGGCGTATCGTACATATGATTGTTGAGCGCCTTCTCGTATTCATTAATCGCTTTGTCCCAGAGACTTCTTTCCGCATACAGTGTGCCCAGATAATTATGGGCCTCGGAATAATTTTTATCCAGAGATATTGCTTCTTCGAATTCCTCAATGGCTTGGTCCGACATGCCTTTGCCGTGATACGCCATGCCTAAATAATAATGAATTCTGGGGTTGCCGGAGTGGTATTTCTCGGCTTCCAGAAGCTCTTTGAGCGCGCTGTTGAATTGGCCCACCTGCAAGAAGGAAATGCCTTTGTTCAGGAAGATTTCCGACTGTTCTCTGTGCCAGGGAGTGTAGGTACAGGAAAAACAAAAAAACACGGCCGACAGGACGGATAGAAATATAATGTTGTTGGTATTTAATTTCATTTGAAAATTAGTCTATTTTAATACGGGAACGGAGTGCCGTTAAAAAAGTAAAAAATCAGATTTACATCAATTTCTCTTGCTTCATTCGCCTGTAAATTCACTATTCAAGATTTTAGGTGTTACAAAAATCAGCAATTGCCTTTTTTCTCTTGTCGTGCTGTCGGTTTTGAATAACCAGCCGAGTACGGGTATCTTTTGCAGCCAGGGCCATCCGCTTACCGATTTGCTTTCCGATGATCTTAAGATGCCGCCGACAACAACGGTATCTCCGTCATTAATAACAACTTTGGATTCCACTTCGCTCTTCACAATGGGAGGATTGCCTTGCGGATTCAGGGCGGCTTTGGACCAGTCCGGTGTGTCATTACTGGCTTTAATATCCATGGAAATTTTCCCTTCGTCGGTAAGTTTCGGGGTAACTTCCAATTTTAACAAGGCTTCTTTGAAAGAAACGGTTGCCGGGCTGTCGCCCGATGCCGGAGTTATATAAGGGACTTCATCACCCTGCTTAATAACAGCCTTGATGCCTTCCATCGTGACAACTTTAGGCGCAGAAATTATTTTACCGGTTGAGTTTTCTTCCAGTGCTGCCAACTGGGCTTCCAGAAATCCTGTTGCACCGCCGAAGACCAGACCAATGGCTGGAGACGCAAGAGATGCCGGCAAATTGACCGCCGCCATCGTTAAGGGATTCCCGTCACTGTCCGTCATTCCGATTTGAGAAGGATACGTCATTGCCTGTTGATTTGCTGTTGATGTATTGCTGCCTCCGACGACACCCAAACCGTATTTGCTGCTGCCGATATGCTGTCTCTGTGATGTGCCGAAACCCCACTGGATGCCAAGATCTCTGGTAAACCCTTCTGTTGCCTCAACAATTTTCGCTTCAATCAGCACCTGTTTCAGCAGCCCCTTTTCCGCCCTCATTTTCTGTTCTTTTATTTTCAATTCTTCGCGAGCAGCATCCTCTTTCTTGCTTCTATCCATGCTCGTAACGATAATGACATTGTTGTCCTGTTTCTTTGTCAGACCATTTACGTCGAGTATCGTATCCAGTGCTTTGGTCCACGGAACATTTTTCATGGACAGCGTTATATTCCCTTTGACTTCATCGCTGGTCACGATACTTACATTGCCGTATTCGGCCATCAGGCGTAAAACGCTTTTTATATCGGCGTCCTGAAAGTCAAGGGATACTATCCTATCTATGTATTTTTTAGACGGACCTTTCTGGGCTGGCGGCAGATCCAATGATTCATCTCTTTTATTGTCGATTTTTTCCGGTTCCGCGCTTACTTTTGCCAGCGCCTTTTTGGAAACGGATGCTTTTCGCGAATCATTCGCTTTTTTCTCTTCGAGTCCTGCAACATTGAAGTCAATTAAAACATTTTCTCCTTCCTGTCGGATCGAATAAGGAACTGCTTCGTGCGGATAAATATTTAAATAAACAATGCTTTTACCTTTAATCAACTGTTTGGAAGGGACAACGCTGATAATATTATTTAACTCTCCTTCACCCAGCGGGCGACAGAGACTGTCCGGCACATCGGTATCTTCGAGTTTAATCAGATAACTTCCGTTATCCTTATTCTTAACATCAATCAACGGTTGCCTGGAAACAACAAGATGGATTCTTTCTTTGCCGGGCAGTTTGGCCAGCAAAATATTTTTCAACATTATCGGGCTTGCCGATGACTTTTCATCAGACGTTTTCTCGTCCTCGTTCACGGCGGCAAAAGAATTTCCCATGACATATGTAAAAACCCAGATCATAATTAAAAAAGCGGCAGATATTTTAGGGAAATATTTTTTCATGACGTTACCTCATTTTAATTTTTGTACAGTTTTAAAGTGACCCTTTTTTCTTTTCTGTTGTCATACTCTTCCACAATAACACGGTCAGCAAGAATTTCCACCACCCTGCCATCGTTTAATCCGATTTTTGTTCCGATCAACAACGGATAAAACTTTTTTGCGGAATCTTCAGCAATCGCCACTCGATGATCTTCATTCCCGACAATCCCCACCACTTTATAACTGGTTGTTTCCGCTCTTTGTAAGGGGAAAATGGACGTCTTGGTTTTCTTGGCTGCCGTTTGCTGTTTGGGTTTTGGCGCCGTTTCAATGACGATAAAAGGACGGAAAGGATCCGGTTTTCCCGATGGATTGTAACTATAAGTGTCCGCCGCAGGAGGATTCACCGAAGGTGGAAGTGCCTGCTGTTTTTGATCCTTTGCCGGAACAGGAACGGCGGCAACCGGAAGCGCCGGCTTTTTGAGGGCCTGGGCCGAAGCTGGCACGTTCACAGGGGGGGGCTGTTGTTGTTTGGCGGCAACAGCATTTGCCGTGACGGCAGAACCGGGAGTGGCGGCGCTTTTAACCTCTGCGGCAAAAACAAAAAATGCCGTACAAAAAATTATCAGGAGACAGTTAATGAAAATTAAAAAAATTTTTTTCATTGTGTTTTTTCACTTGCCTTGTCTTTTTTATCAATAAACATGTACGTTTTTATCGTGCAGGATGCGGTGATAAGATATCCCCTGCCTTTTACTTCTTTCCGGTCACCGATTGAAATATCGGAAACATTTACTATCCGGGGTAATTTAGAAACTTTATCGAAAAAATAGAGAATATTTTGATAGTTGCCCAAAATGGATATTCCCACCGGTATTTCTTCATAAAAAGGTTCCTGGGACTGCTGCCCCGCAGCATCCTTGCTTTCCGGGGCGTTGGCCGGCTTCTGATCCCGCTGGTCGGAAGGCTTAAGTAATGCCGCTGTCTTTGGGCCTGCGGATGTCTGCGCATCCAACGATTTGGGTACCGAAGCTTTGGGTTCGAATAATACAAACTCAACGCCGGCGTCCTTACCCGCTGAAGCCACTGAGTGAAAAAGAGATGGTATTTCCCGCTGGTCGGGAAGCTTTTGCAATGCTATCTTGTAACTTTCCTGCAGCGTTGCCACATCAGCCTTGTACTTATTGAGCTGCATGGCAATTTTCTTCTGCTCGTTGATTTTATTCTGCATTTCTGAGAGTTGTGTGCTCAACGCGCTTCTTTTCTCAACGGCTGAAGAAAGAAAGTAGAACCAATAGAAGTAGCCGATTAATAAAAACCCCAGAAACACAACTAAAGCTTTTACTTTAGGAGACATTTTCTTTATCGTGTTTATATCAATGGCCATCTCTCAAAACCCTTTTTTCAAAACACAGGAAAAATTAAATTGTTGCAAAGTAGTTCCGGCAATTTCAGTCTTTTTTGAAGAGACCAGATCGACTGATTTTATCGGTTCAAACTGTTCGATGCTTTTCATGAAATTCGCCACAATAATATTATCCCGGCCGATTCCCTCAATGGTAATGGTGTCGCCTTTCTGATTAATCTTGACGAACCAGATATCCTTGGTTGGAACAAGCAGAGCCAGGTTATCCAATGTTTTTAATGGAGTCAGACGATTTTCTTCCAGTGTGGCAATAACCCCTATTTTCTGCTCCAGTTCCTTTTTGTCTTTCTTGAATTTTTCCAGATCCCCTATTTTTTTATTAAGAACGGCTATGGAAGATTCCGAGTCTTTTATCTGTGTTTCCAAATCACTGATCGAGGATTTGATCCAGAACGTAACCCAAACAAGCAGAAGAATGAACAGGACGACAGAGCCGGCGGCAATAAATATCTGCCTCAAAAAAGTATCTTTTTTGGCCTTTTCACGATAAGGTAAAAGATTAATCTTGATCATTTGTCGCCTATTTTCCTCAGTCCCAAGCCGATGGCTGTTGCCGCCACCGGTTTGATATTTTCCAGATTTTTGACGTCTATTTTTCTTTTGTTGTAATTAATCTTCAGAAACGAGTCCATTATTTCTGTTTTCACATTTAATAATTCCGACAAATGTTTCGTCAGATTGGATATTCTGGCCGATCCACCGGCAAGCAATACTTGTTTGATATCTTCACCGCCGAACGTTGAACGAAAATAATCAATCGATCTTTCGATTTCCATGCAGATTGGCTGGGCAAATTCAAGAATATTATTTTTCAAATCAAGATTATCGCCTTCGCTTCCATTCGGCATTCCTTCGATTTTAAGCTTTTCCGCCTCTTCAAATGTCACATGATATTTTTCCTGGATGCTCTCCGTGATGGAATTGCCGGCCAGCGCAAAATCTCTTGTAAAAACAGATGTCCCCCCTTTAACGACATTAATTCCGGTGGTGCTTGCTCCGATGTTGATTAAGACAACGATTTCTTCGTTGTCGTATTCGTAATTAACTTCATATAATGTTTCCAGGACAAACGGGGCCACATCCACAATTTCAACATTCTGCCCGGCTGCCGTTGCCGCTTCCAGATAACTGTTGACGATTTCTTTTTTCGCGGCGACGATGACAATATCCATCTGGTTGGGATTATAATTGTTTTCACCCAGAATCTGAAAATCGAAATTAACGTCATCCATATTATCAAACGGCAGATACTTGCCTGCTTCATCACGAATCAAGTCACGCAATTCCGCTTCATTCATTTGCTCCAGTGTAACTTTCTTGATAATGACGGAATTGCCGGCCAGAGAAGTGACGATCCCTTTGCGTCCGCAACGGGCGATCTTGAAGATTTCTTTGATTTTTGAGGAAAGGACGCTTACGTCGGCCAGAATGCCGTCGATGATGACCCCCTTGGGCAGGGGAACTTCACAAAAACGTTCAAGGTAATGTCCCTTGGAGCTGCTGATTACCTCCGCCAACTTTATGGAGCTTGACCCGATATCCAAACCGACAAGACTCTTTTTTCCGGAAAATACTTCTTTTAAATCCAGCATCTAAGCACCATAATTGTTTATTGCTAAATCTCTTGTTACTTAGCCCACCGGTAAACAATATCTCCTTTTTTAACCATTCCTAATTCATTGCGGGCTATGACTTCTATATAATTAATATCATTTCGCAATAAAATGATTTTTTTCTTTAATTCGTTGTTCTCCAGTGTGATCTTTCCGTTTTGCGCTTTTAATTCAGACAGCCTTTTACTCATGAAGTAATTGTCAACAATTCCTCTATTGCCGAATGTTATCAAAAGAGACATTAACAGTAAGAAAACTATTAACAATCTTCCTACAATCTTCATTTGGATTCAATCTTTCTCCAGTAAAGAAACCAGTGAGCCAAAAAAGTCTGCTTTAATCAGGGAAATACCTCTTCATATGTTTTTTGCAAAGCTTTGGCCACCTTCAATTCGGAATTTTTTCTCGTGGACAATCCCTTTTCCATTTTGGAAATAGTTTGGGGAGTTAATCCTGCCCGGCGGGCCAATTCGGATATGCTTAAAGGAATTGTTTCCCGAAACTTTTTTACTTGATTTTTCTTTATATTATCGGCCATAGATTAAAGAGACACCTCACTTGGTTCTCATAAGGCACTAATTTTAAACAAATGTCAAGAAATATTTTTAATATTTATTAATATTACTTAATATACATTAATATTATTTAATATTGATTAATTTTTTTATTAATCAACAATTATTTCAATATGATGATGAAATTAAAACAACCAGTGAAGTTAATATCCAGAGAAAGAAGTAATGGCAAGTCAACAGGTGTTTGCGGGAGGATATTGCCTGAAGGACCTTTAATTTTTTGCTGAATTATCGACAGATTCCTCTGTCCTTTGACAGTCTCAATAGTTTGCAGTTTCCAAGGTCGCACGCCTTTTTGGCGTCGCGACAACCATAGGGAATGTTTCCCTGTGCGAGATAGTCCGCTCCTCTGTTATTGAAAGCGCTGGCGTAATCGGGTTTAAGAGCGATGACTTTACTGTATTCTTGAATGGCTTTCTGATATTGACCGAGTTGATCGTAGGCGAAACCGCGACCGAGATACGCTTCGGCATCATCGGGGTTGTGGTGGATGGCTTCATTGAAATCCGCAATGGCCATCTGAAACTGGCCGGTCGCGTTATATAAAATTCCCCTGTTGCAGAAAGCCTCTGCATAATGAGGCCTCAAGCGGATAGCCTGATTGTAATCTTTGATTGCCGTTTGGTACTCACCCAGGTTGTCATAAGCAACGCCTCTGTTATAGTAAGCTTCGGCGTCATTCGGTTGAAGTTTAATGGCGTTATTCAAATACTCGACGGCCTTTTGCGGATCGCTGAATCTTTTACCGTCCGACAAAGCATAAGCTTTATTAAACCAGTCCTGTGCGGTCTCACCCATTGCCTGAGAAGACAGCAGAAATAAAAAAACAAAACAGGTGACGATCCTTCTGTGCATAAATGCTCCGCCGCTCCGATGAAATTGTATCCTGTTTTTACCATATGATGTCTGTATTGCAATATTTAATTCGCATCGAAAAAAAAAGAAACGTAAGTTTTAAAATCTTCGGCGATGGGCTGCTCGCCCTGTTCATGGTACGGAAACATCGGGGTCGGAATTTTTTCCCCTGCGGAGGTCGCTTATTCCACCCAACGGGTGAGACTGGCTGCCGGTTCGCGTTCCGAACAGACCTGATTAGCCGGGAAATTTTCATCCGGATAGCCGATTGCGATCGCTATCATCAGACGCTTTTCCGGTGAAACACCGGTATGTTCGCGGACGACTTCAGGGTACATCACGCCCTGATCCTCAATACAGGTTCCCAGACCGACATCAAGGGCCGCCAGGCAGATGTTCTGCATGACCGCCCCCAGATCCAGAAGAGGCGCCGCCTCGCCCAGAATCTTGTCGCATGCAACGATAATGGCCGCCGGAGCGTCAAAGAAACGAAAACCCCGTTCCATCCACCAGGCGCGTTTTTCTTTATCTTCACGGGCAATGTCCATGGTTTTGAAGAGCTGCTTAGCCAGCGTGATTTGACGATCTTTATAAACGCTTTTATCGGGCCAGCTCACCACCTGATGATCCGGCACAATGGGCGCGCCGCTCTTCAGCTTTTCCACGATGGCGGCACGAAGTTTGTTGAGCTTTTCGCCGGTGATCACGATAAATTGCCACGGTTGCGTATTCATCGCCGAAGGCGCCCGGCAGGCGATATTCAGAATTGCCATAATCGTTTCTTTGGGCACCGGCTTCTCCGTAAACGCCCGAATGCTCCTGCGCTTCTGTATGGCTTCTATTACGTTCATTTGCATAGTCCTCTTTTTTTCTTGAATTATTGAAATGTCATATTGATTGCAAAAATTCTTCAGCAATCTTCAAATTGTTCAGGTCAATCACGCCTATGATCAATGCTTGTTATTCTGCCATAGGTTTCAATAATTATAAAGATGATTTATTGGCGAAGCACATGGGAATCCGGCCCATTCTGTTATTGAAAAATTAATGATATTTAAAACAATCGCATCAATAACAGTGTATTTAAAATATCGTTTGATCAAAATAAAACTTGATTTCTTATTAGAAGTTTAATTATAAAAAAAGCCTTATTATCTCACAAATAAAAAAGTCCGTTTTTGGCGGGCTTTTATCATATGCCGAAACGATTTCAGTAAAAGTTTAGCAAAAAATCATTACTATAAATACCGTTGCCAGTCATGAAGCGCTTATGACAATCGTCGGCAATTATATATTAGCAAGTGGCTGAGTAACTGTTCGTTTCAGAAAAGTTATTATCAATAAAATAACGGAGAGCAATTGATCATGTTGACAGTTCGAAGGACTTTTCTTTTTGCATCGGTATTTATCTTTATTAATGTTCTTAATTTATTGTTTATTGGAAACAGCAAGGCCGAGCCACCTTTGCCTTTCATGATTAACGGACCGTCCCAGATGTCTATCAATCAAATCGCAACATTATCGGTTTTCGGGGGGTGCGGCGGGCCTTATTTTTGGGAGATTAATAGCGGCGGCGGAAGTCTTTCTTCTTCAACAGGCACTTCCGTAAATTACACTTCGCCTTCCAGCAATCCGAATTGTGATCTAAATCCTCTTATCAGTGTAACCGACAAAGCAGGGCAAATCGTCTATAAAAGCATTACTGTTAATGCAACTTGTGTTAATTCTACGCAATCAGAATGTAGAGCTTATAAAATCTGGTGGCGGAGCACTTGCCTCGATATGTGCTCTACCGCTTGGTATCATAAAGCCAGATTATTTTTAAGTCGTAGAAGTGTCTATTGTTGTGGTGATTATGTAGATTCAACTACCGCTTATTATATTGATTATGCCTGCGGAGATCCTGCTAATCCGGTACAAGCCTGCGAAAATGCATGGAATGCCTTCATGCCATCGGACGCTGATATTTATCCCGTGATAAGTAAAACGTCTACAGAAATTGTTCAAGACTATAGAAATGATCCACTCAAAACCAGCGGCTGTTGCCCGCCAGGTTCTGCTTCAGCTTCTCCGCCTCCAGTGACTGTGAACGAATGTACGACATGCGATCTTAAAATCAACAAATTTGACGGATCAAACACGATCATTGATCCAAGAAACGGCGGAAGGATAATATTCGAAGCCGAAATAACTTCATCCCAGCCGTTTACATGGACACTGACAATAAGCGGCGGTGTTTCCGGCATTGCGCCTATTCATGGCTCTGGCAATCCAGGCTCAATTTCCTGGAATGGGAAAGATGCTAATGGAGATGTTGTGCCCCCGGGATCTTACACGGCCACACTTTCAGCGCAAGAAATTGATGATCCGACTTGCCGGAATTCCAACAATAAATCGTTTAAAGTTGCTGCCCGGGAAAAAGATTGCAAACTGGACGTTTCTTTTGATTCATCTTTAAACATTGCCAGCGGCAACTTAAGTCATTCGCAGAATCTTTTCACCGTGCCCAATTCCTCCGGCTTAATGCCTGACTTTACGCTGTATTACAACAGCATGGAAGGATACAATGGCGTATTGGGAAAAGGATGGACACATACCTACAACGTTTTTATTTCAACCGATCCCACGGATGACGCCTATATCCTTTCCGACGATCGCGGCGGCATGATTTCCCTATACAGAAATGGCGACTATTACACGTCTGATATCTCCGCTTATCCGATGTTGCAGGTCAACACCGACGGCACATTCACACTCCTCTATAAAAACGGCATGGTTTATTCATTTAATACGAACGGGAAATTAACAGCAATCACGGACAGGAACGGCAATCAAGTCAATCTCACCTACAGTGCTGGCAGCAATCTGGTTAGTATCACCGATCTGGCGGGAAGAGCAATCTATCTTAGCTATGCCGGCAACAGAATCAGCGCCATCACCGATCCCAACAACAACAGCTATGCTTTCAGCTACAGCGGAGACACTCTGACTTCCGTGTCATCCCATAGCTCACTGGGTACACAGACATGGCACTACACTTACGACGGCGAGGCCTTCATGCTGACCAAAACCGATCCGCAGGGTAATCTTGTCCGGTATTCCTACGATGCCGAACACCGCGTCACTCAGGCCATCGATCCGCAGGGTTATGCCCGCAACATCCAGTATGATCCGGAAAACAATACAACCACCATAATCGAGCAGGACGGCGGCGCCTGGACTTACAAATACGATCCTGTTTTCGGCGCGTTAACGTCTAAAACCGACCCGTCCGGCGCCACAACGTATTACCAATATGATTCCAACCGCAATCTGACCGGCAAAACGGAACCCGACGGCACAGCGACAAACTATACCTATGACCAAAACGGCAACATGACCTCCGTCACCGATGCGCTGAACAACACGACAACTTATGCCTATAATGATCAGAATAAGGTCATAAGCATTACCGACGCCGCAGGCAGCCAAACGTCCTATACCTACGATGACAACGGCAATGTGACCTCCACAACTGACCCGTCTGGCGCCACAACCCGCTACACCTTCGACAGCAGAGGCAATATCATCACTATTACTGATCCTGCCGGCGGTGTCACGCAAATGGCTTACGATTCTAACCATAACCTGATTTCCATGACCAGTCCCACCGGTCAGACAACATCGCAGACTTACGATAATCTGGGCAATATGATCAGCCAGACCGATGCGACGGGAAATAAAACAACGTTCCAGTACAACAGCCTCAATCAACTGATCGCCGTTACCGATTCCGCCGGACAGACCAGTAGATACACACATGACGCCAACGGCAATCGATTATCCGTCACCGATGCCAACGGTAACACGACCACTTACGAGTATAATTACAAAAATCAGCTCATCAAAATGACCGACGCCCTGAGCGAAAAAACTACATTTACTTACGGCGCGGGAGGTTGTTCCACCTGCGGAGGCGGCTCGGATAAACTTGCGACAGTCACTGACGCCAAAAATCACACAACAACTTATCAATACGACCAGACGGGCAGACTGATTAAAGAGACCGACCCGCAGGGAAACTTCACAACCTACACATACGACGCGAAAGGCAACGTGATTTCCAAGACCAAGCCCGATGGGCGGACCATCAATTACATTTACGACGCGTTGAACAGACTGGTGGAAAGAAATTATCCCGACGGCACCTCCGATATCTTTGAGTATGATCAGTCCGGCAATTTGACAGGAGCTGCCAATCCCAGCATCGTCTACTACTACAGTTACGATGCCGACAACCGCGTGACCGGAGTGACCAGCTACAATCTGGCCCAGCTCTTCAATATTGAATATCAATACGACATCATGGGCAACAGAACAAAGATGACGATGAAAGAAGGCACGGGCATGCCCAAAACAATCAATTATTACTACAACGCCAACAACCAGATGACGAAGATTGTCTCCGATATGGGCAGTTTCACCTTCGCTTATGATTCTCTCGGCCGAAGAATTAAAAGAACCCTGCCCAACGATACCGTAACCAGTTACAGCTACGACCAGCTAAGCCGATTAACCAATATTACGCATAAGAACGCTTTTCATCAGACCATCGACAGTTTTGCCTATACCCATGATCCTGTGGGCAACAGACTGACCCAAACCATCAAAGAAAACATTCCCCATACGATGAATTATACTTACGACAAGGTTTACCGTTTAGCCAAAGCCTCTCCTTTCAGCAGGAATAAACTGGAAAAGCTGTTCGATGATATTGTCCATCACCACACCGAAGCCTACAGCTATGATCCCGTGGGTAACCGCCAGACCGGCCCCGATAAATTTGACAGCTATACATACAATGATGGCAATGAACTGCTGACATCAACAGAACATCCTCATCAGAAAACGCAAAATGAATATGATGCTAATGGCAATCTGATTAAAAAGATGGAAACCGTCGGCAAATGGAAAACAATCACTTCTTACGCCTACGATGATGAAAACAGATTAATTGATGTAACCATCAGGAAAGGAGACAAGATTAAAGCAGTAAGCTTTGCCTATGATCCCTTCGGCAGAAGAATATCCAAGACGACCGAGAGGGAAGAACTGGATGACGACAACAATATTATCGGCCAACTGCTCAACAAGCCGGATTATCCCAGAACGACCTTTTACATCTATGACCAGCAGAACATCATTACCGAGTACGATGGAAACGGCAAACAGACCGCCTTCTACATTCACGGTCCGAACATAGACGAGCCTCTGGCGGCGGAAATTAACAACACGAGGATTTACTATCATGCCGACGGATTAGGGTCAATCACAACGCTAACCAACCACATGGGACATAAGGTGCAGGAATACGATTATGATTCCTTCGGCAACATCAAATCCACGCCATTCTGGATTAAGCAGCCCTTTACCTATACCGGCAGAGAATACGATTCTGAAACGAATCTTTACTATTACAGAGCAAGATATTATGATTCGAACGCAGGGAGGTTTATCACCAGAGACCCGATTGGATTTAATAGCGGGGAAATGAATCTTTACAATTATGTTGACGGAAATTCCGTTAATAAAGTTGATCCATTGGGTCTCTATGAGACTCTTTTTGGTTATACCGAATGCTTTGCACATATTAATAAAGTGGCTTTAGGAATTAGTGTATTAGACTATATTACGGGGATTGGTTTTTATGTGACTGCGATTACATTTCCCATGGGAGTAAGTACATTTGCTCCATATCTAGTAGTCGCAGTTCTTCCTGCTTCTCTTGCTTATGGCGTAGGTGGCTATTTTCTAACAAAAGAAGCGAAACATAGTTATGTCGAAGCGTTTGAGGAATACAAGAAATGTATTCAAAAAAAGAAAAATCTTTGTCTAATGTAATTAATATTGGTGATAATTTATGCTTATTTTGTTTAGCTTGTTCAATTTACTGTGGGCCTTAATATTTCTATATTTTGGAATTTTAGATTTACAAAAAACACTTGGTGGCGCAATATGTTTTTTTTACTTTCTACCTATTATTGCCTTTTTAGCTTTACGATATAAAGATTATGCTAAAATTCTTTGGAGCATCAATTCGACATTTATTGGGATAGTTTTAGTAAATTATTTACATTCGTATTTCAGTATTCACTTCATTAATATTAATATATTAAAATTGGCATTTGTTATATTTATACCACTTAGTTTTATTTTTTGTGGATATTTCTATTTGCTCCTATCGATATTGATTCCCGATGTATCAGAAGTATCTAAAAACAGTGAAGACACGAAAGCGTTTAAATATTTTATTTCTTATGCGACTTTAATGATGTCTGTACCGGTAATTCTGGTACTGCCACTTATGAGTTGTATTGGACATAACAAAAACGTTATTAATAATAGTTTTGAAATAGTTTCTGGAGTATTTGTCTTTACAATACTATTGTTATTATATAAATCAAGAAAAATTCCGAAGGAAACAATTAATTATTTTTCTAGGCCTATACCTCGATTATCGTCAAGTGTTGAAAAGGTGAAAATAATAATCTGTATTGGCACTTTAATATTTATAATTTTATCTGCGGGTTATGAATTAAAAATAAGGCAGCACTGGCTTATTTGGAGTGAATCAATAGCTATATTAGTTGTAAATATTATGATCCTGTTGAAATTTGGCCTGATAATATTTATGCCAATAAATGTTCAAAGAGAAAGACCAAGTAACTTCTATTTTCCAGTTTTAAAAAAGGATATTATCGTTATTATAATTTTATCAATTTTTTTAGCGTTGATCTGTGCATTGATAAGCAAATAAGCAGTTGAAGATTTTTTTCCGCTGTGTCTTTTTGCTCTTTAACAATTGCATGTTGATTTATGAACAACTCAGCAGAATCTCCGGCATTACGCATAAGAACGCTTTTCATCAGACCATCGACAGTTTTGCCTATACCCATGATCCTGTGGGCAACAGACTGACCCAAACCATCAAAGAAAACATTCCCCATACGATGAATTATACTTACGACAAGGTTTACCGTTTAGCCAAAGCCTCTCCTTTCAGCAGGAATAAACTGGAAAAGCTGTTCGATGATATTGTCCATCACCACACCGAAGCCTACAGCTATGATCCCGTGGGTAACCGCCAGACCGGCCCCGATAAATTTGACAGCTATACATACAATGATGGCAATGAACTGCTGACATCAACAGAACATCCTCATCAGAAAACGCAAAATGAATATGATGCTAATGGCAATCTGATTAAAAAGATGGAAACCGTCGGCAAATGGAAAACAATCACTTCTTACGCCTACGATGATGAAAACAGATTAATTGATGTAACCATCAGGAAAGGAGACAAGATTAAAGCAGTAAGCTTTGCCTATGATCCCTTCGGCAGAAGAATATCCAAGACGACCGAGAGGGAAGAACTGGATGACGACAACAATATTATCGGCCAACTGCTCAACAAGCCGGATTATCCCAGAACGACCTTTTACATCTATGACCAGCAGAACATCATTACCGAGTACGATGGAAACGGCAAACAGACCGCCTTCTACATTCACGGTCCGAACATAGACGAGCCTCTGGCGGCGGAAATTAACAACACGAGGATTTACTATCATGCCGACGGATTAGGGTCAATCACAACGCTAACCAACCACATGGGACATAAGGTGCAGGAATACGATTATGATTCCTTCGGCAACATCAAATCCACGCCATTCTGGATTAAGCAGCCCTTTACCTATACCGGCAGAGAATACGATTCTGAAACGAATCTTTACTATTACAGAGCAAGATATTATGATTCGAACGCAGGGAGGTTTATCACCAGAGACCCGATTGGATTCGGGGGTGGAATAAATCAATATTTGTATGCGCGTCAGAACCCCGTAAATTTCTCAGATCCATATGGATTAACATGGGGCTATTCGTTGGGTATGTTCACAGATTGGGTACCAGGTGTTGGCCCAGTGCCTAGGATTGATCCAAATATTTCTGGTATTGGAATCGGTAATCCTATAAATTATAATGATTACGGTGGTTTCTATGAAACTCTTTTCGGTCAGCATCTTTTTGAAGGTGCTGATGGATGGCCTTGGTACGGAGGATGGCCTTTCAATGGTAGTCCTTTGCCCGGTTATTCTGAACAAGATAACATTTGTACGAGACCAGCTGGACGTTTAAACAATAATCCCTGTACAAAAAAATGTTGTATAGCACATGACAATTGTTACAAGCGATATGGTTGCAATATGTTATCATGGAGATTTGGATTTGGTGCATGCGAAAAGTGCAATGTGGATGCCGTTCATTGTGTTGCAGAAAACATCGGTAAAAGTGATTGTGAATGTGCTACGGGTGGGGCGGGTAGAGGGTGGTAATTATTCAGGCGTATAAAGATTTACAGGAGGAATATGAAAATAAGTGAATATTCAAAAGTGTTTATAGCATTAATAATTGGCGCTATAATCTGGACGGTATTTAAGGTCATTGCAAGCCCTCAAGATCCAACGGATTTGCTATCATACTGGCAAATCGGATATCCTATCTCAATATTGCTTTCAGGGATAATGGGTCTTCTTTTTTCTGATCGGTTTTGGCGATGGGGAATCTATATTATTTTTGTCCAACTTGTTATGACGATGTTTTTAACCGAGGGTGATTGGAATTTATTACCTCCTGGAATAGTATTTTACGCGTTTCTTACCATACCCTGCATTATATTTGGATATATCGGCGCGTGGATTTCAGGGAAATGGAGAAAAAGAAATATTGGAAACAGTTCTAATTAATTGACAATAAGAAATCCGGAAACATCATACCAATTGTTTTTGACAAGTGATATTTGACAACGAAATACTAAAGTAACGACAAGGTCTACCGTTTAACCAAAGTTTCGCCCAAGAGCAAAATCTCGTCGAGTATGACCAGTCCGGCAATTTGACAGGAACTGCCCATTCCAGTATCGTCTACTACTACAACTACGATGCCACCAACCGCATGACCGGAGTGACCAGCTACAATCTGGCCCAGCTCTGATATCATGGGTAGCAGAACAAAGATGACGATGAAGGAAAGCACGGGCACACTCAAAACCATCAATTATTACTACAACGCCAACAACCAGATGACGAAGATTATCTCCGATACCACCGGCGCGTATACCTTCGCTTATGATTCTCTCGGCAGAAGAATCCAGAGAGCCCGACCGACAAAAAACACATATCACTGATTTTATCGGCACGCTTTTAAAAAATTAAGTTATTGATATTCAAGGAAATATTGGCGGAAGCGCATGGGAATCGAACCCACCTGGGACGGTTTTAGCGCCCCACACCGGATTTGAAGTCCGGGAGGCCCACCAGTGACCTTGGCGCTTCCGTGAATGAATTTATCCGCAAAATGGCGAAGTGTCAACAAGCAATAAGATATAATATGGATTTTATAGTTGAAGAGACTCCGACCAGGACAAAGAGTCGTCCAGCAACTGAACCGTCACCGTCGATCCTTTTTCGATATGGGTTTCGTTTTCTCCCATGACAATGAGGCCGTTGGCGGCGACCATCGATTTTAAAATTCCGGAACCCTGATCACCGGTTGTTGTGGCGACATATTGGCCGTTTTCTCGTCTGACGACGGCGCGGATGAAATGCCGGAATCCGGCTTTCTTTTCGAATCCGTCCGTACAGGTTGCGCTTATCGTCTGGCGGAAGATTTTTTTATGACCCAGCATTTTCAAAAGAGATGGGCGCACAAACTGCTCAAAGGAAACCATCGTGGAGACAGGATTCCCCGGCAGGCCGAATAAAGGAACACCTTCAATGGCGCCGAAAGCCAGCGGTTTACCCGGGCGCATGGCGACCTGCCAGAAACGCATGGCGTTGCCGATTTCTCCCATGACGTTTTTTACGAAATCGAAATCGCCGACGGAAACGCCGCCGGAGGAAATGATCACATCGGCGTTCAGGGCGGTTTTGAATTTTTTCTGCAAGTCGGATTTTTTATCCCTGGCAATTGCCAGCATGATCGGTGTCGCGCCGCTTTCCAGTACCTGAGCTGCCAGTGAATAACTGTTGCTGTTGACTATTTTTCCCGGGCCGGGGATGGTCTTGATATCAACCAGCTCATCGCCGGTTGACATGATCGCCACGCGCGGTTTTTGATAAACGCGGACAGAGGCCTTGCCCAGAGCCGCCAGCATTCCGATATGCGCCGGACGCAGGACATCCCCCTTTTTGATAACCCGTTCTCCTTTGCGCACATCTTCGCCGGCGTAACGGATATGATCTCCTTTCTGCGCACGGATAAGAATCATGACGGTTTTGCCGTCTTTTTGGGCATCTTCCTGACGGATGACGGTATCTGCTCCCTGAGGAATTACCGCGCCGGTCATGATGCGGGCGGCCTCTCCTTTATTGATTTTCTTCCGGGCGATTTTTCCGGCCGGGATGTCTTCGATGATTTTCAATGCGCGCGGCGCGTTTTTAACATCAGCAAAGGACACGGCATAGCCGTCCATGGCGGAATTAGCGGCGGATGGAATATTGCGTGACGCGAAAATATCTTCACCGATGACTCTGCCGCAAACGTCCAGAATATTGATTTTTTCCAGACCCAGCGGCCGGAAATTCACGAGAATCGTCTTGAGAGCTTTTTCTACAGAAATCATTTTAAATCTCCATTTAATTGATTGAAGGCAGTTTATCAAAGACGCCGCGGTTGTCAACAGATAATGGAAAACCCTTGTAATTCGTGATGTTTTTCCGGGCAAGAAGTTTTCAATTGAATTATCCCGGAAAGAAGACTACAAAGCACTCCAACTTACCCATTCTGGATCAAGGAGAGATTCTTGTTCAGAATGGGTTTTGGTGTTACTCAGATTTAAAGGAAAACCATTACGACCAGTGCGGAAAATTATTGCCAGTAAAAAAGCGGACGAGATTGCATCCATAAACAATCTGTTTCAGCAGATTGATAAAAATCGGGAAAAGATTCATGTGGGCGGACTTGCCGGGGCTTCCCGGTCTTTTCTGATCTCTCTTGTTTTTCATCGGTTGAACAGGACCGTGTTGGTTGTTTGTCCGGAAGAAAAAGAGGCGGCGGCATTTGCCCGCGATCTGTCGCTGTTTTTAGGTGCAGAATCCGTCTTTCATTATCCCTCACTTGATTTTCTGACGATCGACATGTTCGCTCTCCAGCGCGAAGAGGAATTGCTGCGTCTGGAAACGCTGGCCAATCTGCAGATCAGCCATAAACTGATTATCGTCACATCGGCGAATGCCGTGATGCAGAAAGTGATGCCGGTTGACGCGTTTGGCCAGGCCATGCAAATCATTTCGGCAGGCGACACGATCAACAGAGACGAATTCGGCGCACGGCTGATTTCGCAGGGGTATAAACGGGAAAGTCTGGTGGAGGAGAAAGGGGAATTCAGCATCCGCGGCAATATCATTGACATCTTCCCCCCGACGGAGAAAAATCCACTGCGTCTGGAAATGCTGGGCGACGAAATAGAATCGGTCCGGATATTTAATCCTTCTTCTCAGCGCTCGATTGGAACGTCATCGGCTTTTGTTTTGCCGCCGGCAGGCGAAGTGATCATCGATCCGTCAACACTCGAACTGGCTGTGCGCAATATCCGGCGTCGCGCCGACGAACTTTCGCTTTCCCGTGAAATACGCAATCGTCTGGTGGAGACGGTCAAAGATGGCCTGGCCGGTTCGATCAACCCCATATTTTTGCCGCTGTTTTATGAATCATACGGAGCCGCAGGCGGTCTCTCCGGCAATAGGTTATCCGGTCTTCTTGATTATCTTTCCGCCGATACGCTGGTGGTGCTTGATGATCCGCTGGCCGTTCGTCAGGCGATGCAAAATGCGGAACTGACGATTGATAAATTACTTTTTAAAGCGAAAGACAGCGGGAAATTTTATCTGGAAAAAGAAAACACGTATTTCCAGCCGGAAGATGTCACGGCCGGTTTGGAAAAATTCTCGCAAATTTTTCTAACGGAGCTTGAACTGGAACCGGAGAGAACGGAGGCCCGGATTAGTTTTGAAACCCGACGTGATGCCTGCCCGGGTGAGCCGTTTGCCGGTGAAATCAAAGACGACGCTTCTCTGCGACTGACCACTGAAAAAATCAAGTCGTGGCTTGCGCAGGGGATGCTGATCCTTTGCTTTTGCCCTATGCCGGAAGATATCCAGCGCATGAGGCAACTGCTTCTATCGTACGATTTGCCGGTGCAGAACGTACCGACAACGGATTCGGTTCTGGAAATGATTGGCCGCTGGGATGGTCATGCGCAATTACTGTTACGCGAGGGAGAAATTTCCACCGGTTTTGTCATTCCGGCTATGAAACTGGCTGTCTTGAGCGAAGAAGAAATCTTTGTCAAAAAAACGCCCCGTCGCCGGGTTCGACCGGTGCGCGAGGGTTATTTTATCAAGTCGTTCGGTGATCTGAAGGAAGGCGATTTTGTGGTGCACACCGATTTCGGCATCGGCCTTTACCGCGGTTTAAAAAAAATTTCCGTTCGGAAAATCGAAAACGATTTTCTGGTCATTGAATATCTGGACGGGGACAAGCTTTACATTCCGGTCAACGCGCTGGAAAAAATTCAGCGCTATCTGGGGCCGGATGGTTATGTGCCCAGGATCGACAGAATGGGCGGCGCGTCCTGGGAAGCCGTCAAGGAAAAAGTTAAAAAATCGGTGCGGGAATATGCCGAGGAACTGGTTGCCGTTTATGCCGCGCGTGAAGCTCTGGAGCGCAAATCATTTGCGCCGCCGGACCGCCTTTACGAGGAATTCTGCTCCACGTTTGAATTTGAAGAAACATCGGATCAGATGAAGGCCATTGAAGATATTAATCTGGATATGGATGATTACAAGCCGATGGACCGGTTGATTTGCGGCGATGCCGGATTCGGGAAAACGGAAGTTGCGATCCGATCGGCTTTTCGCGCCGTCATGGACGGCAAACAGGTTGCCGTTCTGGTGCCCACGACCATTCTCGCGGAACAGCACTACCGGACTTTTTCCCGGCGTTTCAGGGATTTTCCGGTGCGCGTGGAGGTGTTGAATCGTTTTAAAAAGGCCGCCGAACAAAAACAAATCGTGGAAGAACTGAAACATCAAAAAGTGGATATTATTGTGGGAACACACCGCCTTTTGCAGAAGGACGTCGAATTTAAAGATCTGGGCCTGGTGATCATTGATGAAGAGCAGCGATTCGGCGTGGCGCACAAGGAAAAATTGAAAAAGATGCGCACGCTTGTTGATGTGCTCACGCTGTCCGCGACACCGATTCCTCGAACGCTTCATCTGTCGCTGGTCGGCATCAGGGATTTATCCATCATCAACACACCGCCCCAGGACCGGTTGTCCATCAAGACTTTCGTGCTGGAATTCGACGAGGACGCCATCAAGGCGGCCATCGAGCAAGAACTGGCGCGTCAGGGACAGATATTTTTTGTTCACGATCGGGTGCGTTCGATCTATTCCATCGCCCGGATGGTGCAGCGTCTTGTGCCGCAGGCGAGAGTCGGCGTTGTGCACGGACAGATGAAAGCGGCGGATATTGAAAAAGCGATGACGGGTTTCATTCGTCAGGAATGCGATGTGCTGGTTTGCACTACCATTATCGGTTCCGGTCTTGATATTCCCTCCGCCAACACGATCATCATCAATCGTGCTGAAAAATTCGGTTTGGCGCAGTTATACCAGATTCGAGGCAGGGTGGGACGCTCCAATCAGGAAGCCTTTGCATATCTTTTATTGCCCAAGGGCGCGATGCTTTCCCGCGAAGCAATGAAACGGCTGCAGGTGATCAAGGAATTTGCCGAACCGGGATCCGGCTTTCGCATCGCGTACAATGATCTGGAAATACGCGGAGGAGGAAATCTGCTGGGCATTTCCCAGTCCGGTCACGTTTCCGCAGTTGGTTATGAACTTTACACCGAATTAATGGAAAAAACCATCCGGGAAATCAAGGGAGAAAGCCTTGACGAAGAGGACCTGATGCCGGAAATTCAATTGGGGATTTCCGCTTTTATTCCCGAGGATTATGTCCGGGATGTTCACCAGAGGCTGGTTTTATACAAGAGAATATCTCTGGCTGCCCATGACGGAGAGATCGAACAAATCAAAAACGAACTTCTGGACTGTTATGGGGAGCTGCCTCCTTTTGCGCATAACTTGCTCCAGGTCATCAGCATCAGAAACTATCTGAAACCGTTGAAGGGGAAAAAGATGGGCTATGACGGCAAATATATGTATGTTTTTTTCCGGGAGAATTCTCCGGTTGATCCGGTCCGGATTGTCAGTCTTTATCGCAAGAAAATTAAGGAATTGCGTTTTACGCCGGATTATAAGCTGTATGTTCCGATGCCCGCTCTTCCCGAAAAAGAAATACTGCCCCAAGCCTATGCATTGTTAAAGATGCTTGCCCAATAAACGCAAGCAGGATATAAGCAAAAAATATGATTCCAGCGAGACAACGTTCAGCCTTTTTTTCTATCGCCGTAAAATCCGGAAGAGGGCGCTTGCTGCGCCGTTGCGGCATGGCCTGTTTGTTTTTTTGCAGTTTGATTGTTGCCTGCGATCAGATCAATAACTTTTCCCGTCCGTACGTTGCAACGGTCAACGGCTCCAAGATTTATCTTGATGACTATCAGGCTCTTCTGGGAAAAAAAATGCAAATGGTATCTAAAGATCTCTTGAGTCAGCCTGATTATATGCAAAGATTTGAAGAGGAAGTTCTGGACGGCATGATTGCCGAGAAAATCATGGAGCTGCGCGCTACGGAATTGAATATATCGGTCAGCAATGCCGAATTGGAAGAAAAGATAAAAGAAATAAGACGGGACTACGGAGAAGATTTTACCGGTTTGTTTGCTCAGGAAAACATCAACTATGATAAATGGAAGGAAAAATTTAAAAAAGAAATTCTTTTACAGAAGCTTATTTCTGCTGATGTGAATTCCAAAATTAAAATTTCCGAAGCTGAAATCAGAGATTATTTCGAAAAACATCGTCACACCTTTAAAAGTGATTTAAGCGTCAGAGTATCGCAAATCGTGGTCCGGGATATGTCGACGGCCGAGCGAGCCCTGGAAAGGCTTCGTTCCGGCGAAGAATTTGCCAAAGTGGCATCGGAGGTTTCCATCAGTCCGGAAGCCGGCAAAGGCGGAGATCTGGGATTTATCACCCGGTGGATGATGCCGGAACCGCTCGATAAAACGATTTTCGAAATACCGGTTAACCAAATCAGTCCGATTGTGCAGAGTTCTTACGGATTTCACATTTTCAAAGTTATGGAAATTCATCCGGCGAGAGAAAAAAGCCTGTCGGACGTCAGAGAGGATATCGTTGCCGACATTCGTTTGCAGAAAGAAGAATCCGCTTTTGCAGAATGGCTGGATGCATTGAAGAAGAAAGCCGTTATTAAAAAAGAAACCAATATGAAAATCAAAAGACCTTATCAGAAAAAATAAAACAGGGAGGACGCGTTGTGAGGTTTTACAAAAAAATCATTTTGATTTTGTTAAGCATGGCTCTGCTGTGTCCGTTGGCGTATGCCGAAGTCGTGGATAAAATTATCGCTGTGGTCAACGATGAGGTGATAACCCTTTATGAATTGAACACGGCCTTTGAACCTTACCGGATGAACATCGAAAACACTTACAAAGGCACTGACAAGGACAAATTACTCGTCCAGGCGAAAGAAGAGTTTTTTCAACGGCTGATTGATAATATGCTGATTGAACAGGAAGCGAAAAAAACCGGTGTCAGCGCAACGGTCAGGGAAGAAGAGGTTATGAGTGTCCTGCAGGATATGTTGACGAAACAGAATTTGACGATGCAGGAATTTTTAAAAAACCTTGCCCGGGAAGGCGGTTCGATCGAAACCGTGAAAAAAGAAATAAGATCACAAATGATTCGCATGCGTTTATTAAGGCGGGAAGTCAAAGATAAAATCATCGTCACGGACGAGGAGATCGGAGAATATTACAATAAACACCGTGATGAATACGAAGGCGGAGAGAGTGTCAGAATGAAGCAGATTTTTCTCATGTTGCCTGAAAACGCGGACAGTCACACAAAGATGAAAATAAAAAAGGAAGCGGCGCTGTTGCGTGAGCGCATTATCAAGGGAGAATCCTTTGATGGGCTGGCCGCCAAATACTCGCAGGGACCGGCAGCGGCAACCGGTGGTGATGTCGGCTTTATCGAGAAAGGAACAATCATTCCGGAAGTTGAAAAGATTGCGTTCAACCTGCCTCTGGATCAGGTGAGCGAAGTCATTGAATCCGGCAAGGGGTTTCATATTGTCAAGGTGGTGGATAAAAAAGGAGGCGGATTGAAACCGGTTGCCGTGGTGCGGGAAGAAATCAAGGCGAAAATTGAAGATGAAAAAATGGATATAAAATTCGGGGAATGGATGGAGTCCCTTCGCTCGAAGTCACACATTGACATCAAATATTAGCACAGAAGTACATCATGGAAGCAATAAAAATCCGGGGCGCGGCGCAGCACAATTTGAAAAATATAAGCTTGGACATTCCCCGGGATCAATTCGTGATCATCACCGGCGTGAGCGGTTCCGGAAAATCTTCGCTGGCGTTTGACACCATCTATGCCGAAGGCCAGAGACGTTATGTGGAATCTCTTTCCACGTATGCCCGTCAGTTTATCGGACAGATGGACAAACCGAATGTCGAATCGATCGAGGGGCTGTCTCCGGCCATCGCCATCGAACAGCGCACGTCCAGCCACAATCCCCGCTCCACCGTGGGCACCGTAACGGAAATTTATGATTACTTCCGTCTGTTTTATGCCGCGATCGGTGTCTGTCATTGTTATCGGTGCGGCCGGGAAATAAAATCACAGACCATTGACGGCATTCTGGAAAGTATTCTTTCTCTGCCCGACAATACGCCGTTCAGTGTTTTGGCGCCGCTGGTACGGGGGAAAAAAGGCGAGTTTCAAAAGGAGCTGAAAAAACTTCAGAAAGAAGGGTTTGCCCGTGTCCGGATTGATGGTGAAATCCGGGATCTGGCGGAAGAAATCGTTCTGGAAAAGAATAAACGTCATGACATTGACCTCGTCGTTGACCGTCTGGTTTTAAAAGAGGGTGTCCGAAAACGGTTGCGGGATTCGCTGGAGATTGCGTCAAGCCGGACGGAGGGACTCGTGCGCATCGTGATTGCCGGCGGAGAAGAAATGCTGTTCAGCGAGAAATACGCCTGTCCCGACTGCGGAATCAGTCTTCCTGCGTTGTCTCCGCGTATGTTTTCTTTCAACAATCCTTACGGGGCCTGCCCCGCCTGTAACGGTCTGGGGTCTTCCATGCGCTTTACCGAGTATCTCGTCGTTCCCGACGCCGGATTGTCTCTGCGGGACGGCGCCATCGCACCGTGGGCCGGACGTCACTCCATGTATTATTATAATATCCTGGATGCGCTTAGCGCGCATTATGGTTTTGATGTCAATACGCCGTTCAATAAATTGCCGGAAAAGATTAGAAAGGTTTTGCTTTACGGATCGGGCGATGAACCGATCAAGTTTTATCATGATCGCGGCAACAAGAGATACTTTGCCCACCGGCCTTTCGAAGGGGCGATCAGGCAACTGGAACGCCGCTGGCGGGAAACCGCATCGGCGGAAATCCGCAACGACCTGATGCGCTACATTGATTTGAGCGCCTGCGATACCTGTCATGGGGCGCGCTTAAAAAAAGAGATTCTTGCCGTTACGGTGAAGGACAAGAATATTTATGAGCTCTGTAAGATGTCCATCCGTGATTGTTATGATTTTTTTGAAAGGATTAATCTCACGCCGCAGGAAAAAAACATTACCGAAAGAGTCGTGCGGGAAATCAAAAGCCGTCTGCAATTTTTGTTGAATGTGGGGATGGATTATTTAAATCTGGAGAGAGCCACGTCATCCTTGTCCGGCGGTGAGAGCCAGCGCATCCGGCTGGCCACGCAAATCGGATCCGGACTGATGGGCGTTTTGTATGTTCTGGATGAGCCGACTGTCGGATTGCATCAGAAAGATAATCTGCGGCTGATCGAGACCTTAAAAAGACTGCGTGATATGGGCAATACGGTGCTGGTTGTGGAACATGACGCCGACATGATCATGGCCTGTGATCATATTGTGGATATCGGACCGGGCGCCGGGACGGAGGGGGGAAAAATCGTCTTCCAGGGAACCCCGGAGGAGATTCTGGAAAGTGAAACGTCCATGACCGGCCGGTTTTTGTCGGGCAAAGAAACGATAGAGCCGCCGCTGAAGAAACGTCCGCTGACAGGAAGGCATATTGTTCTGGAGGGAGCCAGCGAAAACAACCTTAAGAACATCGATATTAAAATACCGGTTGGGGTTTTTACGGCGGTGACCGGGGTTTCCGGTTCGGGAAAGAGCACAATGGTCATTGAAACACTTTATAAGGTGCTGGCGCGTCGTTTGAATCAGTATAACGGGTCGATGGGCAAGATTAAAAGAGTCGTGGACCTGGGAGGTATCGAACGTGTCATTATGATTAACCAGCATCCGATCGGACGCACACCGCGTTCTAACCCGGCAACGTACACGGGTGTTTTTTCCTTCATTCGTGATTTGTTTACCAACCTTCCCGAATCACGAATGCGCGGGTACAAACCGGGACGTTTCAGCTTTAACGTGAAGGGCGGACGCTGCGAAGCCTGCGAGGGCAACGGTTTGATCAAAATCGAAATGCACTTTCTGCCTGATGTTTACGTCACCTGCGATGCCTGTCACGGCAAACGATTCAATCAGGATACTCTGGACATTCAATATAAGGATAAAAACATTGCCGATATTCTGGATATGACGGTCAATCAGGCGCTGACATTTTTTTCCAATATCCCCTCCATCCGATCGCACCTGCAACTGCTCAATGATGTCGGATTGGGCTACATTCATCTGGGACAATCGGCGACGACCCTTTCCGGAGGAGAAGCGCAAAGAATCAAACTGGCGCGGGAACTGGGCAAGAAAGTAAACAGCAACACCCTGTATATTCTGGATGAACCGACCATCGGTCTGCATTTTGCCGATATTCAGAAACTGCTGGATGTTTTAATGCGCCTTGTGGACATGGGCAATACGATGGTTGTTATTGAACATAATCTGGACATCATCAAGTGCGCCGATTACGTGATTGATCTCGGGCCGGAGGGAGGCTCCGGCGGCGGACGGATCGTGTCTTCGGGAACCGTGGAAAAAGTGGCGCGGGATGAGCAGTCCGTGACCGGTCAATTTTTAAGAAAAATTATTTCGTCCTGACGGCTCAAGTTCTTTAACAATCATGGTTTCTCCACCTTCATCCATTCCGGTTCATCCATCGGTAGCCGGACAATTATTCTGTCAAAACAAATAATATCTTGACAGAAGCATCGGAATCGTTTTACTTTTAAGCTGCAAGTAAATTGCAGCCTTCAGGAGAGGATTTTAAACTGTCTAACGATTCAAAATATCAACATTGTATACTCATCGTCGATGATGAATATTCCATTCTGAACGCTTTTAAGCGTATCTTAGCCGACGAAGATTATGAGGTTCACGTTGCGAACAGCGGTTCGGAGGGGCTCAATAAACTGCGGTCGGCGCCAAAACCCTACTCCCTGATTATTTCCGATCAAAGAATGCCCGAGATGAGCGGCGTTCAATTCTTCGCTCAGGCCAAAGAAATTTTCCCCGATGCCGTCCGGATCCTGCTTACGGGCTACGCAGATTCCGATGCCATTATCGAAGCCATCAATAAGGGAGGGGTTCATCTATATTTTACGAAGCCCTGGCATGAAGAAGAAATCCTGCTGCACATCAAACAGTCCCTGTCCAAAGTAGAAATACTGGCGGAAAACAAGCGCCTTGTGGAATTGGTCCAAGATAAAAACAAGGAATTGACTCAATTGAATAAAAAGCTGGAAAGAAAGGCTATGGAGAAAACAAAAGACCTTTTAATCCAGACTGAAAAACTTAAGGATAGTTACAGAAAATCACAGATTATTCTGGATGGGATTGTCAAAACACTGTCCAAAATTATCGAAACACGTGATCCCTATACATCCGGACATGAAGATCAGGTCGCCAAGATCGCCTGCAAGATCGCACGGGAAATGAAATTGCCCGAGGAACAGGTTGCTTTCATTCACATTGCCGCCACGCTTCATGATATTGGAAAAATATCGGTGCCGTCGGAAATACTGACCAAACCCAGCGCCCTGAGCAATCTGGAAAGAGAAATCATCAAGACGCATTGCAAAGTGGCCAACGATGTTCTGGTCAACATAGAATTTCCTTATCCGGTGGCGGAAGTTATCTATCAACACCATGAACGAATTGACGGGTCCGGCTATCCGCGAGGCTTAAAAGGAGAACAAATTGCTCTGGAAGCGCGGATTATAGGCGTCGCTGACGTTATTGACGCCATGGCTTCCTACCGGCCTTACCGTCCGGCGCTGGGCGTTGACGCGGCGATTGAGGAGATTATCAAGCATAAGGGGATTACGTATGACCCCACCGTTGTGGATGCCTGCCTGAAAGTTTACAAGAAAACCGCTAAAAATTTTATAGACAGCAACAGACAGACGATCAATTAATCATTGATCGGTTTCTTGCGATAAAAACAGTGCCGGTTTTCGCGGACGGTTATGACTTATTTGTTTCTTTCTCCGAAAATCGCCCGGCCGATTCTCACGATGGTTGCTCCTTCTTCAATGGCTATTTCAAAATCATCGGTCATGCCCATGGACAGTTCATCCATCCGGATGCCCGCAATGCCTTCCCTGATGATTTTCTGCTGAAGGTTTCTGAGTCCGGAAAAACAGGGACGGGAGTTTTCGGGATCGGACGAATAAGGCGCCATTGTCATTAGTCCTTTGACCGCAATGTTTTCCAATCCGGAAATGGCTTTCAGCAGGCCGATGGCCTTTGTTTCTTCAATGCCGTTTTTCGATTTTTCTCCGCTGACATTCACTTCAATGAGAATATTGATTTTTCTTCCGGCAAGCCCCGCCCGTTTATCGATTTCCACGGCCAGGTCCAGACGATCAACCGAATGAATGTAATCAAAGAGCTTCACGGCATATTTGGCCTTGTTGGTCTGAAGATGCCCGATCATGTGCCATTCTGTTTTACGGCCGAGGGCGGTTATTTTTTCTTTCGCCTCCTGAACATAATTTTCGCCGATCGCCGTAACGCCGGCGTTGATCGCCTCTTCAATGAGCATCAGGGGAACGGTTTTGGTTACCGCCAGAAGTTTTACGGAATCCGGCGGACGGTGGCTCCTTGCGGCGGCCGCGGCGATTCTCTGTTTTATTGTAGCGATCGTGAAGGCGATTCCTGTGTCCATAAATTTTTATCAGTCTTCTGAATTCGATTTTGAGCAGACCACTCAGCGCTCCGGTGCGTTAAATTTAATGACGTGCAGTTTTTTAAGAATTTCCAAAACTTCACAAAGCGGCAGGCCGATGACGTTTGTGTATGATCCGCGGATGGATCGGATGAAAAATGCGCCTTGTCCCTGGATGGCATATCCGCCGGCCTTGTCGTAGGGCTCATCCGAGTTGACGTACCCGTTCATTTCATCGGGGGTGATTGTTTTGAAACGAACGGAGGATTGAACCACCTTCGTTGTGCAGATTCCGGAAGCCATCCGGGCAATTGTGAATCCGGTAAAAACTTTATGCTCTCGTCCGCTTAATCTTTTGAGCATGGTTGCCGCTTGTGTCCTGTTGCGGGGTTTGCCCAAAACCATGCCGTCAATAACGACAATGGTATCCGCTCCTAAAACCCAGGCATTTTGTTTTTCCAAGGCGACCACGGCCGCCTTGTTACGCGAAAGCCTGCGAACATGCTCTTGCGGACTTTCTCCGGGAAGATATTTTTCGTTGACATGAGCCGGAATGATTTTAAAATTCAATCCGGCGGCGCGAAGCATTTCCTGTCGACGCGGCGAAGCGGAAGCTAAAATCAAGGGCGAATCAGATATGGTAATCATATTTTATAGGCTTTCCCAAACCAGTATGGGGTATTTTTATCCCAAATTTAATCTGGGCTGTCAATTGTATTTATGATTGCAATCCACCGGTCATTGGAGTTATGATATCGCCAAAATGAACAACGAGGCGGATGATGAAAAAGACGTTGACCCTGTTTTTTGTTTTTATTTTTTTGGGGATTTTCCTGAACATGGCGACGGCGGAAGAAGTTGTGGTTCAGATGAGCATACCCGGCTGTTCCGCCTGAGGGTCCAAGCAAAGGATAAGTTCTATCCTTAAAAACATTCAGGGCGTCAAAAAATTTCAATTCGAAAGCCGGGATATATTGATTGTGACCTTTGATGATCAGGAAACTTCCCTTGCCATGATCACCGGCGAACTGGAAAAACAGGGAAACTCAATCAAAGGCAAACCGGTTTATTTGAAACGGTATTAAAGATATTTGCTCAGTTTGTTTGCTTCCAGTCTGTCGACAATTTTTTTAACGTCCTGAGAGCAGCCTTTTTTACATATCAGCAGTGCGTCTTTTGTTTCAACAATGATTAAATCTTTCACGCCCACCAGAGCGGTAAGTTTTTGGGGATTGTAGATCAGCGATCCCGCCGAATTTTCAATGATCGCCCGGCTTTCATTTAAAATAACATTGCCCTGGATATCTTTGGACGATATATCCCAAAGCGAATCCCAGCTGCCGACGTCGCTCCAGCCGAAATCACCCGGCAGAAGGTAAACCTTGTCGGCTTTTTCCATAACGCCGTAATCGATGGATATGGAATCCAGTGTTTTATAGACGCGGGCCACCGTGGAAGCTTCCCGCGGAGAGTTCATCGCTTGATCGATTTTTCCCAGCCCTGCATACAATTCAGGCAGCCAGCGGGCGATTTCCTGCAGGATTACCGATGTTTTCCAGATGAACATACCGCTGTTCCAGTAAAAATGACCGCTTTGAACAAATTTACAGGCTGTCTGAAAATCAGGTTTTTCGCGGATTGATTTGACGCGGTACACTTTTTCATTTTTAATTTTTTTGAACAACAGGCCCTTTTCAAGGTAACCGTATCCCGTATGAGGGCCGGTCGGTTTAATGCCTATGGTGACCAGACTTTTCTCTTCGGCGGCCGTTCGAGCCGCCGCCTTGATGAGAGCAAGGTATTTGCCAGGGTCGGCAATGGCGTGATCGGACGGCAAGACAACCATGACATCGTCGCGGACTCTTTGTCGAATATGCAAAGCGGCCAGCCCGATGCAGGCTGCCGTGTTTTTTCCCTCCGGTTCGATAATAATATTTCGTGAAGGAATTTCCGGAAGCTGTTTGATTAAACTCCGGGCGTGTTTTTTCCCCGTCACGACCAGAACATTTGCCGGAGGAATCAATGGCTTGATCCGGTCGACGGTTTCCTGAATGATCGTTTTTTCGCCGGTGATGTCGAGAAGGTGTTTGGGTTTTTTTTCTCTGCTGCGGGGCCAGAATCTTACCCCTCTGCCTCCGGCCATGATGACTGCATACATCATTGCTCTCCCTGTTCGGTCAAGTAAATTCAAAAATCGATAAATGCTTATAATATAATGTGTCTTGCATTTTCAAGCCGGAAAATATATTTTGTTTCGTCATGATTCACAAAATATATCCGGAAATCATTTTGAAAAAGGGCCGGGAAGAAGCTCTGCTGCGCGGGCATCCCTGGATCTTTTCCGGCGCAATCGCCTCCGTTCGTGGAAATCCCCGCACCGGCGATATTGTTCTGGCGAAGGATTCGACGGACCATTGCGTGGCGCTTGGTTTTTTCAATCCTTCAACAGACATCTCCTTCCGTGCTTTGACGCAAAAATGTGAAGAGAATATCTCTGAATATTTCTGGCAGTCCCGCCTGCACGATGCTTATAAACTGCGGCAAAAAATAATCGGCGAGCAGACAAACGCCTATCGTCTGATTAATGCCGAAGGTGACGGATTCCCGGGACTGATTGTTGATGTCTATAACACGACACTGGTTTTTTCCATAGCCACGGCCGGCATGGAAAAACAGAAAAATCATATTCTCAACGCTCTTGTTTCTCAGCTGAAACCGACGTGTATTTACGAGCGGAGCGACAGCCGGTCGCGTAAAATTGAAGGACTGGAAAATGTCAGCGGGGTGGTTTTCGGCGAAGGCGAAACCGGCGTTCTGGAGATCATGGAAAACGGCTTGAAATTTGAAGTCGATGTTGTTTCCGGTCAGAAAACAGGATTCTTTCTCGACCAGCGTGTCAACCGGGAAACAATAGGAGTGTTGAGCCGCGAAGCTCTCGTCCTGAATTGTTTTGCCTACACCGGCGCTTTTTCCGTCTATTGCGCGGAAGGAGGAGCGAAAAAAGTTGTGTCGCTGGATATATCAAAGACGGCGTGTGCGGCTGCCAGAAAAAATCTGCATCTGAACTGGTTTGCCGCTGAAAATTATCCGGTCGTCGAAGCGGACGTTTTTACGTATTTGCGCAATACGCAGGAAAACTTCAATCTGATTATTCTTGATCCGCCGGCTTTCGCCAAAACAAAAAGGGATGTGACCAAAGCGGCAAGAGGATATAAAGACATTAATTTACAGGCGATAAAACATCTGACCCAGGGCGGCATGCTGGCCACATTTTCCTGTTCGAATTTAATCGAGGAAGACCTTTTTTATAAAATTGTTCTTGCTGCCGCTCGCGACGCCAAGGCCGATTTGCAGGTTTTGTCGAGGCTCGAAGCCGGACCGGATCATCCTGTCGCTCTCGGGCACCCCGAAGGGCGTTATTTGAAAGGCTTGCTGCTGGTTAAACGGACCTAGCGGAAGCGGGCAATGGTTTCATTACATCCCGCAATCACTCTCTTTAACAAACAAAAGCATCAGGCAGGCAATCAGAGACAAAGCCATAGATAAATAGAAGGGCGTGTGCATGTCAATTTTATCCCAGAGAATACCGGCAATCATTGAAGCGGGCAGAGCGCAGATGCCCACCGCCATCTGAAACACGCCCAAGCCCGTTGCCCTGAAGCACTCCGGACAAAGTTCCGCCGTATAGGTTTTTTGCACGGTTTCCAGCGCCGCTTTGTGCAATCCATAAAGAATAAAGACGGCAAAAACAACCCAGGCGTTCGTGGAAAGTATGAAGCTGATGCAGACGGCCGTCCATAAACCGAAAGCCAGATACATCAGTTTTTTCCTTCCAATTCTGTCGGAAAGCTTGCCCATGGGTAAAGAAAAAATTGCTGCGGTGACCGTGATGATCAGATAAAAAACCGGCAGATACATCGCCCTGAATCCGCTTTTTTCGGCAAAGATAAGCAAAAAGGAATAACTGAATGCTCCCAACGTAAATATGGAATTGAGAATAACAAAGAGTTTAAAATTAGCATCCAATTTTTTCCAGGTAAAAACGGCAAAAATATTTTTGTCTGAAATCTTATCTTCCTTGATGTATTTATAAATCAGAAATGCGCTGACAAGGGAGGGCAGTGCGGCAATGAGAAAAAGATTCATAAATCCGATTTTTTCAAAAAGCAGCAGACAAACAACAATACCGCAAACCGCCCCAAAATTATCCATGGCTTTCATCAAGCCGAAATTGCTGCCGCGGTTCTGGTCGGTGGAAATATCGGCGACCAGGGCGTCACGAGGAGCGGAACGGATTTTCCCGGAACGGTCCAATATTTTTAAGGGGATCAGCCACTGCCATGCCGGGGCAAGCGCGTAACCAAGACGGGACGCCGATCCCAAAATGTAACCGGACCAGATAAAGATTTCCCTTTTTCTGATTCTGTCAGAGATATATCCTGATGCCGCTTTGGAGATGGAAACAAAGGCTTCTCCGAGGCCGTCAATCAGCCCCAGCATTGCCATGTTTGCTCCCGTAAAAGACGTTACAAAGAGCGGCCAGATCGGATAAATCATATCCGAACCCAGGTCATTCAAGAAGGACGCCCAGGCAAAGATAGGAATGGCTTTTTTGCTTCTCCCGGGGGGTGTTTCATTCATGGTGCGAATTAATTTATCTTCAGATTGCCGATGATTCTGTCGTGAATCAGACGCGAAGCCATACTGTTGCCGATCGTTCCGACGAATACGGAAACCGATGTCAGATCTCTGCCCGCATATTCCACTTTGATGATGACGCGCTCATCCTGAATAACGGATGTGATGACGCCGGTGGAAATTTTACGTTCCTTTCGGATATCTTTCGCTTTCAGGTCGGTCACGGATTTTTCGCAGGCCTGCCAGACCGCATCAATATCGGCTTTGTAATCGCTCACGAGGTTGCCGTCCTGGTAAAAAAACTTGCCGGAGCTGATGCCGGCGACCTTTCCCTGCAGATTGATGGCCGCGCTGCATCCCGTTAAAATTAATAACGATGCCGTGAAAAGAATCAATATCTTGTTTTTCATACATTCACCTTGCTGATATTTTTTGGATTTCTTGAAAAACATTTGACCGTCTGATCCTCGCATTGCCGTTATTTGTCTGCCGCTGTTTTTTTATCACGCAGGGTCATGATGTCGGTTCTGGTCAGAATGGATTTGATGTTGTCGCTGTGCCGGAGAATGTTTTCTCTGCCTCCTTCTTCGCGGTCGATCAGCGTGATAACCATTTCGACGCTGAGTCCCGCCCGGCGGGCGTGCTCAATCGCGGTAATGGTGGAGCCGCCGGTTGTAATGACATCGTCGATAATAGCGACTTTTTCACCGGCCCGGACATTGCCTTCGATGGCGCTTTTGGTGCCGTGATCTTTAACATCCTTTCTGACAATGAAAGATTTAATCGGGTTGCCTTTCTGATAAGAGATGACGGCCAGCGCATTGGCTATGGGGTCGGCGCCCAGCGTAAGGCCGCCGGCCGCGGTAATACCGGTATCTTTAAGCATGTCGAAAATAATCGCACCGATGAGATTCATTCCTTCAGGATCAAGCGTCGTCGGTTTACAATTGAAATAAAAATTGCTTTTCCTGCCGGATGCAAGCGTAAAGGGAGGATTTTCACTGTATTTAAACGATCTCTCCAGAATGATTTCTCCCAGCCGTTCCTTCATTTTGTCAATGGTCATTGCTATTCCTCCGTCGCATGAAACTTATGATTGAGAATGATTTTTCAGGATGAATTTAATCGGCAATTCCACCCAGGCCGTAAACGGATTGCCCGCTTTCCTGGCGGGTTCGAATTTCCAGGGTTTGATCGCCTGAAGCGCCGATTGGTCCAAAATGGCATATCCCGATGATTTCCGTATTTTGACCTCACCCACCCGTCCGTTTGGTAAAATTTCCGCGAAGATCAGAACAATACCTTCATACCCGCGCAGACGGGCGATTTCCGGATAAACAGGCGGTGAGTTTTCTCTGTACAGGGGGTAAGCCACGGCGGGACCGGCATGATAAGTTTGTTCAACCGCCGCATTGACCGGGCGGTTTTGAACCCCCGGGGATTTTTCGTCCGCAGCGGAAGTGAATTTTTCAGATCCTTCAGCCGTTGTCTGATCCGCGGCGGTGCTCGTTGTGGTCTGCGATATTTGAATGTTATTCGAAGTGCCGGCCGGTGATTCAATCTCTACTGTCGCCCTGACAGGGCGTGGATGCGCCGGTGCCGTTTGCTCCGAACGGCCGATCGTCTCCATAACAGCGTTCTTCTTTTCATGATCGGGCGAAACCAGAACCGTGTGCAAAACATTGACGTCATCAGTAGCGGCGGGCGCATCGGATAAATCGAAAGCGATCAAGGCGGCGGCGGTAAGATGGAGCAGCACCGAAAAGAACACAGCCGACAGGATCACCGTTTGTTTATGGCGAAGATTGATGTTCATTTCTCAATACGGATTTTTTTGACTAATTTTTCAACCACTTTGACCGCCTCCACGCCGTCCCGGGCATAGAACGCTCCGATGGATTGAGCGTAATGATCGGTGACGACTGCGCCGCCGATAAGAAAATCCGTCCGGATGTTCTGAGCGCGGGCCAGATTGATGATATCCTTCATGTTGATCATGGTTGTGGTCATCAGGGCGGAAAGGCCGATGATGTCCGGTTTTTCTTTTTTTGCCGCGTCAACAATGCTCTGGTCGGAGATGTCTTTGCCGAGGTCAATGACCTGATAACCGTAATTTCGCAGAAGCAGAGCGACGATGTTTTTCCCGATATCATGAATATCGCCGCGAACGGTGGCCAAAAGAATTTTCCCTTTGTTGACGGCCGTTGCTTTTTTCAAGTGCGGATCGAGATGAGACAACGCTTTTTTCATGGTTTCAGCCGCCGTCATAAGTTGCGGCAGAAAATAAATTTTTTTCTCATAAAGATCGCCCACGCGCACAATAGCGGGAATCATGTAATCGTCAACCAGTTGGGACGCCGTTTTTCCCGATTTCATCGCCTGGTCAATCAGCGCGATGATGCCGTCTTTGTCTCCTGCCGTGATGGCCTGTCCCACCTTTTCTTCCGGCGGTGCTGATGCCGTGGCCACCGGGGCGGAAACGGGTTCCTGCCGGGAAAAATGGTTGATAAAATGGAAGGAAGCCTTCTCTCTGGCCGTCAGGGCATCTCCGGCTTTGTTGACATTCATAAATTCGACGCTGGCCGGATTGGCAATGGCCATCGTGAGGCCGCAGTATTGAGCCATCGCCAGGAATGCGGCGTTTATCCAGGGGCGGGCCGGCATCCCAAAGGAAACATTGGAAAGACCGAGAATTGTTTTGCATCGGAAGATCGTTTTACACCAGTCGATGGTTGCGAGCGTTTCCCGGGCGGCACCGGGGTCGGAAGCGATGGCCATCGTCAGTCCGTCAACCACAAAATCGTTTTTGGTAAATCCGAATTTCTGCGCCTTGCGGAATATATTTTCGATGACCGCCTGTCGTTTTTTCGCCGTGCGGGGAATTTCGCCACCGGTCAGCGGCAACAGAATAAACATTGCCCCGTATTTGGCAGCCAATGGCAGGAGTTTGTCCAGTTTTTCCTTTTCTCCGGAAATGGAATTGATCATCATTCTTCCGGGATAGAGACGCAAAGCGGCTTCAATGGTTTCGATCCGGGAGGAATCGATGACCAGAGGCAGACCGCTGGAGGCGGAAAGAAGACTGATCACATGTTTAATGGTTTGGACTTCATCAATGCCGGGCTGACCGACGTTGACATCCAGCAGAGCGGCGCCCTGGGTTTCCTGCTCCTGGGCCATCTGCCGGATGATGGATAGTTTGCCTTCCATCAGCTCCTGTTGCAGGGCTTTTTTACCCGTGGGGTTGATTCGTTCACCGACAACGTAAAGAGGATCGTTTTCTCGAATGTCCAGGAATCGGCGCGCCGAACTGAGGGCGGAGATCGATTTGACGAGAGGTAAAACAGGTTTCTTCCGCGCCACCGAACCTTTCAACGCCCGGATATGCTCCGGTGTGGTTCCGCAGCAGCCGCCCAGCATATTGGCGCCTGCGGCCGCCAGTTTGACGCTGAAATCGGCAAAGGTTTTTGCGTTCATTTCAAAGACGGTTATGCCGCCGTCAAGACGGGGCATGCCGGCATTGGGTTTCGCCACAAGCGGCACCGTGGCGAAAGGCTTCATGGCCGCGATGAAATCAACCATTTGTTCGGGTCCGGCGGAGCAGTTGCAGCCCACGGCGTCCGCTCCCAGGCTCTGCAGGGTGATCAGGGCGCTCGGGGGAGGCGTTCCTCCCAATGTATGACCGTCCTTTTCATACGTCATGGAAACCACCGTGAAAATATCGGCAATTTCTTTGACGGCCAGCAGGGCGGCGCGCGCTTCCTGAATGTCAATCATGGTTTCGATAACGATTAGATCGCATCCGCCGTCGATTAATCCGCGCGCCTGTTCTTTGAATGCATTGACGGCCTCTTCAAACGTCAGCGGCCCGAAAGGTTCGACGAACAGGCCGGTCGGCCCGATATCTCCGGCAACAAGCGCTTTGTTGCCGCAGGTTTTTTTCGCCAGCCGGGCAAGTTCGAGGTTGATGGCATAAACGTCTTGCTTTGCTCCATATTGTTTGAGTTTGAAACGATTGGCTCCGAAAGTACAGGTGTAAACGATCTGCGCACCCGCTTTCATGTAAGACGTGTGAACATCGGCGATAATTCCTGGATTTTCCAGACACCAGATTTCCGGAGAAACCCCCGGCGGAAGGCCCCTTTTCTGCAGTTCGGTTCCGGTAGCCCCGTCCAGAATGACAATTTTTTTAGTTAAAATATTTTTTACATTAGCAAGTTCAGCCACGTTATCCCCCGAAACACAAGCTGTCAGATTTTGAAGTTCTTATACCTCAATGATTACTTTTCTGCAAATTTCATTTCATGGCCGGGACGGGTGTTATTCCAGAACATAGCCTTTTTCGCGGAATAATTTCAGGCAGGCGTTGGCAACGGCTTCATCATAAAGAATGCCTTTGTTTTTTTCGATTTCTTCCAGGGCGGTTTCGATGCCCAGCGAAGCGCGATAGGGACGGTGGGATGCCATAGCCTCCACAACGTCGGCAACAGTAAGAATGCGGGCTTCAAGAAGAATTTCATCTCCTTTTAGATTTTTCGGATAACCGGTTCCGTTGATGCGTTCATGATGCTGCTGAACAATTTCCGCCAGCGGCCAGGGAGAATCAATATCCTTAAGCATCTCGAATCCGCTCTGGGAGTGTTCTTTGATCAGAGAAAATTCAAGATTTGTCAGCTTCGATGGTTTGGACAGTATTTCGACCGGGATGGATATTTTCCCGATATCATGAATCACGCCCGCCATGCGGATTCCGTCGATCTTTTCCTGAGACAATCCCATCTCTGCGGCGATGGCGCAGGCCAGATCCGCTGACCGGGACTGGTGTCCGGCGGTGTAGGGATCTCTTACTTCCAGGGCGGACACCAGAACTTGAATGGTGGTGTTGACCGCTTTCTTCAGTCTTTCAAGACTCTCTCGAAGATCTTCTTCCGCCCGTTTCCGAAGCGTAATATCTTCGATAAGCCCCTCCGTATACAAAGCGTTCCCGGCGTCATCCTTGACGGCCCGGGCATTGATAACGACCCAGAAAGTGCTTCCATCCTTTTTGTAGAATTCAACCTCAAAGTTATCCACAAACCCTTTCGTCTTTCTGATTCCCAGAAATCGTTCCCGGTCTTCCGGATGAACATAAAGCTGGGTCGAAATATTCCTGATGGATTCGATCAAATCTTTCGGAGATTCATATCCGGCCATCCGGGCGAAAGCGGTATTGACCGTTATAAAATCGCCTTCATTGGTCGCCTGATAAATGCCTTCCATGGCATTTTCAAAGATGTTGCGGTATTTCCGTTCGCTTTCGCGGAGAGCATTTTCCGTTTTTTTGCGCTCGGTGATATCAAGCATGGCTCCTTCATATCCCAGCGAGCTGTCCTGCGGATCGACGGGGGCAATGTATAACAACGCTTCGAAAATTTCACCGGTCTTGCGTTTCAGGCGGGCCTCGGTAAACCCGGAACCTTTTTCCAGGACTTGTTTGTAAAGTATTTTGCCCGCGCGTTCAAATTCCTGATCAGAGCTGTAGCCGACACTGACGGATTGCCCGATAAGTTCCTCCGGAGCATATCCGGTCATTTTGCAGAGCGCCGGATTGACTTCCAGAAATTTTCTGTCTTTCAGCAGGAAAACTCCCACCGGATTGTTTTGGAAGAGACTGCGAAACATCAGTTCGCTTTTTCTTAAAGCCTCTTCAAAACGCTTGCGTTCGGTGATGTCGCGCAGGTTTATAATGACCAGTTCGACAAAATGATCCCTGGAAAGGCTGCTGGCCACTTCTTCGAATGTGCGCCAGCTACCGTCTTTGTGGCGGATGCGAACCTCCGTTCGTAAAACAGGAGCGTTTGCATCCGCGAATATTTTCCTGAATTCTTCGGTATTGTTTTTCAGATCATCCGGATGAATATTGTATGAAGCGTTTGCTCCGATTCTTTCCTCCGGCTGGTATCCCAAAATCTTATGAACGGCCTTGTTTTCATAAGTGATAATGCCGTTCCGATTGACCAGCAGAATAATATCCGACGATTGATCTGCAAGGGTTCTGAATCTGCGTTCCTCTTCCCGCAATTTTTCTTCAATCTGTTTTTGCTCGGTGACATCCCGGACCATTCCGGTAAATCCAATTGGTTTCCCGGCTTCATCTTTCTTTAAGGAAACAGAGCCGGCAATATATCTTTTCCCGCCGTTTTTCTGGTGAACAATCCAAGTTAGTTCTTGAATTGGTTTGCCGGTGGTATAAACGTTGTTGTATGCCTGAAAAATCTTCTTTAATTCTTTTTCATCCGTATATTGACGATTATTCATTCCGATGAGTTCCTCTCGGGAATAACCCAAGGTTTTGCACACCGTATTGTTCAGAAAAATAAAGTTGCCGGCCAGATCGACTTCAAAATACCCTTCCTGCATGTGTTCAAGAATATTGCGGTATTTTTCTTCACTCTGCCGGAGTTTTGCCTCGGCAATGTTTTGATTGCGTTTGTTTTTTGTTTCCTCGATCTCTCGTGCTATAGCCGGACAAAGACGGGACAGGTTGGTTTTCATCACATAATCCTGAGCGCCCAAACGCATGCATTCGATGGCCGTTTCTTCACCGACCGTTCCCGAAACAATGATGATGGGAATATCTGCCCTGGATTTTTTTAACAGATTTATTGCCGCCGGAGCATTAAAACCCGGCATGCTGTAATCACAAAGAATGATGTCCCATGGTTTTTCTTGCAGGGCTGTTTGCAGTGCGGTTGCGCTTTCGATCCTGTCATACACGGGTTTGTAGCCGCCTTTGACAAGTTCGCGGACGATGAGCATTGCATCATCTTCAGAATCGTCCAGGATTAACACATGCAGTCTTGATTGTTTGTCGGATTTGGATCCCGTGTTGTTCTCCATAACTTACCATACCGGATAAAACCGAAGGAAAGGGTTTGAAATCAAATTTCTTCCATGCGATGCGTTGTTGATTGTGAAATATAGCTTTAATTGATGTTGAACTATAAAATTTTATCGCTAGTGTGTCAACCAATAATAGCCAGGGTGAAGTACGGAATCGAAAAATAAAAAAACCGATCGATTCCATATCTGCTTTTATCCGCATATGCCGCCGACGGCGGTAACTGATTTTTCGGGTAAAAGCAGATAGCTTGGATTGATTTTTACATCGATTTTTTCCATCTGCAGTTTGTCGTAAATTGTTTTTTGATTTTCCAGATTGAAATCGGCATAGCCCGCGGAAAAACGGCGCGGCAAAAGGGATTTCCCTTCACGGCGAAGAAGCCGGTTTAAATAATTCATAATCCAGTCCAGTGTCGCATCTGTCATTTCACTGGCGGTGGCGTCGTAAACAACCGCCGCTGCCAGGTCATCTTGACGCGTTTTTTCCCTGATGGCTTCCATAACGGCATTGCCTGCCGTTGCGCCCATCAGGACAGCTTCGCGGCAGTCGCGCAGAAACACACACAGCTTTTCGCTGCTGAGTTGAATGTTTTCCGACAAAAATATTGTTTTTCCGTCATGATGAACAATGGGCAGGCGTAAGAAAACCCCCCGGAGAGAAATGACAGAAGCCGCTTCCCGGATGAAAATATCCGTTTGCTTTTGCTGGTCGGATGAGAGCGTGGTTGTTCTTTTTTTGTAGCCGAGCCGTTGGTATATTTTTTCGCGGGGAGGCTCCATGAATATTTTTTCCAGAAAAACAACAGATCCCATTTTCTTCACCTTGCGATGATTGCCTGCAACCGCGTTGGTCTTTTTAATTCAGAAGTCTGCGCAGATTTTCTGCGACATGATCGCCCATCTCCGCGGTGCTGACAAGCTTTTTATCCGGTTGATGGATATCCCGCGTTCTGAATCCTTCTTTCAGTGTTTCAGTGACGGCGTTCTCGATCAGCTGGGCTTCGGCGGGCATGGACAGGGAATAACGAAGCATCAACGCCACTGAAAGAATCATGGCCAGCGGATTGGCCACGTTCTGACCGGCTATGTCCGGCGCCGATCCATGAATCGGTTCATATAAGGCGGATTTTTTCCCCAGGCTGGCCGATGGAAGCATGCCGATGGAGCCGGTTAGCATGGCGGCTTCATCGCTCAATATGTCGCCGAATAAATTGGTCGTGACAATAACGTCAAACTGAGCCGGATTGCGGATAAGCTGCAAAGCGCAGTTGTCGACATACATATGTTGCAGCGTTACATCCGGATAGCTCCGGCCGACGTCGGTGATCACATTCCGCCAGAGTTCCATCGTTTCGAGAATATTGGCTTTGTCTACCGAGAGGAGATTCTTTCTGCGTGTGCGGGCTATTTCGAAAGCGCGGACGGCGATGCGACGAATTTCATCTTCGGAATAAACCATCGTGTTGACACCCTTCCGTTTTCCGTTTTTCCCTTGTTTGATGCCGCGTGGTTTGCCGAAATAGACATCGCCGGTCAATTCGCGGACAATCATGATATCGATGCCCTGCACAATGGATCGTTTCAGCGGGGAGGCATCCAGAAGTTCATCGAAAGCGACAATCGGTCGTAAGTTGGCATAAATGCCCAGGCTGCCGCGCAATCCCAGAAGCGCTCTTTCCGGCCGGATACTGTAATCCAGATTTTCCCATTGCGGTCCGCCAACGGCTCCCAGTAAAACGGCGTCGCTTTGCCGGGCAAGTTGAAGGCTGGAATCCGGCAGCGGCGTGCCGAAACGATCGTAAGCGCAGCCGCCGGCAAGCCCCTCATGGAGTTGAAAATGAATGTTCTTATCGTCGGAGATAATTTTTATAATTTTCAGCGCTTCTTTCATGATTTCCCGGCCGATGCCGTCACCGGCAAAAACAGCAATTTTAAAACGCTCTCTCTTCATTGTGAAACTCCAATTCCGTAAGCACATAACCTAAGGTCACTATAGGCGCAGCGCATTTGGTAAGTTGTAATGAGACTAAAACTTCAAAAGCAAAGCGCATTGAAGTTTTTTAGTCGAATTATCTAATAGCTAAACGCTATTGGAAACAATCCCGCATAGCGGAGGGTATGATACCCATCACTCACTATGTTGCCGTTTTAAAACTTGATTTAGGGTTCATGCCCGTGATTTGCTCTCTCTCTCCCTGACAATATGTTTCATCAAACCGCCGTCGGCAATCAGCTCTTCCATAAAAGGAGGAATCGGATTGATCCGGAAGGTCTGGTGAGAACCGGTGACGGTTATCGTTCCCGCGGCGCTGTCCACGCGGATTTCCTCTCCCTCTGCAATCGCGTCCGCCAGTTCGCGGGATTCGAAAATGGGCAGCCCCATATTGAAGGAGTTGCGGTAAAAAATACGGGCGAAACTCTTGGCGATAACGCAGGAAACGCCGGCTGCTTTTATTGAAATGGGTGCATGTTCTCGCGAAGAGCCGCACCCGAAGTTTTCCCCGCCCAGAATAATGTCGCCTGGGTTCATTTTGGCGACAAAATCGGGATCGGCGTCTTCCATGCAGTGAGCCGCCAGCTCTTTAGGATCGGATGTCGTCAGATAACGCGCCGGAATAATCGCGTCTGTGTCGATATTGTCTCCAAATTTCCAAACTCTTCCTTTGAATATCATGGTAAAAATCCTTTTTAATGAGACTCAATCTTCAGAAACAATGTGTATAGAAGATTGTAAGTTGTAATGAGTCCCAAATTTTAATGAAACTCAGATATTACAAGCGTAGCGCAGTAATATCTGCAAGTTGAATTATCCCACGTGCGAAGCTAAGTGGGACATGGATGCTTTCTTATAATTCTTCCGGAGAAGCAATTCTTCCCAGCACGGCGGAAGCGGCCGCCACGGCCGGATTCGCCAGATAAACTTCACTTTTCGGATGTCCCATCCGGCCGATGAAGTTTCGGTTCGTTGTCGCGACCGCTCTTTCTCCGGCCGCCAGAATTCCCATGTGACCGCCCAGGCAGGCACCGCATGACGGCGGACTGATGACGGCTCCGGCTTTCATGAAAGTCTCAATCAATCCTTCTTTCAGCGCCGCCTTATAAATTTCCGGAGTTGCCGGAACAATAATCAATCGTACGTCTTTTGCCGCGTTGCGATTTTTCAGAACCCGGGCGGCAATCCTCAAGTCCTCAATCCGGCCGTTCGTGCAGGATCCGATCAGGGCCTGATCAATTTTCACCCTGCCTGCTTTGCTGATCCCTCTGACGTTAGACGGCAGATGGGGGAAGGCCACCTGCGGCTCGATAGTCGCGGCGTCGATTTCCAGGATGTCGGTATAGGCGGCATCGTCGTCGGAAAAATAGAATTTGTAATCGCGCTTGGCTCTTTTCTTAACGTATTCTTCCGTAATGTTATCGGGAACGAAAATGCCGTTTTTCGCTCCGGCTTCGATCGCCATATTGGCCATCGAAAGTCTGTCGGCCATGGGCAGTTTCCCGATGGTGTCTCCGGTGAACTCCATCGCCTGATAAAGGGCGCCGTCCACGCCGATGCGTCCGATGATGTGCAAAATTAAATCCTTGCCGGAAACCCATTTTTGTAATTTGCCGTTAATGACGAATTTGATCGATGACGGAACTTTAAACCAAAGTTCGCCCGTAAGCATGACCGCCGCCAGATCGGTGCTGCCCACCCCTGTGGCAAATGCTCCCAACGCTCCGTAAGTGCAGGTATGACTGTCCGCGCCTACGATCAGGTCGCCCGGCAGAACGATACCCTGTTCCGGGAGCAAGGCGTGTTCAACGCCTACATTTCCGCCTTCATAAAAATGAGTTATTTTCTGCTGGGCGGCAAACTCACGCACGGTTTTGCATTGTTGCGCCGAATTAATATCTTTATTCGGCGTGAAGTGATCCAGAACCAGCGCTACTTTGTTTTTATTGAATACTTTTGTCCCGCCCGACTTGTAAAATTCATGAATAGCTATCGGAGCGGTGACGTCATTGCCCAGTGCGATATCAACCCGCGCATTGATCAACTGGCCGGCGTATATTTTTTTCAGCTTTGTATGAGCCAGTAAAATTTTTTCCGTAATAGTGTTGCCCACGATTTACTCTCCTTGTGAAAAGTGAAACGGTCTTTAACTTATTTCACGTATTTATTCAACAATTTTAACCTTTTTAATATTGTCTTTTAAAAATTCGAGACGATTCAGCGCATTGATATAGGCTTTGGCGGACGCGACAATAACATCGGGATGCGCCCCGCGACCGACAACGGAATGACCATTGTATTTCAGTTGTACCGTAACTTCGCCCTGCGCGTCCGATCCACCCGTGATGGCGTTGACAATATATTTCATCAGCGGATAATTGGTTTTGGTGATGTTGCGGATAGCCGCAAACGTCGCATCAACCGGACCGTTGCCGAATCCCGCTTCCCGGACGACTTCTTTGGCTATTTGCATTTCCATCGTTGCTGTGGGAATCGCTACATTGCCGCTGACAACGTTAAGGTAAATCAGGCTGTATTTATCCTCGCCCCGGTAGATCTCTTCGGAAAGAATCACCTCCAGGTCTTCGTCGTAAATATCTTTCTTGATGTCGGCCAGTTCCTTAACTCTTGCCGCGACCTTGTTGATTTGTTCATCGTTCAGCAGATAGCCCATTTTTTTTAAGTGGTGTGAAATAGCGTTGCGACCGGAATGCTTGCCCAGTACGATATGTGTATCGCTGATCCCGACGGATTGAGGGGTCATGATTTCATACGTGATTTTCTCCTTGATCAAGCCGTCCTGATGAATACCCGATTCGTGTGCGAAAGCGTTGGCGCCCACAATGGCTTTGTTCGGCTGTACCGATATGCCGGTGATCTGCGTGAGCAGCCGCGACGTTTTATAGATCTGATCTGTCTTAATCTTTGTGTAAAGCCCGAAAAGATCTTTGCGGGTTTGCAACGCCATAACCACTTCTTCCATGGCCGTATTGCCCGCCCGCTCGCCGATGCCGTTGATGGTGCATTCGATCTGGCGTGCCCCCTGCCTGATGGCGGCCAGGGAGTTGGCAACAGCCAGACCCAAATCGTTATGACAGTGGGTGGCAATAATCGTATCATCGATATTTTTCACGTTGGCAAAAAGATAAGCGATCAGATTGCCGAATTCTTCCGGGATGGCATAACCAACGGTATCGGGAATATTGACCGTGCCGGCCCCGGCATCAATAACGGCGGAGACCATTTCCACCAGATAATCCTTATCCGAGCGCGTGGCATCCATCGGCGAAAATTCGACATTATCCGTGTAAGAACGGGCCAGTTTGACAGCGGCAACCGCTTCTTTAAGCACTTGCTCCCGGCTTTTCTTGAGTTGATATTTCAAATGAATATCCGATGAAGAAATGAAAGTATGGATACGGGGATGCACGGCGTCTTTTATCGCCTGCCAGGCGCGGTCGATGTCGATCTTATTGGCACGGGCAAGGCCGGCCACCTGAGATTTTTTAATCTCCCGCGCAATCTGCCGGACAGCGTCAAAGTCCCCTTCGGACGCGATGGGAAATCCCGCCTCGATGATATCGACGCCCAGCCTTTCGAGTTGACGGGCGAGCATCAATTTTTCCTCTGTATTCATGCTGTATCCCGGGGATTGTTCGCCGTCCCTTAATGTTGTATCGAAAATGTAAACGCGATTTTTATCTTTTTTCATAGCAGTATCTCCTTCTAATGACTATTAGGAATTGATCCCGTAGCCATAGGCTATCGGGATATGTACCTTTATATAATAAAAAAGGCCGTGGTTTTTACCCACGGCCTTTTAGGTAATCCATTATTTTGCTGTCCTAATGATGACCTAAAAACGATGGGCGGGTGGCCTTTAGTAAAAGGCGCAACAGCGCGAGTCCCAGAAGAAGAGGCAGAATGTTCAATATTAAAATTTGTTTTTTCATTGTTCCCGACATCGTTTATATTTATGCCTTTTCCCAAATTCGTGACATTTTAATGTAAAAAATAAATCTTGTCAAAATATTTTTTCCGGGTCATTGATAAAATTACCATTTCGGGGAAATTTTCATCAGTGATTCGAATTTAAGAATATGTTTGCATGTGACAACGAAATAGACTAATAAAACAAAAAATAAAATTTCTTCACGGTGATGAAAGAAACAACAGGCAAGAAAGTTGTTTTAATGAGTTGTTTTTTTGTTTAAATTCAATAAGGGGATTATCGTAAATATGTTGAGAAAAATCTTGTTTTTATCGGGGCTCTTTTTGCTTGCGGTTTGCAGCTTGAATTCTTTTGCGGAGGATAGAAACACCCGGGCATCTGTATCGGAAAAATTACTTTTGAAGTTTGATTTTATTCCAGTGGTCTTAACGGCAAGTCCCGACGGAAGGCGCGTGGCTTATGCGACCCGAGAGGGAGATAAGCAATTTGTTATTGTGGACGGCCAGCCCCAGAAACGTTATGACGGCATTGGTTCCAATGTTATTTTCAGTCCGGACAGTAAACATTTTGCCTATCGGGCGCAGGCAGGTAACAAGCAGATTGTTGTTGTTGATGGTATGGAAGGCAAACACTACGATGTCGTCGGATCAACGATCGTTTTCAGCCCGGACAGCCAACGTATTGCCTATGCGGCCAGAGCCGGCAGCAAGTGTTTTATGGTGATCGACGGCAAGGAAGGAAAGTATTATGAAGGCGGCATCGGCTCCAATATTGTTTTCAGTCCAGACAGCAAACATCTGGCCTACGGGGTTCAATCGGGGAAAACGCAATTTGTGGTTGTTGACGGAAAAGAAGGTCACCCTTATGACAGTGTCGGTAATCGCATCATTTTCAGCTCCGACAGCAATCGAATGGCCTATAAAGTTCAGTCAAACAAAAAACATTATTTAATTTTCGACGGACGGGAAGGCAAGAAATATGATGAGATCAACGATAGTTTTGTTTTCAGTCCGGACAGCAAGCAATTGGCTTATGTCGCCAAATCATCCGGTAAATGGACGGTAGTTGTTAATGAGCAGGAAAACAAATATTATGATGCCATCGGCGATAATATTGTTTTCAGCCCGGACAGCAGTCGCATTGCCTACCAGACCATGTCGGACAAAAAGCGTTTTCTCGTCGTCAACGGACAGGAGGGCAAGGGATATGAGAGAATTGGTTCAACCGTGGTTTTCAGTCCCGACAGCAGACAATTGGCTTACATCGCTCAAATAGTGAAGGGTAAGTTCTCCGTGGTTGTCAATGGCAAAGAGGAAAAAAATTACAATAATATTGGTAATGGCTCCGTTATTTTCAGTCCGGACAGCAAGCACCTGGCCTATGGAGCGCAGTCGGGGAAGAAGCGTTTTGTGGTTATCGATGGAAAAGAGGGCAGGCATTTCGATGGTGTGGGAAGCAGCACTCTTGTTTTCAGCCCGGACAGTAAGAAAATAGCGTATGTTGCCCAATCGGAAAACAAACAGATTGCCGTTATCAATGAAAAGGAGATTAATAAATACGATAGCATTTTATCTTTAGAAAAAGGGGGATTTGTTTTCGACGCGCCTGATAAATTCCATTTTCTGGCAACAAAAGAGAGAAGCATATATTCGATCGATGTCAAAACGAATTAAGATAGTGAAACCGTCTGTCGAGGCAATGAATGTTATTGTAAAAAATTTTACGCAACATGGATGAAGATATCTTTAATCTATATCTATTTGGATTTTCTTGAAGAACATTCATTTTATCCACCATTTTTTAAAAAATTTACTTGACAAAAGCATCTTTAAAAATTAGATTGCGCAATTCGCTTGAAGGTGTAGGTGTGTTTTTTTTACATTCTATAGCGTAAGTTGTTGATATTAAAGTTTTATTGATGGGATTTGCTGGCGTAGCTCAATCGGTAGAGCAGCTGATTTGTAATCAGCAGGTTGCG
>DAOPVC010000003.1:6375-72838 GCA_035350895.1 Smithella sp. | reverse complement strand
GGGGATAGTTCCACTTGCGCTTCGCGCGTCATTACATTCGCGCTTAGCGAGTGTCACTAAAAAAAACGGGGAGGCTTGAAGCCTCCCCGTTCCGGAAATTCATTTATAAAAAATCATTTTTATACAGCAAATGATTCTTCAGGAATGTTCATCGCACTCTGTTCATCCTGCTTCAGGTTTTCCAGATGAGGAATGACCAGTCCCGTAATACGGTTAATGAAGAATCGGGCAGCTTCAATCTTGCCGCGATAGAAGGCTTTGTCCATTTCACCGGTATCTGCTGCGAAGAACTTGGGAATCGCAACCAGAGCCATTCTGAGGTGCAGCCAACCGACAAGCGCGTCACCCAGGCAGTTCAGAAAATCGCAGGCGCCAATCAGCGGAACGAAAGGCGTGGTTTTGATCATCTTGGAGAAGGCCAGAGCCGTTTCAGCACAGGCATTCAGGGCTTTCTCTACGGTCTCGGCTTCCTTCTTGAAAGCATCGATTTTCTTGCCTTCTTCAATAGCTTCCTTGGTAACGCCCAGCAGGTTCATGAAATAAGCGCCTCTCTTCATGCCCAGTTTACGTCCCAGCAGGTCAAGAGCCTGGATACCGTTGGTCCCTTCATAAATCAGATTGATCTTGTTATCTCTCATCATCTGCTCGACGGGGTATTCACGGCAGAAACCGTAACCGCCGTAACACTGCACGGCCAGTTCGATGCTGTCCTGGCCTTTTTCTGTACAATAGGATTTGACGATCGGCGTAAGAACTTCGATCAGACCATGCCAGAATTCTTTCTGCTCTTCATTACCATCGATCATTGCGTTGAATTCATTATCCATGCAGAAGTAGCAGAAATATGCCAGAAGGCGCAGACCTTCGGAAATGGCTTTCTGTTTGAGCAGCATTCTGCGGACATCCGGATGTTTAATGATCGGCACGGCAGGTGCGTCTTCAACCTTCATGGCCATCATGATGACGTCCTGGCCCTGAATTCTCTGTTTGGCGTAATCCAGAGCATGCAGATAAGCGGCCATCGCAAGAGATGCGCCCATCATGCCGACGCCCTGACGTTCTTCGTTCATCATATGGAACATGATCGGCATACCCTGACGTTCTTCACCCATCAGATAACCGATGCACTTGTTGTCTGAACCGAAGTTCAGTGTACAGGTGGCATTGCCGTGGATACCCATTTTGCTTTCAATGTTGCCGCACTGCACATCGTTTGCTTCTCCAATCTCGCCCTTTTCATTGAATCTGAATTTGGGAACCATGAAAATGGAGATGCCCTTTGTTCCCTTGGGATCGCCCTCGATTCTGGCCAGAACGGGATGAATGATGTTCGGAGTCAGATCATGATCACCGGCGGAGATGAAGCTCTTGGTGCCGACGATAGAGTAGGTACCATCTGCATTCTTCTTGGCGGTGGTTTTTAAAGCACCGACATCAGATCCCGCACCCGGTTCGGTCAGACACATCGTTCCCGCCCATTCTCCGGTGTACATTTTTTCCAGAATGATGTCGCGAAACGGATGCTGGAAGAAGTCTTCCATCAATCTCGCACAACCGTGGGAAAGACCGGGATACATTACAAATGCCTGATTACAGGCCAAAAACATATTTGCGGCGGCGGCGGCGATAACGGCGGGGAATCCCTGTCCGCCGACTTCCGGCTGGTCAGCCATAGCCATGTAGCCGTTTTCGCAATAAAGTTTCCATAATTTCTTATATGCTTCGGGCGTCGTTACTTTGCCTTTGTCAAATGTCGCCTCGACCGGTTTACGATGAACCTCATCAGGATAGGTGGGAGCAATATCGTTCTCTGCAAATTTTGCTGCCGCATCAAGAGCCATCATGCATGTATCTGCATCAAAATCTTTGTAACGGCCTTTGCCTAACAATGTTTCCTCAATCTTTAATACTTCAAACAACTGGAATTTAATATCCCGTAAATCAACCCACAAACTCGCCATATAATCCTCCTTAAACTTTGTTAATTATATTTTTTTGCTCGTTCCGACAGAGCGACTACCTTTCTCCTTAAAAAAATGCTTTCCCTGATGAGTTTCCGACAAAACCACGATTAATTTTGATGTAATATTTTAAAATTAAACACTCATGACCGAAAGTCATTTTGAAGTCTTATACATCCCAAAACTGACTCTGTCAACAAATTTATACTATTTGAGCATTTTACGTGTCTGCTTCAATGAACCAATCAAATACCGACATTATAACAAATACTTATAGACGCCATCTTCTTATTCGGCCAATCCATTGCCCGGCTGCAAAAACAAAAAAAACCCCCGGAATAATTGCTCTCAATCCGGGGATTTTTTTAATCATTTTTTATTCACAAATCATTTATTTGCAGTTTCCAGGTAATATTGCGTAATTTCATATACGGCGTAATCCATCATGAGCATGATTCTCATGATACTGTCGATGGCCTGATTGTGTTCCAGAGCATCAATAAAAATTGCCTGAAAATCAGCGTAAAGCCACATATGACGGCGCATCAGCACCAGTCCGTAAATCGCTTCCTGCAGGGGAAGACCGATTTCGTGACATTTTTTCGCATATTTCCGGAAATACTCCTGGGTATATTCGACACGATCATCGGGAACGAGTAATTTTCTTAAATTACGGTAAAAATCAATCGCGTAGATAATCAGTTTTTCCTTTTTGATATTCCGATAATGAGTTGTTCGACTATTTTTTTGAACCTCCATAGCCCAATGTTCAGCGATTTCCTCGGCGTTCTGTTCCGTGATATCCAGTAATTTTATAGAATCTACCATAAGAAGTTCTCCTTTCTATGAGATTAAGTCCGGCTTTAAAAATAAATTTTTGTCTTTATTAATTTTTACCTTTTTCCTTCTCTCATCAGCGCCTGGTATTCTTTGGTCACTTCATAACAGGCATAGTCGAACAATAAAATTGTACGTCCGAGAGTATCCAATGCCTGCCTCTGATCAATGCCGGAAGTAAAGATAGCCTGAAATTCGGCGTACAGCCAGATATGTCTTCGCATCAGGATCAGAGCATAAATCGTCTCTTTGGCGGGAATGCCCATCGCAAAACTGTCCTGCGCATAACCGCGGAAATATCTCAGCACATCATCGGTGATTTTCTCATCAAGGAACATTTTGCTGAAGTTCTGATAAAACCGGACACATTGACGGGTGATCTCTTCTTCATTCAAACTTTTATACGTTGGTGTTTTAGCGTTGCTTTTGACGTCTTTCAACCACCTTGCCGCTACCTTTTCCGCATGTTTCTCAGCCAGCTCCAGATACTTAATGGCATACGTTTTCATAAACATACTCCTTTCTGACATTATTGAGTTTGAATGTTTGATTATAATATAAAGCATGAGAACAAATTTGACAATATTTATTTGGTCAAAAAATTTTTTTCTATAACCGCCGGTCATAGATGGCGGGGAGTCGTGCGTCGAATAATTCATTGACATGGAAAAATGAAAGCCATATAGTTTTTTCCAAATTTTTTATTTCCGTTCAGTAAATACATTCGAGGAGACGCTCAATGATAAGCATCAAACAGCTCATTCTATTTCTGTTATTCTGCATGATCGCCGCCGCATTCGGTTGTACATCGCTGGGAATGAACAGCATGCCGGTGGAACAATTAAAAATCAAATATGCCGACCAGGAATCGGAAATCATCGAAATTGACGACATGAAAATTCACTATAAAGATGAGGGACAGGGCCCGGTTTTAATCCTGCTTCACGGTGTGTGCGCGTCTCTGCATACCTGGGACGGATGGGCGGCAAGGCTGAAAGATCGTTACCGTATCATCCGGCTGGACATTCCGGGTTTCGGATTGACCGGACCGGCACCTGATAAATCTCAGTACCGCAAAGAAGAAGCCGTCAGACTCTTCGAAAAAGTCGTTGATGAAATGAAACTGGAAAAATTTTATCTGGCGGGAAATTCTCTGGGCGGTTACATTTCTTGGAATTACACGCTTAAACATCCGGACAAGGTCCAAAAACTTATTCTGGTTGATTCTGTGGGATTCCCCCAGCCGCTGCCGGGACTGCTTGCCTTTGCCAGCAATCCGCTCATCAGACCGTTCGCCAGGTATACCATGCCGCGTTTTCTGTTCGACGACGCCGTCGAACAGGTTTACGGAGATAAATCCAAGGTCACCCAGGAACTCAAAGACCGCTATTTCGATCTGGCCATGAGAGAAGGCAACAAAGGATCCTATATTGATGTTTTCACGGAGATGAGAAGATTGTGCGACGATGAAAATCTCTCCCAGGGCATAAAAGACCTCAGCGTTCCGACCCTGGTTATGTGGGGCACCAGGGATGAATGGATCCCTTTTAAATATTTCGAGAACTGGAAGAAAGAATTGCCCAACGCAAAATTCGTTCAATACGAAGGCGCCGGACATACGCCGATGGAGGAAATTCCCGACGAGACCGCCCGCGACGCCGATCTGTTTCTTTCAGGCAAAATGTAAAAACTGCTTGGCCGACAGAATGCATCATGAAAAAAGAAAGGGAGCTCCTGACATCAGGAGCTCCCTTTTTCATGGATACGTCTAGCAGATCACGTATTACACTCTGCTCAACATGGTGGCGCCGGCATTGCCGAAGGCACCGCACAGAGAAGCCACGCCGTATTTGGCATCTTTGCGATCAGACTTCATGATGTTGTGCAGGGTCACCAGGATGCGGCATCCGCTTTGTCCCAACGGATGACCGAGCGCCAGAGCGCCGCCCCAGATATTGACGTTGTCAAAAGGAGCGTTCTGAGCAATACCCAGTTCTCTTACGCAGGCCAATGCCTGGCTGGCGAAGGCTTCGTTGAATTCCCACACACCGATATCACTGACTTTCTTTCCTGTGCGCGCCAGAAGTCTCTGGACTGCGGGGATAGGACCGATACCCATCACGGTGGGATCACAACCGGCCAAAGCACCGGCTTCATATTTAATGCTGTAGGAGAGTCCCAGTTTGTCGGCTTTGGAGCGTTCCATCAACAGCAGTGCTGCAGCACCGATTGTCAAAGGTGACGACGTGGCTGCGGTGACAACTCCATCCGGCTTGAAAGGAGTTTTCATGGTGGCCATCTGTTCCATTGAAACGTCGCCACGGATCCACTGATCGGAATCGACCATGAAAGGCGTCCCGTCGTCTTTCAATCCTTCCATCGGGATGATTTCGTTCTTGAATTTTCCGGCCTGGGTGGCTTCAAAAGCTTTTTTATTGCTCCATAAAGCCATATTCTCCATATCTTTGCGGTTAACCTTGTAAACTTCCGCAACCTTTTCTGCGGTGTTGCCCATGGGCAGATCAAGAATGTTGTAGCGGTTGGCCAGACGGGGCGGGAAATCCATGTGCATCGCCATGAAAACTTTCTGCATGTCTTCCACACCGGCCGCAATGTAGGTATCGCCTTCACCGCACATAATCGCGCGGGCGGCATGCTGCGTGGCTGCCATGCCCGAGGGACACTGCATGGTCAGGGTGTTGGTAGGAACAGATTCCGGAAATCCACCGGCCAGCCAGGCCAGACGGCCGATATCATTCTGCATGCCGGTAATGTTGGCGCAACCGACAAACACGGATTCGATATCTTCGGGTTTCACTTTGGGATTGCGGGCAAATAATCCGTCATAAACTTTGGTCAGAACTTCATCAGGTCTCAAGGCTCTGAACCAACCTTTTTCATTGTGCGCCCTGGAATTCGGCGATCTCACGCCATCAATAATTACACACTCACGCATTGTATAGCCTCCTCTAATTTATTGTTTTTATTTTATCAAAAATGCTGCACATATTTATCACATTATCATGCAAACACGCGGATCTTATTCCGGACAGTGTTTGATAACAACGGGCAGAATTTTTCTTTCCTGCACATCATTACCGAGCTGTAAATATTTAAGCTCTTGGGATGCCGGGAATAAATTGTCCAAGATCAACAGCAGACGCGAAGCGAAACGCCGATTGTCTGATAATTGATAAAATATTGCATTTTGACGGCGGAAGTATAAGCAGAAAGAACTTTCGTGTCAATAAAATATTTACCGGTTGGCAAAATAAAACTGCCGGAGGCTTCGGGCAAGATACTATCCTTCAAAAATTTCTTTTTTATATTGTTATTTATATGAAATGATTCATTGTTCTGATAATATCTTCATCAAGGCTTTCGCCGCGGGCGGCATAATCATCCACCACGGATTTCAATCTCCGGTATGTGTCCTGATCCGACAAATCATCAAGTTTTCTTAACGATCCGCTGCGCCTGCCCAGGCGGAAAACCTGTCTTTCTACCGGAGAAAGTTCAAAATATGTTTCTATTGCCGCCAACATTTTCTGCTTATCTTCAGGAAAAGTACCTTCGAGTTCCTCCAGCAGATTTAAAATATGATCACTGGCCAGATACGTCCCCTGAACATCAAGATTCTCGATAAATAATTTTATTTCCCGGAGAATATCATCGTCATGCAGCGGAACGAATTCACCTTTTTCCATCAAAGCATCCAGATCCGTTCCCGGCACCACATGGAGCGTGCGCAAACGGATAAAATCGGGGTTGATGGCATTCATGACTCCGGCGGTTTCCAGGGCATGCTGACGGGTAAACTTTTCTCCTCCCAGCCCGGGCATGACATATTCGCTTAATTCGATGCCTGATGTCCGGACATGGAGACCGGCTTTGATATGATCGGCTGCGGTCACGCCTTTGTTGATCAGCGTTAAAACCTCGTCACTTCCGCTTTCCATGCCTATGTGAATGCGGGAAAGGCCGGCGTTTCTCAGTTGTTCGAATTCGGCCACACTCTTTCTGGCCGCGGTATGTGAACGGCAGTAAGACGTTATCCGTTGCACATCGGGAAATTTTTCCTTTAAAAAGCCAAGGATGGACAAGAGATCGTTTGTCTTCAGGATCAGCGAATTGGCATCCTGCAGAAAAACATTTTCCCCGCCGTAATAAAGCCAGGCGGCCACGGAATAAATATTTTCATGATAAAAATCTTCGCTATTGTAGATGTGTCGCAAAACATTGCGCGTGACGTTGCCGCCCTCCCCCAGTTGCCGGGAAAGACCGATAATTTTATCGGCAATGTCTTTCATAATCTGAATGTCTTTTTTAACGTCATCAACGCTGCGCAACTCGAATTTTGTCCCGCGATAGGTATGGCAGAAAGCGCACTTGTTCCACGGACAATTTCTGCTGACGCGAATCAACAGGCTTGTCGCTTCGCTGGGTGGACGAATGGGTCCTTGCTCAAAGGAATGATTCATAACCGGCCTTCGCAATATTTTCGTTTAATATAATGATCCTCTGTTCAATGGCAACAGCAGAAAATTACGGCAGGAATAAAAGCGGATCGCAGGCTTTACCTTTCAGGCGAATTTCAAAATTCATGTAAATTTCACCGGCATCATCTTTTTCGCCCATCTCGGCGATGATGTCCCCTTTCGCGACACTCTTATCGATACTGACCAGTCTTTTCTTCAGATGCGTATATACGGTGGAAAACTTATCTTTATGGCGGATAATCATTGTCTCGCCAAAAACCGGTAATTTTGATGAAAAAATAACCGTTCCGGACTCTGCGGCCTTAACCTTTTTTTTCGTCCCGGCAACAATTTTTATCCAGTTATTGTTCGTTTTATTGGGCTGAACACCGAAACGGGCTTTGACGTCGCCGCGCACCGGCCAGATGAATTTATTCCTGCCCGGACTGACTTTTTTGTCGGTAACTAACGTTTCGCTGACAGATTCTTTTTTTCTGCCGGAGAATTTAACGGACGGAATCTTTGCAGCGGCTGCATCCTGAATATTCTTTGCGGGTGGAGACTCTTTGGAAGCGGATAAATCTTTTGGACCGGATGTTTGGCTGTTTATTTTATCATCGATACCGGATGAATCATTCTGGGGCTTTTGGGGTTGGACATCAACATCCGCATCTTTACCACCGGCAACATCCTCGATGACCCGCTCGGCGGACGGAATGAACAGGACGGAATTTTCGTTAATGGAATTCACATCATCAATTTTATTGGCTGCGACCAAATCCTGAACGGAGACGCCATAAGCACGGGCGATGCTCCAAACCGTTTCATGCTTTTTCACCAGGTGATAAACGCCCGACGCCTGAGCTTTTTGCAACTGAGGGGGCAAACAGGAAAAAATAAAAGAAATCAGAACAATAAAAAAAAACGATTTCAACGAAGGAGCTATTTTCCCCATCCGCTCTCCCCTATCAAACTGACAAAGCGGCATCCGCCCAGATCCTCCTGGATAATTTCCTCGGGATTTTCTTTGGAACGGGTAAGCTTATAGAGCGTTTGCACATCGCGATCTCCCGATGGCACGACCATCCTGCCGCCGACCGCAAGCTGACTCAGCAAATAACGGGGAATTTCCGGAACCGCAGCCGTTGTGATAATGGCGTCAAAGGGAGCTTCTTCCTTCCAGCCGTAGGATCCGTCTCCGACCCGGATCGCGACATTGTATAAATTCAATCTGTCAAGAATTCTGCGGGCGTTTGTTGCCAATGACGCAATCCGTTCCACCGAAAAAACCCGATCTGCCAGACAGGCCAGAACGGCTGTTTGATAACCGGATCCCGTGCCTATTTCCAAAACCCTTTCGCTGCCCGTCAACGCCAGTTCCTGCGTCATGAGAGCGACAATATACGGCTGTGATATGGTCTGATGTTCGCCAATCGGCAGAGGGCTGTCGTAATACGCCTGTTCGATCAGGCCTTCATCAACAAAAAGATGGCGTGGAACCGTTTCCATCGCTTTCAGCACGCGCACATCGTTTATGCCACGTGCTTTGATCTGCGTTTCCACCATCCGCATTCGTGGTTTTTTGAATCTGTCCATTAACAAGCCGCCTGCATCTTTTTTTTCTTTTCCGGAACACGGTAAATTTTCTGAACCATCTCGTGGCGCCTCAAACCCAGCGCTTCCCTCGTGACAATCAAATAATAATATTGAAGCTCGGCTTTCTGACGAATCGAATTGAATTCTTCTATTTTACAGTTGATCTCTTCGCAGAATATCCTTTTCTGACGCAAGGCCACCGAATGATCATTTTTGTGATCCAGGGCTTTGATCAGCGATGTGATGATTTCTATTTCACCTTCGATGCGTTTCATCTTCTCCAAAATTTCTTCCACCGCCCAGCTTGCACGCGTCAGCACCGCGGCTTTCTCCCGCAACAATTCCTCGAGCACGCTGTCCTGCTGATCGCTTTTTATCTTTTGTACGGTCTTCTGATCCATGGCTTTCAACGCATTTTCTTGTTTGAGCAACTATCATTCACGAGATTATTTTTCAACAAAAAACGGGAATGAAAATGATGCATCGGGGGTCGGCAAACTTTTCTCCGCGGCTTTGGACAGGTGCATGGCTGCTGCGATCAATCCATGCTTCCGCGATAGACACAACCGGATTCCGGACTTTCCTGAACGACCACTTTGCTCAATTGCGGCAATGGAATATGCAGACGGTTCCATATCCACACGGCGATATTCTCCGACGTGGAATTTTCCAGCCCTTCAATGTCGTTTAAATATTTATGATCGAGTTCATCCAGCACCGGCTGAAAAGCACGATCGATATCGGCAAAATCCATCACCCAACCGCAGCGGGAATCAACAGGCCCCCGGATGTGAATTTCCACGCAAAAAGAATGACCGTGCACTTCGGAACATTTATGCCCCGCCCCGGCATTCGGCAGCCGATGCGCCGCGTCGAATTTATAAACTTTAAAAATCTCCACGTGTTCTTCCCTTATCGGATACCTAATATTTTATGGGTCTGTAAACTCAACCGCCACTGTGGATGCGACAAAACATATTCCAGAGCCAGCCGGACATGCCTTCCGTCATCCGGCGACGCCAACGGCTGAAGAAAAAAATGCTGAAAATCCAGCATCGCATATTTCTCGGGTTCAGCGCCCTCCTGCGGAAAAACAAGTTTCAATTCCTGTCCCGAGCGCAATAATAATTGAGCGCCGGCTTTGGGACTGACACAAACCCAGTCTATTCCTGCCGGCGGCAATATCGTTCCATTGGTTTCCACGGCGATTTCAAAACCTTTTTCGTGCAAAGCCGACAGGAGTTCCGCATCGAGCTGCAGCAGCGGTTCTCCGCCCGTGCAAACGACAAAAGGTCTCACCGGATTTGAACTCTTTCCCGGCCATAGTTTACGAATTTTTTCAGACAACTCTTTCCCGTTTTGATAAACCCCGCCTCCCGGACCGTCGCACCCGACAAAATCCGTATCGCAGAATTTACAAATGGCTTCTTTGCGATCCGATGCTTTGCCTGACCACAAATTACATCCGGCAAAACGGCAGAAAACTGCCGAACGTCCGGTATAAAAACCTTCTCCCTGAATGGAAAAAAATATTTCTTTGATAGAATAGCTCAAAATATTGAACCTTTATTTTAAATATTTTACGGGATCGATCAAACCGGCGTCTCTAAAACCCTTCAGACGTAAAAGACAGGAATCGCAGGCTCCACAGGCTTTCCCGGAAGAAGACGGGTCATAACAACTGTGCGTCAGGCTGTAATCCACGCCCAGTCTCGTACCCTTTCTGATAATCTGCGCTTTACTCATTTTAATGAGCGGCGCATGAATTTTTAGTCTTTGTTTTCCTTCAACTCCGGCTCGGGTGGCCAGGTCGGCCATTTTTTGATAGGCGGCAAGATATTCGGGACGGCAATCGGGATAACCGCTGTAGTCCAGCACATTCACGCCGATAAAAATATCCTCAGCCCCGATCACTTCCGCCCAGGCCAGAGCATAGGACAGAAATATCGTATTGCGTGCCGGCACATACGTTACGGGAATATCTTTTTTCATCTGAGCCGCTTTTCTGTTCTTGGGTACGTTGATATCGGCCGTCAGGGCGGATCCGCCGATTTTACGCAAATCGAGATTCAGGATCAAATGCCGGGCCGCTTTATTTTCTTTGGCAGTCCGCCGGGCCGCTTTCAACTCCACGGCATGGCGCTGGCCATAACTGAAACTTAAGGCATAGATTTCAAAACCCGCATTCCGGGCAATCGCCAGCGTTGTGGCGGAATCAATTCCGCCGCTTAATAAAACAACGGCTTTAATCTTTTTTTTTGTCATTTTAATACCGGATACCATGGCGTTAAACAACGCGGGAAGAAGATTCAATGCCGAAAAGATTCATCGTATTGATGGATGTTTGCCGCGCGACGTCTTCCCATGATATTTTTTTTATTTCTGCGACTTTCTTCGCCGTCTGAATGATAAAAGCCGGTTCGTTTCTCTTGCCGCGGTACGGCACGGGCGTCAGATACGGAGCGTCCGTTTCCAGCAACAGCCATGACAACGGCACATGTTCCACGACATCCCGCGTTTTTCCCGATTTGTCAAACGTGACCACGCCGGGAATGGAAATATAGAATCCGAGATCGATACATTTTCCGGCCATTGCATAATCGCCGGAAAAGCAGTGAAACACTCCGCGTCTCACACCGGACGATTTAACGGTTTCGAGAGATTCCCGATGCGCTTCGCGATCATGGATAACGACGGGAAGCTTCAGTTCCTTCGCCAATTCCAGTTGTTGAGCGAACATTGCCAGTTGCTTTTCGCGGGGCGATATATTGCGGAAAAAATCCAGGCCGATTTCCCCGCAGGCAACTATCTTTTTGCTTTGACAGATAAGCTCCTTCAACGCGTCCAGAGTTTTGTGATCCGTTTGGGCCACGTCATGGGGATGAATGCCCACCGTCGCATAAATGTTTTCGTATTTTTCAGCGAGCGCTACAGCTCTGCTGCTGAGTTTGAGATTGGTTCCTACCGTGACAATTCTGTCAACTCCCGCTGCTCCGGCTCGCCTGATAACCTCCTCACGGTCGGAATCAAACTCTCTCATTTCCAGATGAGCATGGGAATCAATCAGCATAAAAAACTATTTCTTGTCTTCATCAAGAGTGACTTCTTCCGCATTGTCAGATACGTCGGGAAGTTTTTTCACAAGCGCCTGTAGATCTTTTTCGGAAATTTCGCCCTGCATAAGTTTACGCGAAAGCATTCTTTTGTCATGGCTGATTGATTCTGCGTTGACTTTTCTTGACATATGATCCCTTCTCCTTACGTTAATGAACGTTTGGCTTCTAATATATTTTTACGATTTAATCAACTGTGAACCCTTCCGTCTGCCGGAATGAATTATTTCTTCAAACGGGGATCCAGCAAGTCCCGGATGCCCTCCCCCAGGAGATTATAGCCGACAACGGTAATCAGTATCGCCAGTCCGGGAAAAAGAGAAAGCCACCAGGCGATATCGATATTATCCTTGCCGGCCGTCAGAATGTTGCCCCAGCTTGGCGTGGGCGGTTGCACGCCGATGCCCAGGAAACTCAAAGCCGATTCGGTAAGAATCGCCCCGGCAATGCCCAGCGTGGCCGCAACCAGAATGGACGCCATCGAATTGGGCAGAATGTGCATGAAAATGATCCGGGAATCGCTTGCCCCGATCGCTCTGGCGGCCTGAACGAAATCCCGCTCGCGCAACGAGATAAAATCAGCCCGCACCAGCCGGGTCACTCCCATCCAGCCGGTCAGTCCAATGATGATCATGATGTTCCAGATGGACGGTTCCAGAAAAGCGATGACAGCCAGAATCAGGAAAAAGGTGGGAAAGCAAAGCATAATATCCACGAATCGCATAATGACGGAATCGACCCAGCCGCCATAGTATCCGGATACAGCTCCCAGCAAGGTTCCGACAATGATGGCCAGTCCCGTCGCCACAAAACCGACTTTCAGGGAAATTCTTGCTCCCCAGATCATTCGGGACAGCACATCCCGTCCCAGTTGATCGGTTCCAAACCAGTGGTGCATCGACGGCGCGGCCAGGACATTGTTTAAATCGATCTGTCCGGGATCATGGGGAGCCAGCCACGGCGCCAGAACGGAAATAATCAGCAGCAGCAAAACCAGCGCGCCGCCGGTTAACATCAGTTTGTTTTTATATATGGCTGACCATGCATTCATCGTTTGAATCTCATCAGGATATTCGTATACGCGGGTCCGCCACCGCATACGACACATCGGCAATCAAATTACCCACCAGGGTCAAAATCGCGCCGATCAGCAGAATCCCCATAATGGTCGGATAATCTCTGGCCATCACCGACATATAAAAAAGCTGCCCCATGCCGGGAATCGCAAAGATTGTTTCGAAGATAACGCTGCCGCCGATCAGTCCGGGAATGGACAGCCCCAAAATCGTTATGGCCGGCAACAGCGCGTTGCGCAGCGCGTGTCTGTAGATAACATCCCGTTCGCTCAACCCTTTGGCGCGGGCGGTCATGATGTAATCCTGCCTGATAACCTCCAGCATGTTGGCCCTCATGTAGCGGGAAAGACCCGCCAGTCCGCCGAACGCGGAAACCAGAACCGGCAAAACCAGATGCTTGACCAGATCAACCAGCTGTTTCCAAACGCCGAGGTATTCATAATTCAAGGAACGCAGACCGGAAATCGGCAGCCAGCCCAGATGAATGCCGAAAAAAATCATCAGCAGCAAAGCCAGCCAGAAAGTGGGCACGGCAAAGCCGATAAAAACGAAAACGGTCGTCACCTTATCGAAAAGCGAATCCTGATGAACGGCGGACAATACGCCAATCGGCACGGCGACGGCGATAATGATCAAAAGTGATAAGAGATTAATCAGAATGGTGATGGGCAGTCTTTCCATGATTTTATCGGCGACCGGACGATGATCGGACGAAAAGGAAACGCCCAGATCTCCGCGGCCGATTTTTTTCAACCAGGAAGCGTACTGAACATAAACCGGCTTATCCAGTTCATACAAAGCATTGAGCCGTTCTTTCATTTCCTGAGAAGCTTTCGGATTCATTTCCGTCTGTAAATCGGTTGGCGAACCCGGCGCCAGATGCATCACAAAAAAACAAATAATGGTAATCCCCAGCAAAAGCGGGATCATAAATAATGTTCTTTTAACGATATATCTGAGCAAAGCATTCTCCAGACGTATTATTCAACATTTCATTTTAAAAACGTTAAGAGTTCCATTCTGTTGATATTTTCAAGCGACGCGGTTAAATTATTTGGATTGTGAGCCTCCAGAGTGACCGTCGGAGAGACTTTCCTCTTCCGGAGAAACTGAAAAAGGTCGTCAAAAGGAAACGTCCCATGACCCACCGGAAGATGCTCGTCGCGCTGTCCGAAATTATCGTGCAGATGCAGATGGCCCAGATACATTCCCAGTTCCTTCAGCCAGACACGCAAAGGTTCGTGGGAGAAAACATTAAAGTGTCCCGCATCAAAACAAAAACAGACGCGGTCGGAAGAAAGCGCTTCGAATAATCGGCGCAGAACCCAGGGATTTTTTTCGTATACATTTTCCAGCGCAATAACCGTGTTCACATCCCGCGCCAACGCCGATAATTCCTGCCAGGTTTTGACGCTGCTCTCCAGCCACAAATCGTCGCCGAAAACATAATAACGCTCGTCAAAGGATGCATGACAGACGATTTTAGACGGATGATAATAAGGCGCAAGATTAAAAACCTGCTTTATCCGGTCAATGCTCGTGCGCCGGATTTTATCATCCAGCGCGCCCGGACGTAAATCGATAAACGGCGCATGAAAAGTAAATTTTAAGCCGGCATCACTAAGGACATTTGCGATTTCGATACATTGTGCTTTATTCAGACTCTCCAGCACCCAGTGATGAAAATAGATTTCCAGATTCAGTTTCTTTTGAAGAATTCTCTCCAGATGCTTCGGCAAAAGATGATACGGCATATGCGCATGAACTTTGCTGATAATATCCTGCATGACAACCCTTTTAATGCATTGCTGAATTGGACCGAAAAAGCTGTTACCACAGCTATATCTTTTTCACAACGGCCAAATGACTGAAACGAAACATTCCGATACCGAACCACACGTTGATTAAAAAACTGAAAACTAAATATTCTCTTCAAGATTTTTGTTTTTTTCAACGGGACATTTTTTGTTTTTGAAGAATTCAAAATAAAGCAGTGGCACGGCTATCAGCGTGAGGATGGTTGACGCCACGGCGCCGAACATCATGGCGATCGCCAGCCCCTGAAAGATGGGATCAAAGAGCATGACAAACGAACCGACCACCACGGCGGCGGCGGTGAGGACAATCGGCCTCAAGCGCACGGCTCCCGCCTGAATCAGGGCCTGACGCAGATCGCCCTTCTCCCGCCATTCCATCTGAATAAAATCGACGAGCAGAATGGAATTGCGCACAACAATCCCAGCCAGGGCGATGAAGCCGATCATGGAGGTTGCCGTAAAAAAGGCGCCGAACAGCCAGTGTCCGGGCAGGATGCCCACCAGCGTCAGCGGAATGGGCGCCATGATGACCAGCGGCGTTACAAAGTTTTTAAACCAGGCCACCACCAGAATATAAATAATCATGAGCACAACGGCAAAGGCAAGGCCCAGATCACGGAAGACCTCATAAGTGATATGCCATTCGCCGTCCCACTTCATGGAGTAGCAGTCTTCCAACCAGGGTTGGCTCGTGTAAAATTGTTTAAGCTCATAGCCTTCGGCCAACGGCAGTCTGGCAATCGCCGATTTCATTTTCAGGATGGCGTAAACCGGGCTTTCTTCCGTCCCGGCCACGTCACCCGTTACGTAGGTCACCTTTTTCATGTTTTTGTGATAGAGGGTTTTTTCTTCCAGGGTCTCCCTCGTCTTCACCAGTTCCGCCAGACGAACCTGCTGTCCTGATGCCGACGGAATAGTCAGCGACTTTAGATCGGTCAGGTTGGAGCGCTGTTCAATGGGCATGCGTAAAAATATTTCGACCGGTTCTTTTTCCGTGATCATGTGCACTAGGCCGGCTCCTTTGCCGCCCAGGGCGATTCCCAGGCTCTGCGCGATGGCTTCCGTCGTGATTCCGCTGGCGGCGGCCTTTTCATGATCGACTTCAAAAGCAATTTTGCGCTGATCGTCTTCCACAAACCAGTCCACATCCACAACGCCGTCCGTCTTTTCAAAGATAGCTTTCACCGATTTGGCGATTTCGATTTGACGGTTCGTATCCGGTCCGTAAATTTCCGCAACCAGCGTGCTCAGGACCGGCGGGCCGGGAGGAATTTCCGCCACCTTGATGCTTGCCCCGTAGCGGTCTCCTATTCTCTTCAACTCCGGGCGCAGGCGTTTGGCAATCTCGTGGCTCTGCTCATCGCGTTTATCCTTGCTGACAAAATTCACCTGAATATCTGCGACGTTACTGCCCGACCGTGTAAAGTAATGACGGACAAGACCGTTAAAGTTGTAAGGCGACGCCGTTCCCACGTAAGACTGAAAATCGGTCACTTCCGGCACCGTTTTCAGATACTCCGACATCTCCCTGGCCAGCGCCGCCGTTTCTTCCAGCGTGCAGCCTTCCGGCATATCGATTACCACCTGTAGTTCGCTCTTGTTGTCAAACGGCAACATCTTCATTGTTACCTGTTTCAGCGGAATAAGAATGATGGACAGTAATAGCAATCCGAGAATAACAGATAGCGCTATCATTCGCTTTTTCTTCACATCGATCAAAGGGCTGAGGAATTTTTCATAATATCCGGCGATCCCCTGTTCTTCTTTTTCTTCTTTGTGCCGCACGTTTTTCAGAACAATGTAGGCCAGCCAGGGGCTGACGATGAAAGCCACCAGCAGCGAAAAGAGCATGGCCGCCGAAGCGCCCACGGGAATCGGCCTCATGTAAGGACCCATCAGACCGGAGACAAAGGCCATCGGCAGCAGGGCGGCGATGACTGTAAACGTCGCCAGAATCGTGGGATTGCCGACTTCATCCACCGCATAGACCGCGGTGAGCGGTTCAATCTTATGCATCTTAAAATGACGGTTGATGTTTTCCACGACAACAATCGCGTCATCTACAAGAATACCGATTGAAAATATCAGCGCGAACAGCGTCACGCGGTTCAGCGTGTAGCCGTACAGATAATTGATGAGAAGCGTCAGCGCCAGCGTGACGGGAACGGCAACAGCCACAACAATGGATTCGCGCCAACCCAGAAAAACAGCAATCAGGATGATGACCGAAAAGGTAGCAATGAGCATGTGATACAGCAATTCGTCGGATTTTTCTTTGGCCGTTTCGCCGTAATTGCGAGTCACCGTCACCTGCACATCATGAGGAATCAAATGCTTCTTCAGAGCGTCCACTTTTTTCAAGGCTTCATCGGCAACCATGCTCGCATTGGCTCCTTTTTGCTTGGCAATGGCTATGGTCACGGCTTCGTACTGGCCGGCGGGATCACCGGTCAATCCTTTTTTGGCCGCCGCCGGTCCCATGCCCATGAAAACATAATTGGACGCTTCTTCCGGTCCGTCGCTGATTCCGGCCACGTCCTTCAGATAAACAGGTCTTCCGTTGAACACATGAAGCACCAGATTGCCGACATCCTGCGCGTCGTTCAAAAACCGCCCCGTCTCCACGACGGTTTCGCTGTTGCCCGCCGAAAATTTACCGGAGTGAACAACGATATTGGCCTTTTCCAGAGCATTCATGATCTGAAAAGCCGATAAATTGTGGGCGCGCAGACGCTGGGGATCTAGCGTTACCCTGACCTGGCGGCGCTGGCCGCCAATAATGGAAAATTCAGAAACATTGGCGTTTTTCTTGAGTTCCCCGCAAAGTTCGAGCGCGACGCGCCGCAGTTCGTACCCCGTGTACTGGGAAGATTTGCTCCAGAGGGTCAGCGCCAGGACGGGAACATCATCGATGGATTTGGCCTTGACCATTGGCTGGGAAACACCGGGAGGGATCTTGTCGTAATTGGACATGAGCTTGTTGTAGAGCTTGATCAGACTGTCTTCCATGTCTTCACCGACATAGAAGCGCACAATCGTCATGTTGAAGCCGGGTTTGATAATTGAATAAACGTACTCGACGCCCTTGATTTCCAACAGGAGTTTCTCCATCGGAATCGTCACACGCTCTTCCACTTCTTTGGCGGAAGCGCCGGGATAGTTGACAAAAACGTCAATCATGGGAACCACAATCTGCGGCTCTTCTTCGCGGGGCGTGATGAGAACGGCGAATATGCCGAGAAACAACGCGGCAACAACCAGCAAAGGCGTCAATTTCGATCTAATGAAGGCTTTGGCAATTTTTCCGGAAATTCCCATTCCTGTCATTTCATTTCTGCTCCTGAGATGATGCCGCCGTCAACAACCTTCCCCATACCGTCGGTAATAATCCGGTCGCCGGTCTTCAGGCCGGAAAGAATTTCCGTGCCGGCAGAAGATGACTTGCCGGTGCGGACAAGGCGGTACGTCACCAGTCCCTGATCATCCACCGCATATACGCCGGTCAACTGGCCTCTGCGAACAACAGCCCGCTCAGGAACAAGGATTGCTGCTTTTTTACCGATGGGAAAGCGCACGCGGGCAAACAACCCGCTGCGGGGATTTTCGTTTTTAAAGCCTATTTTGGCGGTAAACGTGCGGGATGCGGGATCAACAGCGGGAAAAACTTCTTTGATGACTCCGGCCAGCGGACGGAGCATCGTGTCAATTTCCGCCTCCACGGGCATGCCGGTTTTGACCGCGGGACCGACACCGGCATCAATCGAAACTTCAATATAGGAGCTTCCTCCGCCTTCAACAACGAGAAGCGGCATGCCGGGCGTGGCCATGCTGCCGGTTTCAATCCGTTTTTCCGTGATTCTCCCGGAAACCGGCGCGGTTACTTTGGTAAAGGACAGGTAGGTTGCCGCTTCGTCCGCCATGGCCCTGACCCGATTATATTCGGCATCCGCGAGTTTCTTCTGGGTATCCATCCGGTCCATTTCCTGCTGAGAAACAACCTCTTCATCATAAAGCTTTTTATACCGCTGCCAGGTTTTTTCCGCCAGAGCCTGACTTTGTTTGGCCGCTTCTGACGACATATTGGCAGCGCGTAACCGCTGCTCGGCATCCCGGTCATCAATGGTGATGAGTAATTGCCCTTTCTGAACGAAGTCTCCTTCCTTCACCTTAACAGACGTCACCACCCCCATTACCCGGCTTGCCACCAGACTGGTTTGGTTTGAACGGACGGTCCCGGTAACCTCATAAATATCATCAACGGTCGATACGGCAACCGGGTCAATCTTCACACCGGAGATCTGCGGACGCGGGACAGCATCTTCTTTTGTATCTTTGCAGCCGGCAGCCATAAAGATAAAGGACATGATTGCGATCAGAAAATAAGCGATCATCCCTTTCATGCGATTTTGATTTTTCATGGTCGTTTCTCCGCTGGTGAGTGTATTATTGAATGATACAAGGAAAAGATTTTTGCGGCAAACCATCGTTGCATAATCATAGGCTTTGATCTCCCGTCATCATGTACTTCAGGTCGTTGGTTTTTTATAATACAAACTTTTCCGGCTGTCCACTAAATCAGCAGCGGCTGGATTTTTTCTTGTTGTCCTCGACCGGACACGCTGGTTTCACTCAGGTGGAAATACCCAGGCGCGGCAATAGCCACGCCTGCAGGAAATACCATCCGGCCGGTATGAGCAGATAGATGAATAAGTCGGACATGATTTGCTCCTCGGCGAATCAGGCAAACGGACGGACGGGCTGTCTGCCCTTCTGCAAATTAGTTTAAGTTTTTATTAATGAACAACGCCAATTGATTTCGAGAAAGTAATCCGACCTGAGTCTCCGTAACCTGACCGTTTTTAACAAATATCAGTGTCGGTATGCTTCTGACGTTATATCTGGACGCCGTTGCCGGATTATCATCTACATTGACCTTTACGATGTTCACCCGGTCATTATACACGGCTGCGATTTCCTCCAGAATCGGACCGATTGCCCGGCAGGGACCGCACCAGAGAGCCCAAAAATCGACCAGTGTCGGTTTTGCATCCTTTAAGACGACTGTATCGAAATTCTGATCATCCGCATGCTTGACAAAATCTGAATTGCTCATTTTTATTCCTCCTGGATGGATAATTTATTTTGTTTCTCCCGTTTGTCTGTGGTAAAAAACAATCAAATTTGATTTTCTAATACACACAAGTATTTTGAATTTCATTGATTTGAATCAACGCGGGAGAAATTTTTTCAATGGATATCAGCGGACAAATCGAAGGCATTGTATTGTTTCAGGACGTCCCTTCCGAAAAAATTAAATTCCTGATTTCACAATCCATCGTCAGGAAATTTAAACCGGGCGAAATAGTGATCGGCGAAGACGATCCTATCCGATCTTTTTATGTGGTTATTTCCGGACAGTTAAAACTTTATCGGAGTTCCGTTGACGGAAAAGAACAGACCTTGCAACTGCTCGGTCCGGGAGACCCGTTTGGCCTCTGTACGGCGTTTGCGACGGAATCTTTTCCGGCCAACGCTATGGCGATTGTTGAAAGTTCAGTTCTGCTGATTCCCGGAACGGTGATGGAAGAGACGGCCAGACGGGAACCGGCCATTTTATTCAATATCATTCAGATTCTGTCGCAGCGACTCAAGGATTCCATGGAACTCATCGAATCGCTTGCCTTAAAGGAAATTCCAGGAAGACTGGCCTCTTTTCTCTGTCAGTTATTACCGGAAGAATCCGCGGATAAAAAAGCCCGTGTGGAATTGACTATCTCACAGCGGGAACTGTCCAAGATTCTCGGCGCCACACCGGAGGCCCTTTCCCGCGCCTTGAGAAAAATGGCCAACGACCGAATCCTTTCCACCGCCGGCCGCATCATCATCGTTCTGAACCGCAAGGCGCTGACACAGCTGGCCGAAGGCGAATAACCAATCCTCATATTTATGCCTTGACAAGTTATGAGCATATGCTTATAATAGGCATCAGGGAGAGACAAGCATTATGCCCAGGCCAAAATGTCGCAGGAACATTTGCGGAATGCCCGATAAGAATTATTTCAAGCCACGGGGGATACCCACCGTTGATCTGGAAGAAGTAAACTTAACCCTGGATGAGTTTGAAGCGATTCGTCTGGCGGATTATGAACAGCTTTATCAGGAAGAAGCGGCCGCCCGGATGAATATTTCCCGCCAGACCTTCGGCAGGATTGTTGAGGAAGCTCACAAAAAAATAGCCGATGTCCTGCTCAACGGAAAAGCATTAAAAATTGAGGGCGGAGAAGTTTCTCTGGATAAACCCAAACCTTCCTGCAAAGCCAAAGGACGCGGGGCCAGGTCAAAGAATCAATAATATTAAAGGAGAGGTTTATGAAAATCGCATTACCGTCGTATCAGAATCAAATTGATGAACATTTCGGACACTGTGAATATTTTACGGTATTCACTATTGACGATCAGAAAAAAATCCTGTCTGAGGAAAAGATCGCGTCACCCGCCGGATGCGGCTGCAAATCCAACATTGCCCAGGTTCTGGCTGAAAAGGGCGTGAAACTCATGCTGGCCGGAAACATGGGACAGGGCGCCGTCAATGTTCTGAACAGCCACGGCATTGATGTGTTGCGCGGCTGTTCCGGAGACGTGAAATCCGCCACCGAGAACTGGCTCGCCGGTACACTGAAAGACTCAGGAATTTCCTGCGCCCAGCACGGACATGAGTGCCATCATGATTGATTGAAATTTACCCAATCTACAACATCACGGACAAGACCTTTGGAAGCAAATTGAAATGAAGGTAGAAGCTCTGACATATCAACCTATCGGCATTATCCACAGCGAGCATACCATCGCGGACAAAACGCCTGTTCAATCGGTTTATGCTCAAGGATGCAAAGGACATGTTGAAGTTTTTTCGCAATTTGTAGACGGATTAAAGGATCTGAACGGTTTTTCTCATATTTATCTGATTTATCATTTTCATCAGTCTCCGCTTCGGGTGAAACTGATTGTCAAACCGTTTCTTCAGGATATTGAGCACGGTGTATTTGCGACGCGCTCACCCTGTCGTCCGAATGCCATCGGTCTCAGCATCGTTGAACTTCTCGGTATCGAGGGCAATATGGTACGTTTTGACGGCGCCGATATCATCGATGGCACGCCGCTTATCGACATCAAGCCATACACCGCGAAGTTCGATCTGCATAAGACCAAAAGAAATGGCTGGCAGGACGAGGTTGATGAACAAACCGCCCAAAAAAGAGGCAAACGCAAATATGGTTCATAATAATATCTTTGAATCGCATGATGTGTCTTGTATGCCGAAACATGAACACGGCAAGATTATCCGTTTCATCGGATTGAAGACGGGAACGTGACATGCATAATGATTTACAGAGGAGAATATAAACGATGCCGACTTACGAATATCAATGCAGCCGCTGTGGTCTGTATTTTGAGAGACAACAAAGCATCCATGACGCGCCTGTCTCTGTTTGTCCCGAATGCCGGGGGACGTCCGGCGGCAAATCAGCGGCGGGAGCGGTTTTATGATGACATCAACAGGGATGGATCAACGCGATCATGCACGGAGATGTTTGCATGAAGAAACCGGGAAAACCTGTTGTGGTGCGGACAACAAATGCGGACAATCGCACTGCGGAAATTAAAACAACTGCAAATATTTACTTTAAATATTTTGTTTGAAAATTCCCTTTAAAAGAAACGTTCAACGGAGGTTTATAACAGTGGAAGACAAAAAAACGTGTGATACGTGCGGCGATTCCGGCTGCGCGGCTAAAACAAAGAAAAAAGAGGAAAGCCCTGAAGCATACGCTGATCGCCAACGCTTGCAGGCGACGCTGTGCCGTATTCATAAAAAAATCGTTGTGCTTTCCGGCAAGGGCGGCGTCGGTAAAAGCACCGTCGCGGTGAATCTCGCCATGGCTCTTTCACTTGCCGGCCGACGGGTGGGATTGTTGGACGTTGACATTCACGGTCCGAGCGTTCCCACCATGCTGGGACTCGAAAACAAAACCCTCAAAGGCACTGAGGGCGAACTCCTGCCTGTGGAACTCGGCAGCATGAAAATCATGTCCCTCGGATTTTTGCTGCAAAATCCGGACGACGCCATTATCTGGCGCGGACCGATGAAGATGGGCGTCATCAAACAGTTCCTGACCGATGTGCACTGGGGCGATCTGGATTATTTGATTGTTGACGCTCCTCCGGGCACCGGCGATGAACCCCTGTCCTTATGCCAGTTGATACAACCGCTGGACGGCGCAATTATTGTCACTACGCCGCAGAAAGTGGCTGCGGTGGATGTGCGCAAATCCATCAGTTTTTGCAAGCGCCTTGCTGTGCCGGTGTTGGGTGTCGTCGAAAACATGAGCGGGTTTGCCTGTCCGAAATGCGGAGAAATCACCCAGATTCTGCCTTCAGGCGGCGGAAAGAAAATCGCGACGGATATGAATGTTCCTTATCTCGGCGCGATTCCGATGGATCCGGCGATTGCCCAATCCGGCGACTCCGGCAACGTGTTTGTTTGCCATTTTTCCGAAACACCAACGGGAAAAATCATGCAGAATATTATCAATCAGATCACCGGTCCCGATCAAGCAAATAAATTAAGCTCATAAAGAGACCTTATGACTGAAAGAACGCTAAGACCAACGGATAAAATTGAGATTCTAACCTTGCAGGATAATTATATCGATCTTACGGCCATGGACAGCAACGCCGTCATCACGCGCGCCACGCCGCTGCAAGACGGTGAAATCCGCGCCTCCGTTCTGGCGGAACACGGTTTTTCGGCGCTGGTAAAAACGACGGCGGATGGAAAAACACACACGCTGCTTTTCGATTTCGGGTTTTCCGAAAACGGGGCGGCTCAAAACGCGGCAACATTAGGCGTCGATATGACGGCAGTGGAAGCCGCGGCGCTGTCTCATGGACACAGCGACCATACGGGCGGTATGGAAAAGCTCACAGCCATGATCGGGAAAGAAAACATTCCTTTTGCCGCGCATCCGTCTGCGTTTAAATCGCCGCGCTACCTTAAATTCGGAGAGGAGTTTAATCTTTATTTTCCCAAATTCACCCGGGAACGCGTTCAGCAGGCCGGACTTTCTCTGATAGAAACAGATCAACCCTGCCTCATGCTGGACGACACCATTCTTTTTCTAGGCGAGATTCCACGTCAGACAAACTTTGAAAAAGGCTGGCCCATTGTGCATTATCAAAAGGAAGGCCGGGAGGAATGGGATGCCATCGAAGATGACACCTCCATCGTCATGAATCTCAAAGACAAGGGACTGGTGATTCTTTCCGGATGCGCACACGCAGGCATTATCAATACAGTTTATCAGGCCATGAAGGTGACCGGCATCAATAAAATTCATGCCGTAATGGGCGGATTTCATCTCACGGGACCGTTTTTTGAACCAATTATCGGCCGCACGACACAGGAGCTTCAGACAATCAATCCAACTTACATCATTCCGACGCACTGCACCGGACGCAGGGCGATTATGGAAATAGAAAAAACTATGCCCGAACAATTCATTTTAAATATGGTGGGAACAAAACTGTTATTTGAATAATTAATCCATGTGAGATTTAATAAGAAAATAATGAAAAGAAGGGAATAATTTATGCCTGAAGAAATCAAACCCGGTCCCGATCGAGTGGGCAAGGTCTTGGAAGTATGGAAAACCAAGATGGCGGTTGATGATTAATCTTTCCTAAAATGGCGGGCGGTCATTTTTAAACCGCCTGCCGACCATACCTTTATCGGAGGGATGTATGCGAATAACAAAATCCGTTTTCTTTGTGTTGGTGTTCTTTGTATTGTCGGCCTGTGCTTCAACAGGGGCAAAAAACGCCTCCCCGGTTTCCGGTCAGGCAGCCCCTGATTTTACATTGTCCGATCAAAAGGGCAACGGATGGAAACTCAGCAATGCTGTCAAAAATCATCGCGCTGTGGTACTGGCTTTCTATCCCAAAGACGATACAAAGCTTTGAATCCGCCAGTTTGTTGAGTTTCAACAAAACATTAAAAAATACGAAACCAAAAAAATCAAAATCCTCGGCCTGTCGCGGGATTCGGCCGAATCGCACCGCAAGTTTATCGCCAAGCACGGCCTGAAAAACATGACCCTGCTGGTGGATGAAAAAGGCAAAATCGCCAAGCTCTACGGCGCGGACCACTGGCTGCTGCCTCTGTCAAAACGCGTGTATGTGATTATCGATAAAAAAATGAACATCATTTACCGGAATGACATGGGATTCGCGTTGCTGCCGGATCAAACGCAAACGCTGATTGGAGAAATAGATCGTCATCTTCGGTAAAAATAGAAACAATATAAGACAGAGTTTTGATCCGGCGGTATGAAATATTCGGCTGTTTCTGTAAAGAATTGGTGGCATACTGTTCATGTGTCCGTTTCTAAAGCGTGAAATCCGACATTCAAAGGAGGTTGTCATATGAAAAATTATTTTGTCATCAAACTCCTTATTCTTGCTTGTTTAATTTTCTTGCTGCCGATAACCGGTCAAACCCGTGACATCGAGCCGATTGTATCCACCGACTGGCTTTTGGCAAATTTGAAGAATTCGAAATTGATTATCCTGGATGTCCGCCGAGTTGAGGATTACCGCGAAGGTCACATTCCCGGCGCATTGAGCGCTTTTTACGGTTCATGGGCTTACCAGAAAGACGGGCTGTTTACGGAGATCCCCGAAACAGATGATCTGGATGATACCATCGGATACTTCGGAATCGGTTTTGACGCGTGGATTGTTGTCACCGGTTGCATGGATACGCCGCGGCTGAGTTATCAAAGCGCCCGTGTCGCCTGCACCCTGCAATATGCCGGCATCAAAAATGTCGCTCTTCTCAATGGGGGAATGAACACATGGATTGCCGAAAAAAAACCTCTGACTCAGGAAATTGTCAAAGCAAACGCGAAACCGTTTAAAGGCAAATACTCCCGTGCGAAATTCGCCGATAAGGATTATGTGAAAAAACATCTGGGCAAGGCTATTATGCTGGATGTTCGCGAGCGGGAATTTTTCACCGGCGAGAAGAAGATGGATTGCATTCCGAAGATGGGGCGGATTCCCGGCGCTTTTAACATGCCGACTTCCTGTGCTTTCAATAAAGATAAGACCTTCAAAACAAAAGAAGAGCTTACCGTCATCGCCGAAGCCGCTATCGGCAGGGACAAGGAAAAAGAAATTATCACCTATTGCGACATCGGCCAGTGCTGCCCGATCTGGTCCTACATTCTTGTGGAAGTCCTTGGCTATAAAAATGTTCGTCTTTATGATGGGGCCATGCAGGAATGGATGCAGGACCCGCAGGCGCCGGTTACCATCAATGACAAGCCGCCTGTCACACGAAAGTCGGGCCATTGATTACATTCCTGTTTTCGAAAAAAACGATTTGATTGATGCGGACGGATCAGCCTTTATATGTAGTTGTGCAAACTCACCAGAACATTGACGCCCAGATAAGTAAATAGAACAGAAGCGAAACCGATGATGGCCAGCATAGCCATGCGTTTGCCGCGCCAGCCGCGGACATACCTCGCATGCAGCAATATCGCGTAAATCAGCCAGGTAATCAACGACCAGATTTCCTTGGGATCCCAGCTCCAGTATGCCCCCCAGGCATAATGAGCCCAGACCGAACCGGTTATGATCCCCATGGCCAGAAAAACAAAACCGATCATAACACTCTGATAAATCAGGATATCCAGCATTTCCAGCGAAGGAAGATGGTCGTTCAACGTTAGATCATTGCTCCCTTTTTCATCCCTGATGCTTTTCCAGAAATAAAGCAATCCGCCGCCGAACGCGACTGTAAATGCGGCATACCCCATAAAACAGGTCAAAACATGCGTTGTCAGCCAGTTGCTCTGCAACGCGGGAATAAGCGGTTCAATGCCGCTGTTGATGCCGGGAGCAATGGAAGCATAGGCCATAATCAAAAAAGCGACCGGCACGACAAAGGCGCCCAGAATTCTGTTTTTAATGCGCCGTTCGATCAGCAGATAGAGAATCATGATCGACCAGGCGAAGAAAATCAAGGATTCATAGAGATTGGCAAGAGGCGCATGCCCGATGCCCCGATCGTAGGATTCTTTCCATCGAAGCATCAGAGAAAACGTATGGCCCAGCATACCGGTCCAGGCCGCAAAAGAAGCGGCATATCCCCAGGATTCCTTTTTTAGAACGAGTTTGAAAAGGTATAAAACAAAGGCCAGGAAATAAATAAACGTGACATAATTAAAAATCATCGTATGATTCATGCACTCAACCCCCTTTCAATTTTGATGCACAAATCATCCAGTTGTCGCTGCGACGCTTCATTGTATCGGTTGCTGCGCCCGGCTACCCTGATTTTGACTCCGTCCGGCTCCTGTTCAACCCAAACCCAAACGCGCTGATGCGAAACAAAAAATATGACAATGATGCCGATAAGCAGCATGATTCCGCCTGTCAGGACAAAAGGAATTCCGGGATCCCGAACAATCTGCAGTCCCGTAAAATATTGATTTTCCACTCGCTGAAGAGAAAAAACAAGCGGCTGAAAGCGTCCCGGATTAAAAACGGGCACTGCGGAAAATAAACCGGGATTCACGTCCGCAATCTTTTTGATATGCTGAAAAACCCAGAATTCAACCTTATTCTTGTTCGTTTCAATGCGCAGTTTCACGGCCGGACCGAGTTGCATGATATTTTCTTCAACACGCAGGACGGTTGCTTTGGCTTTCTGATCAGGAAGATCGAAGGTTTCGCCCCGAAGAACCGGTATCTCCCGGCTCTCTCTTCCGGTATGTTCGTATCTGAGATACGCCCTGCTGTCCTCCGACACACCGTAAGTGGCCTGATAAAAGCGAAGGCCATTGAAGGACAAAGGATGATTGACCAGAACAGACCCCCGGTGCATTTTTTTTCCGTCTCTGATAAAACTCAGGTCGGAGCGGTAAGTCTTCGGCGCTCCCGTGTCATAAAACTCGACAACAAATTTTTCACAGCGCACGGTAAAATCAAGCGAATGCTCTGTTCCGCTTCCGGCCAGTTGAACCACGTTGGATTCCTGCCCTTCAGCAAGACGGATCTCTGCCTGAAATCCCCAAATGGAACCGGCAACGGCTCCGGCAATAATCACCAGAACACCCAGATGAACCATGTAGACGCCGAACAGAGAAAAGCGTCCCCTGCCCCGGTAAAAAAGATGCCCCTTTTCGGTATTTGTTTTTTTAACGTTGTTTATTGCCGGTGATAATGACGCTTCCACCCTTTGTTCGGCGTCTTCCATTTTTTTATGCGTCAGGATTGTCCGGTTCTGCGGAAGATTCTCAAAAAGCCCGGAAGGCGGCGGAAAATGAGAAGCACGGTATTGCCTGATGGTCAAAGGCAAACGATTCAGGGAACAGATAATCAGATTAAGAGAAAAAAGGGCCATCAGGATATAAAAAACTCTGGAATGATAGATATCAGCCAGCCAGGCGAATTCAGGCGAAACACTCTGTTGAGGAATCAGGGTGGCAACAATAAAGAGAACAACCATCAAAAAAAGGAGAACAAGGGTAAGTGTGACTGAAGAAAAAAAAGACCAGAGCGAGTTTGCTTTTTTCAATGGATCATGCCCCTTGAGAAAAGAAAAGTTTTTTAAGGAGATTTAACATCTAATTTTCATTATGTCAAAGAGTACATCATGCCTGCAGGATCCATTAACCTCTTGACAAAAAGACCGACTTCCTTTAACTTTTTAACCGTCTGATCTTTGTGTTAATTGCGGTTTTCAACAATAAGGACACTGCATGGCAATCTTCGGCAAAGGGTTCTTCATCTCCAGCCTCAAAACAGCCTTTCAGCGTGTATGTTCCGGAGGCTGGCTTTATCTTTTTTTTGTCGCCGCTTTCGGTATTATGCTGTTCATTGGCATCGGCAGCGGCATTCATGCCTTATTTATTGCCGGCTCCCGCCACGCGTACGCGACCTCCCGTGAAGTGCCCGTCGCCATACTGATTTCCACTTATATTTTCTTTGTTGTCGGCTCTACCGGATTGTGTCTGGTCTCTTCCCTGGGACATGTCTTTGGCATGGAGAGCTTCCTGCCTTTGGCCAAACGTTGTGTTTATTTGTCGATCATCACGATATTGTCGGGTTTTCTGGTGATCGGACTGGAAATTGAAAATCCTTTCCGCATGGCTGTCTACAACGTCATTTCTCCCAATTTTTCCTCTAATATCTGGTGGATGGGCACGCTGTACGGATTCGCTGTTGTGTTCCTGACCATAGAGTTTATCTTTCTTTTTAATGAAGAAAATCATCATAAAGCGGTCATCGCCGGTTTCCTGGGCGTGGTTACGGAAATTGCCGCCAACAGCAACCTCGGCGGCGTCTTTGCCATGATGAACGGCCGTCCCTTCTGGTACGGTCCTTATTTTCCGGTATATTTTATTTTATCGGCTCTGATCACGGGCTGCGCTTTCATTATCTTTTTTTTCTTCCTGGCTCATAAGGCGGTCAACAAAGAGGCTTTCGATGATTTTACAGCAAAAGCTCTGCAGTCTGTTTCCAAACTGACGCTTCTGTTGCTGGCCATCATGATGATCTTCACCCTCTGGAAGTTTTTGACAACATCCGTCGGCAGCCCAGGTGCAGTAACGGCGTTAAACATTTTAACCGACGGATCTTATTCCTTCAATTTCTGGGCCATTGAAGTGCTGGGTGGAATGGTGATTCCTTTCGTTTTGATTCTGGCTGGAAAAGAGAGGAATCTGACCGTTATGTTTATTGCTTCCGCGCTGATGATTTTCAGTTTGTTCTTCACCCGCATGGATATGGTGGTAGTCGGACAGCTTGTTCCGCAATATTTCGAACTCGGCGTTGTTGAGTATTCCAAACTGCATACCTATTTCCCCAGCGTGCATGAAATCCTGGTGGTGCTGGGCGGAATAAGCTTTTGTGTTCTGGCATTTCTACTGGGAGAAAAAGTTTTTTCCGGATTTGCAGAAAACCAGCAGACGGAACACATTCAAGAAAAAGAACCGGAAGTAGTCGGAGCGGAAGAAACCGTATGACGAGCAATCTCGGCAAAAAAGATGTCCCGCCATATCCTCTCGATCAGGAGCGCCGGGAATTTTTAAAAATCGGCCTGAAGATTACCGGTGTGCTCGCCGGCGGTTCGATATTGTCCTTGGTCTCCACCCTCAACAAGGCCTATTCGCTTGATATCTTCCGGGACAAATATCCGTATAAGCCTCACTACGCCATGGTCTTGAGACAGGACCGCTGTATCGATTGCAAGAAATGCATGATCGCCTGTGTCTCCGCCAATACGGTGCCCGATTACGGCTGGCGCACACAAATTTTAAAACGGGATCTTGCGTCATCGCTTGATCAGAAATGGGAATTTATTCCCATCCTCTGCAATCAATGCAATAATCCTCCCTGTGTCAGAACCTGCCCGACGACGGCAACGTACAAGAATAAAATCAACGGCATCGTGCAGATGAACAACAAAAAATGCATAGGATGCAAATCATGCATTATGGCGTGCCCCTATGATGCCCGCTATTATAACGAAGAAAAAGGGGCCATTGATAAATGCGATTTCTGCTTTGAATCGCGGCTTTCCAAAGGCACCAATACACCGGCTTGCGTTCAAGCATGCCCCTCGGATGTCCGCGTATTCGGCGATGTGTCCGATCCGAAAAGCAGAGTGTTTCAACTGGTTCATCAGCTGCAAAAACCGGTCTGGGTTTTGCGGGAACACATTGGAGCAAAGCCGAACATTTTTTACATGAAGGGTTGATTGTTACGGCATGAAAAAGAATCTTTTACTGATCATTCTGCTGGCCGTTTTCTGTATCGCGAATGTCGGCGCTGACACGAAGAGCAGCTTTTCCGACGGCGGTGGAATCCTTTACACCCAGCCGGTCAAATCTGTTATCTTCCGCCATCAGCATCATGTGGACGTGAAAAAGATCAGTTGTCAAAAATGCCATAGCGGCCTGTTTGAGATGCAGGCCCTGCTTGCCCAGGAAAAGAAGGATTTTGTCATGGAATCCCTTTACCGGGGCCGGTATTGCGGCGCGTGTCACAACGGCAAGGATGCATTTGCCTCTGATCAACAATGCGCAAGATGTCATATGCGCATCAGTGAAAAAAGTGTCGGTCACGTCAAAGGCAAACCAAAACCTTATAAAGCGCCGGCCTACCAGACAATCGTGGCACTGGGAAAAGGTCAAAAGCAGGTTTCATTCGGTCACGAAAAGCACGCTTCTCTGAATTGCGTGGATTGTCATTCGAAGCTTTTTCAAATCAGAAAAGGGTCAAACAAGATTGATCTGGATACGCATCAATCGCAAAAATATTGTTTCAACTGCCACAACGGCAAGAAAGAATTTTCCTGGATGAACTGCACAAAATGTCACCAAGACTGGAAAGACATCAAGCCGTATGCTTTATTGACGGCCAAAGCCGACAGAGGAAGTTGCGCCCGGTGCCACACAAGCGACAGTGAAATGAAATCCCTGGTGAAGCCGCCGGAAATCGGCGGTGAGGCCGAGGGGTGAGCTGGCGCTCCTCCCCCGGTCCGGGCGGAAGAATATTACAAAGGGTATCTGATCAATAAAAATTTCATCGGCAGGGATTTTCATCTGTCGATGGACTGCGTTGCCTGTCATCAAGGAAACAAACTGGGGAAAACAAAAGAAGCGGCTCACAAAAGTCGGATAGCCAGACCCTCCGATAATCTCAAAACCTGCGGAACATGTCATATCAAAGCGGGACAAAATTACGCCAAATCCCTTCATTATACGAGCCTGGGCCAGCGTGAAGGTGTCAAACGCAGATTTTCCGCCGAAGAGTTGAAAACATTCGATAAAAAAGTTTTTGAAAAGTCCTGCCGGTCCTGCCACGCTTCCTGCGGCAGTTGCCATGTTAAATCACCGCCTGTCGGCGGTGTTACCACGGGCCTCCTGCAGGGACATAAATTTGTAAAGAAAAATGAAGGAAAAACATGCGCTTCCTGTCATGGCGGCCGCGTTTATCCGGAATTTACCGGTGAATACGGAGGAACTCCGGATGTCCATTATCAGAAGGGTATGATGTGCAATGACTGTCATAATAAACAGGAAATGCACGGCGACGGCATAATTTATAAATCAAAAAATGACGTGAAAGACCGTCCGAAATGCCAGTCCTGCCACCAGGATAAAGGCAACCAGGTGGCGCATACCATCCACAAGGACAAAGTCAGTTGCCAGGGCTGTCATTCTTCCGGCCAGTACCGTCAGTGCTACAGTTGCCATGTCGCCACCGGTTCCACAGCCAAACCCGACTTTTTCCTGGGTTTGAATCCCCGCGACCGCAGGACCTTGACAACGCTCAGAGTCGTACCTACTATAAGAAGTACCTTTGAAAACGAAGGAATAAAAATGGAAAATTTTGACGCGCTGCCTAATTACTGGGATTCAGCCGTGCACAATATTAAAAAAAGAACAAACCGAACACGCTCCTGCGATTCCTGCCACGTGAATCAAGACGGGTTTTTGAAACCGGAAAGACTTATTCAGGACGGCTCGAAAGCCAACGAAGGATTGATTTATCATATTAAACCCATAAGCAAATAATTTTAAGGAGGGTGTCTATGAAAAAAATGAAATGGTTGAAAGCGTTGTTGATTGCGGCCGTGCTGTTTCTGCCGTTGCCCGTTCTGGCCGCGGGAATCGATCCCGTCGTGTCAACGGACTGGCTGCAGAAAAACCTTACCAATGCAAATCTGGTCGTGGTCGATCTGCGCAAGGTTGAAGACTATCAGGCCGGTCACATTCCCGGATCCATCAATGTATTCTATGGCACATGGGCAATCAAAGCAGGAACACTCCTCAATGAACTGCCGGCGGTTGATGATCTGACGGACGTCATCGGCGGAGCCGGAATAGACAAAAATTCACAGGTCGTGCTGGTGGGAAAAACGGAAAAAGTTCCCGAGCAATTCGACATGACGCGCGTGGCCTGGACGCTGAAGTATATGGGCATTGACAACGTGGGAATTTTAAGCGGTGGCATTACCCGGTGGGCCAAGGAAAACAAACCCCTGTCAAAGGATGCGGTAAAAGCAAAAGCCAAACCTTTCCAGGCGGTCGTTAACAAGGCCCTGTTCGCGGACAAAGCTTATGTGTTGGGGAAAATCGGTCAGGCAACCATTCTAGACACAAGAGCTCCCGCTTTCTATGAAGGCAAAGAAAAGCTGGAGTTTGTGCCCAAGATGGGACGCATCAAGGGCGCGGTCAATCTTCCGGTAGGACAGCTTTTCACTCCGGAAGGATTATACAAAGCCAAGGCTGATCTTGCGGCGCTGGCCGAAAAAGCAGCGGGAAAAGATTTGAACAAGGAAATTATCGTGTATTGCGATACCGGTAAAACCTGCACCGGCTGGGCCTTTGTCATGACCAAGATGCTCGGCTATAAGGACGTCAAGGTTTACGACGGATCATTTATGGAATGGGCGGCTGATGCGGCAGCCCCGATCGAACCGTAAAAGATCATTTTTGCATTTGACTGAAAAGCCCGGTGGAATTTTTCCATCGGGCTTTTTTGATCTCCCTAAACAAGCGGACATGAAAATTAAACGCCGGTCCTGCGGAAATTCACATGGAAATCATCTATAAAAAAAGCGGCTGCACTGCATCAGGCATCTTTTAACTCAAACTGGAAGTAAACATCCTCATCGCCCGATGCGCGGCTTCTGATGCGTTTGGGAACATTTTTCTTTCCGAACATTTTGAGCGATTTCTGGAAAAATCCCATGATCAGGAATTCGAAATAATTATGTCTGAAGTTAAGGCCGGTGATTTTCAGATGTGCAACATTGTTCTCAAAGCGCGTGGTGACAACACCTTCATCGAAATATGTCGACCAGAACTTGGGCATGACCGTCTCGACGAACTGCTTTGTATCTTTGGTCAAAAGATATGATTTATAGATACCGTCAGGCGACAGAGCAAACTGGGCGGCCACCTTCCCGAAGGTTACGTACTGCATCATATCGTTGTTGAAAAATTCCTTGACCAGTTCATCCAGAAAAAAAATGAATTTTTCCAATGGAATGGGTGTGATGGACATGATCATGTTGCCGAAAAATTTGTCCTTGGCCACGAGCTTGGCCATAAACGCATCCCAGGGCGCCTGCCCGAATACCTTGATAATGGTGGATTTTCCTGTATTAAAGATGATGCCTTTTACGTTCATATTAAAACCTCCCGAGAATTCTTGAATGAATTTCATTTCAAGCAATAAAGGTTACTTTCACTGCGTATCAGAAACAGTCTCGTCCGCTAATATCTGAAAACAGCACGTCCGCATCTTTTGTTTGTTTTAAGGGGATAGCCTTGTTAAGTATATTTACACAATATTTCTTTACATGCAAATATTTTTGCATGGCTTCATTTTACGCGGGAAACAGCGATGCCGGATCAATTGCAGCATTGTTAATTTTTGTCATTTGTGGCATATATTTCATAAATCCAGTCTGAAACAGGAGGTCTATTTGCCAACTAAAAATAATGTCACCCGAGAACGTCTTATGTTGTGCATTAATGCCGTCTTACAAAAAAAAGCCAGAGAAATCGTTGTATTGAATTTGAAAGAAATTTCCGCTTTCACCGATTACATGATTATTTGCAGCGGATCATCGGAAAGAGAAGTGCAGGCGATCGCCCAGGCTATCCAGTTATTTTTAAAGAAGAGCACAATAAAACCTCTGGGCGTCGAAGGGGAAGCCAACGGCCAGTGGATTCTGTTGGATTACGACGACGTTGTCATTTCCGTTTTTTACGAACCGGTCAGAACGTTCTACGATCTGGAAAACCTTTGGGATGCTCCCCGGATGAAGGTTGATGAAAACAAAAAGGAAATAAAGAGATTAAATAAGGACATGGCATGAGTCTGGCCGAAGTTCTCCGGGATATCCGTGGCGTTATTTTTCCGCCTCAGTGCCTGGGTTGCTCTACGATTATTGAACCGGTCAAAAACGGGATTTTTTGTGCCGCCTGCGCGGAAAAAATTCATCATATCAGCGGCAGCATCTGTACCGTCTGCGGCACAACCTTCGCCGACAGTCCGGCGGGAAACCATTTATGCGGAGATTGTCTGGAGAAGAGACCCTGGTTTTCGCAGGCACGGGCCGTTTTCAGTTATGAAGACATGATTCTCAACGCCATTCATCAATTTAAGTACAAACACAATCTTGCCGCCGGTGAAATGATGGCATGTTACATGGCCGATTTTTCTTTTCCGGACATCGACTTCAGCGAATATGCTCTGATGGTCCCCGTTCCCCTCCACATCAAAAGACTTCGTGAAAGAGGATTTAATCAATCTCTCATTCTGGCGCGTTATTTGGGAGAAAAAAAAGGGGTCCCGGTTAATTTTTCTCTGCTCAGGCGGCACAAGTTTACCTCCACCCAGACAGGATCGAATAAAACAGAAAGAAAGCGGAACATCAAAGGAGCTTTTGAAGTCAGCGACAGTAACTTAACTGCCGATAAAAATATTTTACTGGTTGACGACGTCTATACGACCGGTGCGACGGTGAACGAATGCTCTAAAATATTAATCAAAGCCGGCGCGCAAAAAGTTTCCGTGTTAACCCTGGCCAGAGTTTTACATCATCGATATCAACAATAAAGAAAGGATTTGCAATGAACAAAATTTTAGACAGAGGAGCTCTCCGGGAAAAACTGGAAGATCTGCGGAAAACGGGAAAGAAAATCGCTTTTACCAACGGATGTTTTGATATTCTGCATGTCGGCCACGTCCGTTATCTGCGCGAAGCAAGAAAAACCGGCGATGTGCTTGTGCTGGCCTTGAACAGTGATTCCTCTGTCCGTTCAATCAAGGGAGAAAGAAGACCGCTTGTGCCGGAAATGGAAAGAGCGGAAGTGCTGGCCGCCCTGGAATTTATTGATTTTGTAACCATATTTGATGAATTAACCCCTCTGGAACTGATACAATACCTAAAACCGGATGTGCTCATCAAGGGGGGAGACTGGCCGGAAGAAAAGGTGGTCGGTCGGGATGAAATTAAGAAATGGGGCGGCAAGGTAGTGATAATTCCTGAAGTTATGGGTAAATCGACAACCAACGTTGTGGAAAAAATCATAAACATTTACGGGCGCCAAAAATAAAGCCATTGATTTTATTGACATTATTATTAGTCAGGGCCATCTGAATTAAAAATACCATTGGCAAAGATTTCTCTTTACAAATAAATTTTCATCATGTAGAAAAGACGACCAAGTTTTTCAAGTAAGGAGTGACTATTTTGGAAAAACAGGCAAATGTGAAACAGAAACAGGAAAAAATGAAGGCATACAAGGCCATGCTCACTCAAAAAATAAACGAGTTGTTGAGCGAAGCCGGTAAAACTGTTTCTGAAATGACCAACGGCAAAGAAAACTATCCCGATCCTACCGACAGGGCGTCCCTGGAATCCGACCGCAATTTCGAATTGCGCATCCGGGACAGAGAACGCAAGTTGATCCTGAAGATGCAGGAGGCCATTAAAAGAATTGACGACGGCACGTTCGGTATCTGCGAAGTTTGCGGCGGCCCGATTTCAGAAAAAAGATTAATGGCCAGACCGGTGACAACCCTCTGCATCGACTGCAAGACCAAACAGGAAAAAATGGAAAAACTTAAGGGCGAATAACCCTTATCATATAACGTTTTGAGAGAACGCTCCTTCACGGGAGCGTTTTTTATTTTCATGAAATAATCTCCGATAAATAATTCCATTTTCAGGTTAAAGGTGGTATCAGAAAGGTAATTTCTACGCATCCAATCTGCTGGAAAGATATTTGATCGATCATGGAATTTTTATGTTTGTAGAAATCGCCTTAAACATTCCTTCGGATAAACTTTTCACTTACGAAGTTCCCGCCGGTCTGGAACAGGACGTTGAAATCGGCAAACGCGTTTTCGTTCCCTTCGGCAATAAAAAACGCACCGGTTTTATTGCGGGAATCGCTTCGTCCTGCAACCTGAACAATATCAAACCCATTGCGGAGGTGCTGGATGAAGAACCTCTGTTCGATTTAAACGACCTTGATTTTTACCGGTGGATTGCCAATTATTTTATTTATCCGCTGGGCAAAACACTGGCGGAGATTGTTCCGTCCGGGTCGGAGAAAAAAGATTTTTTCTGGATCACCGCGCCGGCATCGGAAACCAAGACGCACGTTACACCTGTACAGCAAAAACTGCTCGATTTTCTGCAACAATATCCTCAAGGCATAGCCTTAAACAGCCTATCTAAACTCAGCGGCATGAAAAATGTTTCTTCTGCCGTGTGTAAACTCCAGGCTGCGGGATTGCTGAAAATTGAAAGGAAACAAAACCGGCAACTATCCCCGCGAAATGAAAAAATGGTTTCTCTGGAATCCGATATGCCGGCTGACCTTAAATTAACCGACAAACAAAAGAAACTCATCGACGCTATCCAGCCCCAAGGCTTCATGTCCGTCAATGATTTAACGGAAGCAACCGGCGTTTCCGGCGCCGTCGTCAAAAGGCTGGCTGAAAAAGGACTGATTAAATTTTCTGCCGGTGAAAAAATCCGCACTGCTTCACTGGATTCAACAGTCAATCGCCATAAACACATGATCATCCTCAATGACCGGCAGAATTCCGCCATGGAGGAAATTTCTCGCCATCTGGAAACAAACATTTTTACGCCGATGCTGCTTCACGGCGTCACCGGCAGTGGCAAAACGGAAATCTATTTAAAAGCCATCGAAAAAGTTTTACATGATGGATATTCCGCGATGTACCTTGTCCCGGAAATCGCCCTTACGCCGCAGTTGATATCGCGCGTTGCCGGCCGATTTGACAAAAGCCAAATCGCCGTTCTGCACAGCGGCATCGCCGAATCCGTCCGTTACGACCAATGGCGGCAAATTAGACGCGGCCGGATCAATCTGGTTGTCGGCACCCGCTCCGCTCTCTTCGCCCCGCTACCGAATTTAAAATTGATCATTGTCGATGAGGAACACGACGCTTCCTACAAGCAGGACGAACGATTATGTTACAATGCGCGCGATATGGCGATTCTCAAGGCCAAAATGTCTTCCGCTGTTGTCATTACCGGCTCCGCCACGCCGAGCATTCACACGTATTTCAATGTGCAGTCGAATAAATATCATTATCTGGAATTGCCTGATCGCATTGATGATAAGCCGATGCCTGCGGTTGAAATCGTCGACATGAAAGCGCAGCAGGAAAAAGCGGGAAAGGTTCCCATCCTTTCCGACAGCCTTATTCAACGCATCGATGAAACCCTCAAAAACAGGGAACAGGTTTTGCTTTTTCTCAACAAACGGGGATTCGACACCTTTCTGGTCTGCGCGGACTGCGGTTATAACTTCCGCTGTCCCAATTGTGCCGTCTCCCTGAAAAATCACATCGCGGATAATCTCGTCAAATGTCATTACTGCGACTATACGATCAAGTCTCTGCCGCTTTGTCCTTCCTGTAAAAGCGCCCGAATTTTGAGTTACGGAACCGGCACGCAAAAACTGGAAAAAGAAATCGAAAAACTTTTTCCCCACGCCGGCATTCAAAGAATGGATTCCGACACAACGTCGCGCCGGGGAACTCAGGAAAAAATTCTTCAGGCGCTGGAAGACAGAAAAATTGACATTTTGATCGGCACCCAAATGATTACCAAGGGGCACGACTTCCCGTTCATTACCCTGGTAGGCGTTATTGCCGCCGATACATCCCTGAACATGCCCGACTTTCGTGCCGCGGAAAAAACTTTTCAATTGATAACCCAGGTCGCGGGACGAGGCGGACGCGGAAAAACTCCGGGGAAAGTCATCATTCAGACGTTCAATCCCCTGCACTATGCTTTGCAGCATGCTCAAAACCACGACTATAAGGCGTTTTACGAAGAGGAAATCGGCTTTCGCAAGACGCTGCAATACCCGCCGTTCAGCCGCATCATCAACCTGCGTTTATCTTCGGTTAAAAAAGAGGTGTTGCTTGAAGAAGCCAAAAACCTTGCGAAACTGGCGAACAGACTATGCGCACGCCACAACAATGTTGCGGAAATTATCGGGCCGGCTGAATCGCCGCTTTCTAAAATAAGAGGTCGCTTTCGCTGGCAGATGCTGATCAAAGGAAGGGATATCAATACCCTGCACCAAATCGCCCGGGAAATAATCCACAGGAACACAAACAGTCAGGTGAAGATTACTGCTGACGTGGATCCAGAAAACTTCATGTAGCATGACTGTTGAAAAACGTCCATTTGCTTTGTTGCACCGCCAATATCACCGCTCAACGTATTGTCATATACGTCTCGCGGTTCTGTTCTCGCGCGCCTCGCATCTGAACATTTTTGAACAGTCAAATGTTTTCTCTTCGATATCATCTTTGATTTAGGACCGGGGTAATGTCCTCGATTAGGTTACAGACATCTTTTGAAAATCGTGGAATATGAATGATGGAAGGACTAAATAATATCTTCATAAGCATCCTGAACAAAACGAGGCGAGCAGATGGCTAGAAAGATTAAATCATCGGAACCTGTATTGGCAATTCGCTGGCGGCACATCGGTGGGATAAACACAATATCTCCGGCGTTGACTTCCTGCGGCGGAAGATCGCCGATCTCCGCAAGCCCTTTGCCGCTGATTATGAAATAACGTTCGGTAATTCCCTTTAAACGATGCCATCGTGTTGTAACGCCCGGCTCCACCCGCGCCCGGGCAATGGACACATCCGGATCATTCGGCGTGTTGGATAATTCGGTGATGAAGCATTTCTCGGCGGTATAAAATTCTTTGTTAAGGTTTTGTTTTTTAATCGATATTTTCATTGTTTCACTATTTTCTCCACGCAAATGCCGTCGAGAGGGAACCGTTTGTCCACCACCAGTTTTGCTCCGGAGTTTTCCACCAGACTGTTATCAAGCTCCATCGTAGCATTACAGGCATCAAGATGTTCCAACCGACAGTGTCCCGCCGGACATTTCTTAATATAATAAATTTTAGATTGCGGGGATGTTACTTCGGCATCATATTCTGCGCCAATCAGCTTGAGAAATATTTCCCAATTCCAAATGGCATTTTCATACGACGCGTCTTTGCGGAAACCGAGGAAGGAAAGTTTAGGAAGAAGCTTTCCTAACAATTTATTCGTCAGAGCAGTGATTTTCCCGACAAGAGGAATCTTGGCAGCAAGACGGAAATATTTTCCCCAGAATGGAATCGTCTTTGTTATGATTTTAAAATCTCTATCTGTCTTTTGCATACGTCATGATCTCCCAACACTTGAATTAAGCCGCGCCGTAAAGCGGCGTCGGCTCGAATGAATTGTTAGATCTGCCTAAGACAGACCATTCTGTTGATTGCACGGATAACGAGACCTTAAGCAATGAATTCAGGCGCAATTACATTTCGACGAGCCGCCGGATGCGCCAACACATCATCGAGGCATCAGCGCGAACACACCCCAGCCCATATATTCACGCGTGTAAGTTGCGTAGCGCACGGGTTCCGAGGTCAGTTGTTCCCGAACTTCTTTCGCGAGCTCGTCGCCGGGATTGGCTTCAAGCCATCGGCGCATGGTGAGCCATTTGGCCGCCTCGTATCTGTCCCAGCCGTCCTGGTCGGCCAGAACCATTTCAACGACGTCGTAACCAAGACGGTCGAAAGACGCGAGAAGTTCCGGAAGCATGAGAAAGTCGGCGATCGAGTGGGCTAAACACCCCGTGGCAATGTCTTCCGTCGGCGGCAACTGCCTCCAGTAGGGCTCGCCGATGAGGATGATCCCTCTGGGGCGCAGGCTTCGCGCCAGAAGCGCGATCGTGCCGGCGACTCCCCCGCCGATCCAGGTTGCCCCGACACAGGCTGCCACATCAACCTTCTCGCCAGAGACATAACCGGCAGCATCGCCATGAAGAAACGTGACTTGATCGGCGACGCCGAGTTCCACAGCGCGAAGGTTTGCTTGCTCGCTGAACAATTGGCTCATGTCAATGCCGGTACCGACGATTCCATAATCGCGTGCCCAGGTACACAGCATCTCCCCCGAACCGCTGCCGAGGTCGAGCATTCGGGCCCCCTTTTCCAGACGCAGCGCTGCGCCTAGCGTGGCGAACTTTTCGGGCGTGAACGGGTTGTGAATGCGGTGAGCGCTTTCCGTGATGTTGAATATTCGTGGGATGTCCATTATAAAAAATCTCCTTATGGGTGTGAATTGATTCGGTCAGGACCTGACAATGTTTATACGATCTGTATAACTTTGTAAACACAGACGATTGCTTTCTGCATCACAGGTATAAACCCTCCGCTTCGCGGGATTGTTCCCAACAGCCCCTGGCTATTGGATAGTTCGACTAAAAAACTTTAATGCGCTACGCTTATAAAGTTTCAGTCTCATTACAACTTACCAATTCCGTTACGCTTTGCTCTCGGAATTGATGGTTCAGCAATAAATCGTTTTTGCATGTTTTCTTTATTACAATTATAGTTAAATAAAATCAAGCCTTTGAGGAAACAACTTCGCACAATGATTAATACCCGCCGTTAAGTGGGATGAGAAATTCCAGATATTCAATTTTGGGACAGCCGTCTTTGCCGAGTGTGAGTTTGAATTTTGTGATATTGATATCTCCTCTATCATTACTTCCGCAACAAAGGCATGATGAAGTATCAATGAAAAAAGGTAAAAAATAAAATCGTTGCTTTAAATTTCATGGCTGTGCTCCCTCGCTTTCTTTTCCAGATAATTTCCTTTATACGCTCCCCTGCCCCTGATCCACGCCCAGATTGTTGCGGCCAGATAAACCGGCAGAAACACCGGCCCGAGAATTTCATATTGTCTCACATGCGCATGTTCATGACGGCGATAAACAGACAGACACCTTTTGTTATATCCCAGGACAACATGCCCCAGTGTCAATGCTGCGAGATATCCGCTTACAGGAAGGCCATGTTTAAGAAACCAGGTCACAAATCCACCGTGAATTTCCAGGACGCCGTCGACTATCTTCATCCGGCCTTTGGTTAATAAAGCCGGGGGAACAAATAAAAGGCCTAAGAGAGTATTGGGCAGCGTCCAGACGTAGCGCAGAAGTTTCATGTCAACAATGTTTCTTCCCGGCAAGCCCGGAGAGCAATTATCCTTTGCCCGCCTTGACCCGCTCTTTCCTGAAAGAAATTGAATAAGTCCAATTTCTGAAATGCGAACATTTTCTGTGTCATTCCTCAAGCTTAACCGGCGTAACAAATCCCGGAGGTTTGACCGCAAGCACAGAGCATTCCAGTTGATCGAGAACAGCTTCCGCGGTATTGCCGATAATCAGCCCCGCAACACCGGTTCGCGCAATGGTACCCATCACCACAAGATCAGCCTGGAGACTGGCTGCCATCGCCGGAATCATTTTCTGCGCGTCCCCCTGGGGAAGGTGCAGGCTCGGAGAAAGCTCCTGATAAACATCATCGCCGATGCGTTCGCCCAATTTTTCCATCAGCTTATTCAATCCGTTTTGATGAAGCGATCGTTCCTGCTCGACATAAACAACAATATCCTCGTGAGGCTTGTCGCTGCGGCTTCTGATGTACTTTCCGGCGAACGTTTCCCAGGCGTGAACCACATGAAGAGACGCAAAATCAGACATCGCCAGCGAGACGGCCAGATGAAGAATTTCGTTATTGAGCGCGTCTTCTCCCTCCGATGCTTCCAGTGGCTTGAAGCCCACAGCGGCCATAATACAATGATAATTGGATTTTTCCGGCAACTTCATAATCCAGACGGGACAGGGACATTTGCGCAGCAAATGAATATCGGTGCTGCCGAAAAGTCTTTTCAGAAAATCTGGATTTTCAGCGGGTTTGATTACCAGATCGTGACCGTTGCGCAGCACCTCACGAATCACTTCAAGAAAAACCGTTCCCGATTCCAATTCGATTTTTATATTCAGACGCTTGGTGTATGGTTCGATCAAAGATTCCAGAAATCGCATGCGGGCTTGCATCATCTCCTCGGGGTATTCACCCATCATTGAAGGAATAACATCCATGACAGTTAAATCAGCCTGATTGTTTTCAGCCAGCGACACCGCGCGCGCCAAAGCAGATTCCTGATCGTTGTCCGACTCTGCCACATAGAGAATACTTTTGAATCTTTTCATGAAATCACTCCTTTAATGATTGCCCTTCCCGGATTTTTCCGAAGTCAACAGAGGTTTATGGACAGAATGACCGGGATCGTCGGATATGTGACCGGCCGGAAAGTTTTACTGTATTCAAGAAATGACCTGCGCGTCTAATGAACCCTTATCATCGTATAACGCCACAACATTATGCGATGATAAGCACAACTTTCATTATTCATGTAAAATATAATCAACATAACCATCCCTGTCAATCAACATTTCATCCGGCGAAGATAAGAGACACAAGAACAACGCGGGATAAAGATTTAAAAAATTTGATTTTTATTATAAATTATTATAGTTAATCAATTGTGATTTATATATCTATTCTTCATCAACGCGTTGACATCTCTGGGGCAAAAAACAGCAAAATCATGTCTTCACCGGACATTTTTTCTTGAAGGAATAAATGATGGATGAACTGAGTGTTCTGATAACCTTTGCCGTTGGACTGGCTGCCGCTCTTTTCTTCGGATATATTGCCGTTCGTCTGAAGTTATCGCCTATCATCGGTTACCTGCTCGCAGGCATTATCGTCGGTCCCTTCACTCCCGGCGTTGTTGTCAACCGGACGATTGCGGAACAATTTGCGGAAATCGGCGTGATTCTGCTGCTGTTTGGCATCGGACTGCGTTTCCATCTGCGTGAATTGATCGCGGTATGGCGTGTGGCCGTTCCGGGCGCGCTGATTCAAAGCACCTTATCCACTTCCGCACTGGCCGTCTTGCTGCATTTCATGGGCTGGGACTGGACATCCGGATTCATCCTGGGCATGGCTATTTCGGTAGCCAGCACGGTGGTGATGGCCATGGTGCTGGCGGAGTGGCACGATCTGCACGCCAAGATAGGCCACATCGCCATCGGCTGGACCGTCGTGGAAGATATTCTCACCGTCGCGCTGCTGCTGCTTCTACCCATTATTTTTTCACCGGACAGAAGCATGGATCAGAGCATCGGAGCTGTTCTCGGCGTAGCCGGGATAAAGATTATCGGACTGGTCGCCATCGTTGTGGTTCTCGGACGATGGGTTATTCCGTGGGCGCTGGAGCACATTGCCAAAACACGGTCCCGGGAGCTCTTTACGCTGGCCGTTCTGGTTCTGGCCGTGGGAATTGCCGTCGGTTCCGCAAAACTGTTCGGCGTTTCGATGGCCCTGGGCGCTTTTCTCGCCGGTCTGGCGGTGGGCCGCTCCGAGTTTGCCGCGCGGGCGGGCATTGACGCCATACCGATGCGCGACGCTTTTGCGGTGCTCTTCTTCGTTTCGATCGGAATGCTTTTTGATCCGCTGAGTTTGATACAGGTTCCCCTCGTTATCGCAGCCGTTCTTCTTGTCGTTATCATGATCAAACCACTTGCCGCCACATTGACCGTACGGATCCTGGGCCAACCTCTGTCAGCGGCAATCCCCATCGGAGCCGCTTTTTCGCAAGTCGGAGAATTCAGCTTTATTCTCGGCACCGTCGCACTTCAACTCAAAATCATCAACGATGCCGGATGGAATGCGCTGGTCGCCGCCTCCATCATTTCCATTGCCTTGAATCCCTACATTTACCGCTGGGCGCGCCGGCAATCGTCCAGGACAAAGAAAGCCCGTCCGGTAATTAAAAGCCAACCGCAAACGATGAACCCCAATCACTGCATCCTCATCGGCTACGGTCCCATAGGACAAATTGTTCACAGTCTTTTGACGGAACGCGGCACCGAGATCACGGTCATTGACCTTAATCTGAAATCGGTTCGTCAACTGCGCGATCAGGGATATACGGCAATATACGGCGATGTGCTTCGTCCGGGAACGCTCGAAGATGCGGGCATCGCAACCGCCGGCAGCTTAATTATCAGCACCGACATTGAAGACGCTTCCGAGATCATCAAGCATGCGCGTCTTCTCAACCCTGAGTTGCAAATTATGGTGCGTTGCGCGCATCTCCGTGACGCAGCCGCCCTGCGCAGAGCGGGTGCTACCGTTGTTGCCGCCGGGGAAGCCGAAGTCGGCGTTGCCCTGTCGGAAGTGGTCACGGCGGCCGATCAGATGGCCTGCGTTGCGGCTGCTGAACACCGTGAAACCGTCCGAAGCATTTTATATGACAAAGCGTTTCAACAGAAAGGCCCTCTTGCGACAAAAACAAAAACGAGATGATTTTCTGAAAAGATTTTTTCTATATCCGGCGTTGTGATACCAGTTCGGTAAAATATTCAAAGGACCTGTTGTAGGTTTTTTCCGCATCCTTCGGAAAACAGCAGGCGGGAAGCTGTCTTTTCTTCAAATGATAGGTTAAGCAATCGCAACATACGCCTTTTCTGCTGCAGGGTTCATAGGTGCAATTGCATTTTTCGAGATTTTTTTCTTTCTTGCATTCCATTTCTTCTATCCTTCATGACGAATTTTTCGCGCGAGTATTGATTCATGAAACACCTTTATGCGCAGGCATGTGACTAGGGCTCTTTATATTTGTTCTTTCCGGATTTAACAATCGGAAAGACTCCCTTGCTGGAGGAACGAATGTCTTCGATGGTATAGAATGCCAAAGGATTGCATGTGCGAATAGTCTCCAGGACGTGTTCAATATCTCTTCTTTTTACGATCGTGTAAATAATTTTTACCGGTCCGAGAGCTCCCTGGGCATCGATATGGGTAACGCCGTATCCTTCCGTTTTCAACCATTTAATCAATACACTGGCATCTTTTTGTGTAATGGTCCGGATCACAACAGTGCCAACGGCCATTTTTTCTTCAATTAAAATTCCGACATAATTGCCCATTGCAAAACCGCTCGCATACGCCACGTAATAAATGGGATTTGTCAGATTCTTGAAAATCTGAGTGATGGCAAACAACCAGATCAGAACTTCAATAAATCCGATGGACGCTGCCAGAACTTTTAATCCGCGCGACACGTAAATAATGCGTAATGTATCGAGCGTCACATCGCAGATACGCGTGGAAAAAATCAGCAGAGGCAGAATGATAAACCTGAATATCTCGGAATTAATAAAAGCCGCGTCCATCCGTCGCCTTTCTCTTACACCTCAAAATGCGAAGTGATCATGATTGAAAATACAGTAAAAGCCGATGGAATTATTTTCCTTTAAATACAGCGGTGCGGCGTTCGATAAAGGATTGCAGGCCTTCCTTCATATCTTCGCTCTTCATAACCTCTGCCACATCCTGAAAAATTACTTTTTTCGCTGCCGCTTCTCCGTTTTTTTCGGCCAGACGACCGCTTTTCAAAATATTGCGGACACCCAGCGGTGCGGCGGTGGCTACTTTTCGCGCCAGTTCCATCGCTTTTTCCAGTTGCTTGCCCGGCTCGGTAATATACTGCACCAGACCCATGCGATAGGCGTCCTCCGCTGTCCACTGGTCGCCGGTTAAAAGATAACGCATCGCATTGGACCAACCGATATCCCGGGCCAATCTGAATGTCGCTCCTCCGCAGGGGAAAAATCCGCGGCGCACTTCCAGCATGGCGAAGCGCGTATCGGATGCCGCCACAAGAATATCCGCGTTGAGCATCACTTCCGGCCCCCACGTGAAGCAATAGCCCTGCACCGCATAAATGAGCGGCTTCCGGCAGCGTTCTTCGTTCATCATGTAAAACGGATCGATTTCTTTTTCTCCGCTTACAGGGAAACCTTCTCCGTTGCCGAAAGCATCCGACCAGTCGGTTAACTCCAGACCGGATGTAAAATGCGGGCCATTGGCATAAACAACTCCCACCCATAAATCGTCGTCGCGGTCAAGTTTATAATAGGCCTGCGCCATTTTCGTGTACATTTCACGCGTCATGGCGTTGTATTTTGCGGGCCGGTCAATTTCAATAAGCATAATGTGATCTTCGGTTTTAATATTAATGGTCATAACGGCTTCTCCTTACAGGTTACTTTGATGTTCATGAGTATAAGGAAAGGGATGCTTCGTGTCAACGCCGGAAATTTAAGTGATATGTCTTTGCAAATCTTTCTTCGTTACCGTTCAGCCACGACAAGCATTTCAAAGTCTTCTGTTGTTAATTTGTCGTGCCGGGAAAACGCGCCGAGTTTTGCGCCGAATATTTCTATTTTTTTATATCCCAGAGACTTCAGAAGCCACGTAATTTCACCGGGCACGTAATATCTTTCGCTGCATTCAAACCGTTTTTTATTTCCGTCGTCATCTTCAATCTCGGTGATATTGTGATCGCGAAAAGTCATTAAATCGAATGTATTGCTTCTGTACGTTGCATTGCCTTCCTGGGCGCCGGCGGCGCAAAATTCTTCAACCGAATGATATAAAGGGAAAAGCCCGTTGAGTGTCGTAAAAATTATTTTACCGTTTTCTTTAAGAGCTTTTGTCGCGTTCTTTAATATTTCATAATTCATTTCATCCGTTTCCATTAACGGAAAAGCGCCTTCGCAAAGCATGATGACAAGATCATACTCATTTACAAAGGGAAGATTTCGCGCGTCGTGTTTCAGGAAATCAATCCGGACATTCTGTTGTTTTGCCTTTTCTCTTGCTCTGGCCAGTTGCGAATCGGACAAATCCACACCCGTAATTTTATAACCCCTTTTTGATAACTCAATCGCATGCCGTCCGGTTCCGCACCCGACATCCAGAATCTTCAAGGATTTATTAAAACCGATTTCCTGCTCGATAAAATCGCATTCACCGAGTGTTCCCTGAACAAATACTTCCTGATCATATTTTTTTCCGTAATTCTCGAATAATGCCTCGTACCACTGCTTCATTTTCTCTCACCAAATCGTCAGACTGTTATAAACAATCAAATTACGTTATGTTTATTTTAGGCTTTCTCTTTATCGCCAAAAGTTTTTTTACGTCTTCAACTACTTTTTCATCATTGATTGTCAGAAGCAGCCACTTTCCGTCGTGATAGGTCGTGGCTTCGTCATAAGCCTTTCGGGTATATCGTGACAGGTCTTTTTTTATTGTTTCCACTTTTGCCCGTTCTTCCGTTCCAAAAACAATGAGCAACGCGAAACGATTCTTCTCCGGAATCAGCGTGCAGAAGGACTTGCTCTTTTTATATCGTAGAGACCAGCCGTGTTTCTTTCCGCCGAAAAGCCATTCCGGCGTAAAGACATCGGGATAGACGTGGTGAATGAGTCCCGTCACCTGCTTCCAGTAACGATCAGCTTCTTGACCAAGCCACTGTCTAACCTCGGAATCATTTGGCGGTGTGCCGGGTTTTGTCATACGAACGGTTGGCGAATTCATATATTTTCCTGAAACACACTCCGGTTAAATACTGACTTCATGAATATGAAAAAAGCAACCGGTGCTAAAATTTCCTGCTGTCGTAGGCCCAATTCAACAAAGCCTGTTTTTGTTTCGGACGGCAATTCAGATCCCCTTGCCTGCAATGTTTTCTGATTTGCGCAATGTGCCGTTTCATCGCTTTCCATCTTTGAATCTGCCGTGCATCATCCGGGCATCTTCTGCCCCTGTAATACCGGCAATACCATTGAAACCACCCTCTGGGATCTTCATGGAAAATCCAGCCTTTCCCCCGCCAGACCGACAAAGGCTGCGAAGCGTTCACGCCGAAATAATTAAGCTGCGGATCATGCCGTTCATGGCAGAGCTTCGCACGGACAAACCAGCTGCGGGGAAACTCATTGCGACAATCGGTCATGTACTTGCCGCCGAAGACGCCCATTTCCAGCATCTGCATCGGGGTTAAATCAGGCTTAAAGTCAGGATGATAGTTGCTCCCGACAGGCTCAGTAAGATAATAAACATAATCCCGCTGCATCAGGTCCTTCACAATGATTTTTTTCTTCTTCATCCGATTTACCCGAATATTATGATATAATCATTTTAGTTCAAAGCATCCGGTTATTCAATAGGCGGATCTGCACTCGATTCCCAGCTCGGCACAATCCTTTTCTATCTTATTTCCGATGAGACGAAAGTAATCGCAGGTATTTTTATCTTTCCATCCGTGTCTTTCATAGATTTTATCGGCATGGGAATAATTCATGCGGTCGATAATAATGTAATCTACTTTTCCCGCCAGTAGAGCGATCAGATTTTCAGCTTCGGGAAGAATCGGCGCGATCATGACATACGTTCGGATGCCGTTTTGATGCAATGTTTCGATGGCGCTTAACCGTTTCTCAACCGGCGGCGCGCAGGGTTCGAATATCTTTCTGATTTTGTCATTTGCGGTGGTAATCGAAAGCCCGACATCGATATGATCTGATTGTTTGAATATATCCATATCCCGGACAACCAGGGACGATCGTGTCTGAATAAATACCGGCCAGTTATTCCGCACCAGGATTTCCAGGCATTGTCTGGTGATTTTATATTTTGCTTCCAGCGGCTGGTACGGATCGCAAACACCACTCACCCAGACCGTCCCCATCCGTTTCCTCTTTATTTCCTTGCTTAACAACTCCGGCGCATTGATTTTTACATCCGCAAAATCGCCCCAAGGTTCTCTGTGTCCGGTAAATCGTTTCATGAATCGTGCGTAACAGTAAGAACAGGCATGTTGACACCCGACGTACGGATTGACGACATAGTCGTATATTTTGGACGGCGAAAGAATAGATTTGGCGTGAATTTCTTTGATCTTCATATCACTCAAAAACACGACGCAACGTTATCGCCGCCAGCGGGCAAAACGCCATGAAGATCAGGCCGATCCCGAGCAGGTTTCCTCTGAATAGGTTGAGATCGTTCAAAATTACCGGCAGTTTTGCCTTCAGGATAAATTTCCCGAGTATGAGATCAAACAGCAGCATGAATGCCGACAGCGAAACACCGAGAAGCAGAAGTCCCCGATCCGTTGTAATACCCATAACCGGAACATAAAAATAACATATCAGCAGACATAGAATAAGAGCGGGAATAACGGACATTCTCTTCGCTTTTACCGCGCCCACCCGCTTGTTCAAGAAAAGCGTTCTGCCGATCCCGTTCAAGGTCTCTCCGCAGGCAACGAGAATGTAAAAAAAGAATATCTTTATAAGACAATATGCATCCATTTCAGTCCGTGAAATCCCTGTCTTTCATCTTCTGCGGATTTCTAAAAAACGCCATGCCCGTTTTCATTTTCCGCAGCCCCAGCTTGCGATAGAATTCTTCCCTCCCCGGCGACGCATATAAAATAACATTGCACCCTGTTAAACGCTCCAGTATTTTTTGCATAATGATCTTCCCGATACCCATTTTCTGGAATTCAGGAATAACAGCTACGTCATACACGGCAGCCTGATAGACGCCGTCGGATATCGCCCGGCCAAAACCGATCAATTGGCCGGCGCGATAAATAAACACGGTTGTGTGACTGGCTTCAAACGCTTTTCGATGTATCTCCGGCTCTTCAAAGGCCATTCCGACGCGTTTTAATGTTTGCGAAACCACTTTCCAGTCGGTTTTAGAACAATCATATACGACGTCTATTTCCATTGAATTTCTTTCAGCCATTTCAGTCAGTTAATTTTTTTTGACAGTACCTGCCTCACGGCGTCGATCACCGCTTCCGGTTTTTCCAGCGGAATGCCGTGCCCGCTGTCCACCCATACCTGCTGAGAGCCGGGATAAAGGCGGGCAATATCTTTGCGCTTTGCATTCGCGTCATCGGCCAGTTCTCCCTTTTCGCTCAGCGGCTGCAGGGCGCTGAGCACAATGACTGGTTTCCCCGAAAATGCCGGCAGCGTCAGCACCTGCTCTCCTGTGGCACTGATGAAATCCATTTCCTGCCTTGCCGCCGACGACAAATACAAATGAAACAGAAAACGAAGCCACGCCGGCCAGTTCTTCCGAGCACCTTTGCCTTTGAACTGTTCCGGATGCGTCGAATCGACGAGAATCAGGGCACTCACTTCGTCCGGATACTTGCGCGCAAACAATTGCATGAGCAAACCGCCGTAGGAATGCCCGACAAGAACATACGGGGGCGTTAGTCCGTTGCTCTTTAAAAGCGTTCTCAATTCTTCAACAATATGAAGGCCATCACGAAGAGATGATACACCATCACTATTTCCATAACCTGGACGGTTGTAGGCAAAGGTGGTGGCATCTTTCGATATGTCGGGAATGACTCTTCGCCACCAGTTCATTTTCCCGTCCAGTCCGTTTTCAAAAACGACCGTGGCGGAACCGCTGCGTATCAGCGAATACTCAACCCGATGATTATTGACGTTTTCCGTCTTGACATCCGGAAGAGTTGCACATCCCGAAAACAAAACAAAGATCAGCAGATTTATGCATAGTATTATTTTTCTTGAGTCGGAGCGACACATTTGCATCGCAAGCCGCGTTAACCTTTCCGGTTCCTCGATCGTGGCGATGAACCATGAATACGCCTCACCGTAAAGACCGCAGACGGCTGCGCATTGTTTATCCATCTTGTGGGAATGGTTTTCTGTGTTTTGCATGCTCTCAATTATTTATACGTGCCATTTTTCCGTTTAACATTGTTTCTACGGCTGATATAAATCGGTCAAAACTGTTAAAAGACTTCACTCTGTGGAATCACGTCCCATCTCGTTAAACGCTTATAAATGTATAATTTGAAACTGCAAACGTTACATGAGGCGAATTGATAAAAGCACAGGAATTGGCAATATGTCAATAATTTTATAGGCGTCCGGCTTCCCGATCCGGCCGGAGACAATATCATTTTTGAGCTTTTGTTTTAATTTGCAGCGCGGAGAAGAAATTGATTACGGCAATGACCGCACCGAGCAGGAACACATACTGATATCCCCATTGCACCCAGATCAAACCGCCCAGCACGGCAATGCCGATGGAGAAAATATGATCAATGCTTACGCCCATCGTCAGCGTCTGCGAAACATCTTCCGGTCTGACGGCTATCTTTTGCAGATACGTGGCCCGCGCCATGGATACCGCAACCAGCATCTGATCGATGATGTAGCACGTGAAAACAACATAGATCGCTGTCGTTTCCTCTAAAATACTTTTGGAAAATCCATAACCGACACAGACAAGGACAAGCATGGCCGCTTCGGTTGTCAGGATCAATCGTTCGCCCAGTTTGTCGATTGCTTTTCCGAGCATCGGTTTAAAAAATATGCCGATCACGCCGCCAATGGCCAGCAGAGTCGCCAGCACCTGCGTCTTCTGCTGAAAGACGGTAACCAGAACCCACGGGGCGAAGGTCAGGAACAACTGCTTGCGCGTTCCGTATAAAATCGTCAGCCAGTAGTACAATTTATATTCCCGGCGCAGTTGAAATTTCATCTTCACGGGAACCGGCTCGTCCTTTTTCATCATGAATATTAAAATCGCAACGGCAACGAAGCCCAGACAAGCCGCAATATAGGATATTTTAAAGTTCAGATTGAAATATTTGAATCCGACAAAGATGGCGAAGCTTCCGATGATCATGGCGATATTGGCCACGGCGCTGAACTGCCCCAATCGTTTGCCCGTTTCTCCCTTAACGGCCAGTTCCATGCCGATGCTCTGATTTAAGGGAATAAATAAATGCTGTCCGATGCTGAAAATAAACAGCCAGATCAACATCATTGAAAAACCGGGCGAGAATAACCCGATGCACAGAATTCCCAGAGCGCAGAGAAGATTGGCCAGCATCGCCTGCCTTCTGGAACATAGAAAAAATAAAATCGCAGAAATAAAAATCGTCAGAAGCCCCGGTAATTCCCGCGGCATTTCCAGAATCCCGCGCTGAAGATTATCGATAAAGAAAGTTTCGTTCAGAAAATTATTAAAGGTGGAATCAACAATGCTTTGCGAAAAGCCGAAAACAAATGTGGCGGCCAGAAACAGGCGAAAGTCCCGCGGCAAATTTAATAACTTTTTTTTCGTTCGAGTGATAATAGGTTTGACCTGCAATTCATCGATGATTTGTATTCTTGACACATTTTCTGTATTTCCATATATGTTCTTCAGTTAAAAAAATAAAGGATATTTTCACATGGACAAACCACGCATCCTTTTTATGGGCACACCGGCATTTGCGCTTCCCGCTTTGCGCCTTCTGCATGAGCGACATTATCCGCTCGTCGGCGCTGTCTGTCAGCCCGACCGCCCCAAAGGCAGAGGACTGAAAGAAGTCGCTCCGCCCGTTAAGATGCTGGCACAGGAACTTGGTTTGCCGGTTTACCAGCCTGTGAAAGTAAAAGACCCGGCGTTCATGGAACTGCTGCAGAAACTCGTTCCGGAAATGATCGTTGTTGCAGCATTCGGCCAGATTCTGTCTAAGGCGGTTATTGATTATCCGCGCCTTCATTGCCTGAATATCCACCCGTCCCTGCTGCCGAAATACCGCGGCGCCGCGCCGCTCAACTGGCAGATTATCAACGGGGAAACAAAAACCGGCGTTACGATTATGCTGATGGATGAAGGCATGGATTCCGGAGATATTCTCCTGCAGGAAGAAACGGATCTGGGCTCCGTCGAAACCTACGGCGAATTGCATGATCGTCTCGCTGTCTTTGGCGCGAAACTTCTTATAAAATCGATTGAACAGATTATCCATGGAGAGGCACAGAGGAAACCGCAGGATGCCTCCGGTGCAACGCTTGCGCCGCGTCTCACCAAAGAAACAGGGAAAATCAACTGGAGTCATAAAGCCGCCGCTATCGTTAATCTGATCCGGGGATTGAATCCCGCACCAACGGCTTATACGACGCTGGACGGACTGCCTTTGAAAATTTTTAAAGCTGAAATTCAATCGGAAGAGATTCATCACTCCCCGGGAACCATCGGCGAAGCCGGCTCCGACGGTCTGCCGGTGGCGACCTCCGACGGTTATGTCGTCTTAAAAGACATCCAACTGGCCGGTAAGAAAAGAATGCCGATTGCCGATTTCCTCCGCGGCCATCGCATCAATCCCGGAACGATCTTGACGTGAAACATAACGAGCAGAAAATAAACATGACAAAAACCATCCGCCATCTGGCCGTTGATATTTTAAATCAGGTGCAGACCAGTCAAACCTTTGCCAGTCCGCTCATCAATGACTGTCTGGAAAAACACGTTTTATCAGGAACACCCGACGGCCGTCTGCTCACGCATCTTGTTTACGGTACGCTGCGCCTTCGCGGTCATCTCGACTGGATCTTGGCAAAACTCTATCGCGGCGATTATGAAAAACTGGATGAGGGCATAAAAAATGTCCTGCGCACAGGCATTTATCAGTTGAAATTCAGCGACCGGCTGCCGGATTTTGCCGTTGTCAATGAAGCAGTCAAGATTGCAAAAATCATCCATCCGGATCAGAGCGCGCTCGTGAACGCCGTTTTAAGAAACTATTTGCGCCGCGGTCGAAATCTATCTTTTCCCTCGAGCAAGAAAAATCCTGCTGAACATCTAGCGGCATTGTATTCGCATCCGCTCTGGCTGGTAAAGACATGGATCAATAAATTCGGATATGAAGAAACAAAGGCTCTCTGTTCGGCCAACAACGAATTGCCGCCGCTGACGCTTCGGGTCAATACGCTGAAAATATCCCGCGCTGAAATGAAAGAAAAACTTTTGAACGCCGGATTTGACTTGAAGGAAACACCCCATTCGCCTGACGGCATGATCCTGAACACATCCGCCAATCCTATCCAGAAAACCGTTTTTTTTGATGCCGGTTTTCTGCGGATTCAGGATGAAGCGGCGCAACTGATTTCTTATCTGGTCGATTCCAAAAACTCAAAAGCGATTCTGGATGCCTGCGCGGGTACCGGCGGCAAGGCCACGCATCTGGCGGCAATCTTTAAAAACCGGGGAAGGATTGTCGCTATCGACCGCAGTCCGGAACGCATTGCGGAACTGAAACAGGAAGCGAGTCGCATGGGAATACAGATCATCGAAGCTCTAACGGCTGACTTAAGCGCTGAGCTGCCGGATTCTTTTAAAGAAGAATTCGATTGTGTTCTGGTGGACGCCCCCTGCTCCGGCCTGGGAACGTTACGCCGTAATCCGGAAATCAAATGGCGTACAACCGAAAAAGATGTGCTTGCTTTTGTCGCCGCTCAGAAAGTAATCCTGCAAAATGCATCCGCGGCGGTTAAAAAAGGCGGGTGCATGATATACTGCACGTGTTCGCTGCTGCATGAAGAAAATGAAAACATCGTTAACGAATTTTTAAAGGTGAATAACCATTTTTCTTTACAGCCTCCGCCGCAATCCATCAACGGAAATCTGTTCGCCCCCCATGGTCTTTTTCGCACATTCCCTCATAGACACAACATGGATGGATTCTTCGGAGCAATCCTTAAATACCAATAATATCAATATATTATATATTTAATTAAAGTTGACGTTTTCAGCAAAAAAATGTTATGAGGTGTCCACTTTTTCCCAGGAGTCGAAAGATGTTTGTTCAACAAATGCAGGTAAGCTCAATGGCGGTTTTTGCCTATCTGGTCGGCGATACCATTACGGGCGACGCGCTGGTTATCGATCCGGCGGATAATATCAAAGGCATCGTGGCGGAAGCTCGGAAAAATAATTTACAGATTAATTATATCGTCAATACGCACGGCCATGTGGATCATATCAGCGGCAACACGGAAATGCAGAAAGCCACCGGAGCGAAAATAATCGTTCATCAGGACGATGCGATCATGCTGACGGACACTCCGGAGATGATTTTAAGGATGTTCGGAGCAAAGGCATCACCCCCGGCGGATATTCTGGTGAAAGACGGCGATGTCATTGCCGTGGGCAACGTTGAGCTCAAAGTCCTTCACACTCCGGGACACTCACCCGGCGGAATTTGTCTGTATACACGGGGCTACGTCTTTACAGGAGACACTCTTTTCGTGGAAGCAATCGGCCGAACGGATTTGCCGGGTGGTTCCTGGCAGACGTTACATCAAGCCGTAACAGAAAAACTTTTTAGACTACCTGATGATACCAAAGTCATGCCCGGGCACAATTACGGCCGCACACCGACTTCCACGATCGGTCATGAAAAAAAATATAATCCATTCTTTCACTAAAGGGAGCATTTTTTATGAAAAAAAGTGTCCAGGAAACAGATTTCAAAGCGCTGAACTTTATTGGCCGGGGAAAAGTGCGCGATATTTATTCGGTTAAAAAATATTTGCTTATCGTCACTACCGACCGTATTTCAGCATTTGATGTCATCATGTCCGATCCGGTGCCGGGCAAGGGCGTGATTCTGAATCAGATGTCAGCCTTCTGGTTTGAAAAGATGAAAGATATTATCGGAAATCATATTGTTTCGACCAACCCGGCCGAATTTCCGGAAGAATGCGCACCCTACCGTAAAGATCTGGAAGGCAGAAGCATGCTGGTAAAAAAAGCAACGCCGCTGCCGGTTGAATGCATCGTGCGCGGTTATCTGAGCGGTTCCGGATGGAAGGACTATCAGGAAAACAGAACCCTTTCCGGCGTCAAATTGCCGGATGGCCTGAAAGACTCATCCCGGCTGCCGGAAGCTATTTTTACACCGACAACCAAAGCGCCGGAAGGCGAACATGATACTCCCATTAACAGGAAAGAGATGGAGGACCTGATCGGTTTGGAATTGACCGACAAGGTTATAAATACTTCTCTGAAGATTTATGAAAGGGCAGCGGCCCTGGCGCTGAAGGCGGGAATCATTATTGCCGACACCAAAATGGAATTTGGTCTTTTAGACAATGAATTAATTCTGATTGATGAACTCCTGACTCCGGATTCCTCCCGCTTCTGGCCCGCCGATGATTATCAGGAAGGCCGGCCGCAAAAAAGTTTCGATAAGCAGTTTTTACGGGATTATCTTCTGTCCATCAACTGGAATCAGAAACCGCCGGTGCCGAAACTACCCCCCGAAATTATTGAAAATACCCGGAAAAGGTATGAAGAGGCGCTGAAACGTCTCGTGGGCTAATCTTCAAGCGCAATATTGACTGGAGCTGATTTGTTGTTAAATTACACATAAAAATACTAAACGTTTTCAGATAATACGACGAAGAGGTTGACTTAAAAAGGCACATGACAAAGAAGGATTACTACGAAATACTGAGTGTCTCGAGAACGGCATCCGAAGAAGAAATAAAGAAAAGCTATCGCGCAATCGCTATGCAGTGTCATCCCGACAGGAACCCGGGCAACAAGAAAGCAGAAGAGCGATTCAAGGAAGCGGCTGAAGCTTATGAAGTATTAAGCGACAGAGAAAAAAGAGAAATTTACGACCACTACGGTCATGAAGGATTAAACAGCACCGGCTTCCGGGGTTTCAGCGGTTTTGACGATATCTTTTCCAACTTCAGCAATATTTTCGACGACGTGTTCGGCTACGGAAATGCCCGGGGACATGCGCGATCGTACGCGACCGCCGGCGCCGATCTGCGCTACGATCTGAACATATCGTTCTTAGACTCCGCCTTCGGCATGACGACGTCCATCGAACTGGAAAAACTGGCCACCTGCCACAAATGCCATGGAACGGGAGCGACTCCCGGATCGTCCCCGGAAACCTGCCGAACCTGCAAAGGACGGGGCCAGGTCATACAGTCCAGCGGTTTTTTCACCATCAGTTCCACGTGTCCGCATTGCAACGGTCATGGCAAATTCATATCCAAACCCTGTGAATACTGCCGCGGTACCGGCAAAGAGAAAATAGCCAAAACCGTCCAGCTGAAAATTCCCGCAGGTGTTGAAACCGGTTCCCGTCTGCGTTTACGGGGCGAAGGAGAAGCCGGCAGTAAAGGCGGACCTGACGGCGATTTGTACGTTTTCATTACCGTCGATGACCATGATTTTTTTACCCGATCGGGAGATGACATCATCTGCCAGGTGCCCATTTCCTTTGTTCATGCCGCACTGGGCGGCACGATTGAAGTGCCCACGCTCCAGGGAAAGGAAAAAATAAAAATTCCCAAAGGCACACAAAACGGGAAAACTTTCCGACTCAAGGGGAAAGGCATTCCTCACATCCGCGGATTCGGGCATGGAGATCAGATCATCGAAGTTTACGTGCAGATACCCACAAATCTGAGCAGAAAGCAGGAAGAGCTTTTAATCGAGTTCGAAAAACTGAATCAGAGCAACCAATGATTCTTTCTCCCTCCATACGACGCCACAATTGCCATTGCAATCACCGGCAACATATGCTTTAAATACCTGCATCACATTACAGGAGGAAGATGCATGAAAAAGAACGTTTTTCTGTCTCTTGTCTTTTCCTTGCTTATACCGTTTTGTTTATCCGGTTGCGTGCCTTTGATTGTCGGAGGAGCGGCCGCCGGAGCAGGCGCTGGCACTTATTTTTATATCAACGGCGAATTAAAAACCGATTACAACAAATCATTCGATCACGTTTGGACGGCTTGCGAAAAAACAATCGCCGGCATGCACGGCATTGAAGTCGTTCCCGATAAAGAAATTGCCAGAGGAACCATCAACACGATCATCAATGATGAAAAAGTTAAATTCGATATCTCGTACAAAGCAAAAAATCTGACCACGGTTGCCGTTCGCGTCGGCGTCATCGGCAATAAATTGTCTTCTCAACTCATACACGACAAGATTGCCGATTATCTGGTCAAGGAATAACTGCGCGCGAATAAAACGGCCCGGCCATGGCAAATTCATGAACAAAAAAATCTTCTTCGGTATTCTGGTCAGTCTGCTCCTCGTCTATTTGTCGGTCAGAGGAATTCATTTTCAGGATGTTGTCCATGATCTGCAAAAAATTCAACGAAGTTACGTTATCGTCTTTCTGCTGCTGATCATTCTGATGCAATATTTGCGATCCTATCGTTGGGGCGTCATTCTGCAGCCGATGCAGAAGATAGATCAACTTTCTTTATTTTCAGTGACGTCGGTCGGATTTCTGGCCATCGCCGCCATCCCCGCGCGCATCGGAGAACTGGCAAGGCCTTACTTGATTGCCCGGAAAAGTTCGGTAAAAATGTCCTCCGCACTGGGCACCATCATTGTCGAAAGAATTCTGGACAGTTTCACGATTCTGAGCATTGCCGTTGTCGTTCTGTTTTTCACGGATTTGCCTTCCTGGATGATCAGTTCGAGTGTTATTTTTTTCCTTCTCGCGCTGGCAATTTTTTGTTTTGTCTTATTCATGATTTTGCAAAGAGAAAAAGCACTGAGGGTCATCAATATCATTTTGAAGAAATTTCCCGGCAAACTCGCCGATAAAATCGATGAACTGTTACACAACTTTATCAACGGACTTCAAATCGTCACCAATATCAATCTCTTTTTGTATTTGATCTTTCTTTCCGTGGCAATCTGGCTGCTGGATGTGCTGGCCATTTACACATTGCTTATGTCGTTCGGCTTTACATTGCCGATCATGGCGTCTTTTGTTCTCATGATTATTCTGATCGTGGGAATCGCCATTCCCACGGCGCCGGGTTTCATCGGCAACTGGCATTTCGCCTGCGTTCTGGGATTGAGTCTATTCGGTTTGGCTAAATCCGAAGCGCTGTCTTTCGCCGTCGTCTATCACTTTCTGTCCATGGTGGTGGTGGTGGTATTAGGCGTTTTATTCATGCCCTTCAATAAGTTTTCAATTTCCGACATGAAAAATCAGATCAACAGCGAAAAATAATTTCAGGAATCACCCTTAAGGACTATATTCAGGCTCTTTAATTTCTTATGCAGATTGCTTCGTTCCAGACCGATCGCTTCCGCCGTCTTGGAAACATTTCCCTCGTTTTCCTCCAGCTTCTTCAAAATAAACTGTCGTTCAAAATCCATTTTAGCATCTCTTAATGAATCGGCCGACGCAGTCTGAAAGCTGGAATACACCTTTCTTTCCTCCCGGATGCTCAACGGTGGAATATCCTTGGCCGTTATTTCCTGGAACGGCGTCAGAATAATTAATCGTTCGATGATATTTTTCAATTCCCGAACATTACCGGGCCAGTCATGCACCATCAGCAGATCGAGCGCATCATCGGTGAGTGTTTTGGGTTCCATCCCCTCTTTGCTGGTGAAATCGAGGATAAAACGTTCAGCCAGGGGGATAATATCTTCTTTTCTGTCGCGCAACGGCGGCACAACCAGCGGAATAACGTGTAAACGATAATAAAGATCCTGCCGGAAACGTCCTGCTTTCATTTCCTCTTCCAGATCTTTATTGGTCGCGGCCAACACACGCACATCCATATCAATTAATTTATTGCCGCCAACACGTTCGAATTTTTTTTCCTGCAGAATGCGTAATATTTTTGCCTGTGCTTTCAGACTCATATCGGCAACTTCATCCAGAAAAATCGTCCCTTCATGCGCAAGATCGAATTTTCCGCGCTTCTTCTCCGTGGCGCCGGTAAAGGCGCCTTTTTCGTGGCCGAATAATTCGCTTTCAATAAGCTCTTCCGGAATCGCCGCACAATTGACCTCAACGATGTCTTTATGCGATCTCAGACTCAAATGATGGATGGAACGCGCCACCAGTTCCTTTCCCGTTCCGTTTTCTCCCATAATCAGAATCCAGGCATTGGTCGGCGCAACAATGCTGATCATTTCTTTAAGGTCCGTTATCGCGGGACTGTTTCCCGTAAGTTCATACTGATGAGAAACTTTCTGCTTTAACAAGACGTTTTCTTCCTGGAGACGTATTAAATTCAGGGCGTTGTTGACCAGAATGATGATTTTATCCAGGGAAAGAGGTTTCTCGATAAAGTCAAAAGCTCCGAGCTTGGTCGCTTTCACAGCGGTTTCAATCGTGCCGTGGCCGGACATAATGATCACCAGGATTCTGGAATCTATTTTCTTGATGGCTTTCAGAGTCTCCAAACCATCCATGCCCGGAAGCCAGATATCCAGAAGCACAAGATGAGGCACTTCCTCCTCAACGATTTTAACGGCTTCTTCCCCGCTGCCCGCCACCAGGACCTGATAACCTTCATCACTGAGAATGGCCTTCAGGGATTGACAGATACTTTCTTCATCATCAACGATTAAAATGGTTTCCTGCATACTGACTCTTTCACGGTCTGAATTGTTTTATGTATAAGTTAATCTTACGCAACAGGCAACTGAAAAGAAACGATCGTTCCTGTCGGACTGTTATCGGCAACGCTGACCTGCCCATGATGATCGGAAATAATCGAACTGACGATAGCCAGACCCAGGCCGGTTCCGGATTTCTTTGTCGAAAAGTAAGGATCAAAAACTTTTCTTTTGTAACTGGAAGGAACGCCCGGACCATCGTCGGCCACCGACACCATAGCCCGGCGATGTTGTTCATCATAGCTCACCGTCACGTCGATTCGGCCGTCTTTCTTATTGATGGCCGCGACCGCATTATCCAGAAGATTGATCATCACCCGGTTGATTTGTTCCGCATCCAGATCGAATTTCGGTAAATTCTCAGCCGTTTTTAAATCAAAAACGATGTCTTTATGAGCATCCTGAAAAAGAGACACGGCTTCGGAAACCACGGTGTTTAAATCGTTCAGAGCCGGAGAAGTTACCGGCATCCGCGCGTAGCGCGAGAACTCATTAACCAGATTTTTCAATACTTCCACCTGATCAATGATGGTCTGCGTGCATTCTTTGAAAACGGAACCCTCCTCGCCCAGTTTATCTTCATATTTACGCTGAAGCCGTTGCGCGGAAAGCTGCACGGGTGTCAGCGGATTTTTAATTTCATGCGCCATGCGCCGGGCAACTTCGCGCCAGGCTGCCGCCCGCTCTACCTTCTGCAACATGGTCAAATCCTCAAAAACAATAACGATGCCCGAATCATTATCGTCTTCATCCTTTATGGTTGTGATCGTCAAAAGGACCGTCAGCGCCTTGTCTTTCAGCATGACTTCCAGTTGTTTTTCCAGCACGCTTTCATTTTTTTCCTTCATTTCCTGCAAAAATTCATCAACAAGCGATATGTGTTCCGGAATCATCAGATCACGATAATTTTGGAAAAGAATTTTTTCCGCCCGGATATCGAACATTTTTTCAGCCGCGTGGTTGATGGTCGTAATGATCCCTGATTTATCCACGGAAATCACACCGGCGGATACGTTGCGTAAAACGGTTTCCATATATTTGCGCCGCTGTTCCAGATGCAAATTGGCTTCTTCCAGGCTGTTTTTACTTTTCTTCAAATCCCGGGTCATTTGATTGAATGATTTAACCAACGTGCCGATTTCATCATCGGCCTCTATATCAATATGCGTGTCCAGATCGCCCTGCGTAATACGATTGGTCGCCTGAACAAGATCCTGAACAGGTCCTGTAATGCCCTTGGACAGGGTCAATCCGAACCATATGGCCAGAAAGATAATGACCAACGTCACAATGGATAGTGTAATCATGTAATTCGATTTAATCGGATTCTTTAAAAGTTCGATTTTTCGATATTGTTCCGAAGCGTCTGCAATACTTCTCAGCTTATCCACAAAACCCTTCGGGATCATATAACTGACTGAAATTCGCCCAATGACTTCCGAAGGTACCGCGTAGGAAAACACCGGCGCAATACCAACGATCACATCCCCGTTCTCCGTCGGATGAATAATCGACTCTTCTTTGCCGAGATAAATATTCTCCATCATCTTCGGTGTAGGATCCGCAGAAATGAGATTCGGATTTTCGGCATCGGCAAAGATAATTTTTTCCTGTTGAAAATCGAAAAAAGCCTCCACCATGCCCGCCTTGTAATTTTTCTGACGCTGTGTGACGAAACTCTTGAGGTATTCAACCCGTTCTTTTTCATAAAGACGGTTTTTTGTAATATCGGCGCTGATCTGACGGGCATTGAACTTGGCCTGCTCTTCCATTTGCTGATAATAGACCTGGGCAACTTCCAGTGAGCGGTTCAGCGCGTCGCCAATCTTGATATTGAACCAGAATTCGATGCTGTAAGAAAGAAAATTAATCGCAAATAAAAAAAGCAAAATGGTCGGAACAAGCGACAGACCGACGAAAGCGGCCACCAGTTTGGTCCGTAATCGGGAACCGATGACCCCTCGACGATGTTCATAAAACAGTTTGACAATGTTTCTGATAATCAGAAACATCAGCAATACGATCAGAATGAAGTTAATGCTGGTCAGTCCGTAAACAAAAATATTCGTCGAAAGCGGCAAGTTGTCTTTATTGAAAAGCTGACTGGCCATCAAGGTAAAGACAATGGCCAGCACACCGACAACCACCATGATAATGCGTTCGCGGCGGCGTTTGCTTAATTCCTTTTCGTCGATGTTTCTTTTGGATATTTTTTTGTCCATAAGCCGGTATTTTTAATATTATGAATTTGCGATCAATTGCAATGCCGTTAATACGTAAACTTCTGCCGATACCAGGATGTTTCAAAATCCCAGAGCGATACAAAGAAAAAAACATATTCCATGTGCAACGGCAGACGAACCTTGTCCATCTTTATTTTGATTATGGTGTAATAGCTTTTCCCCTTTCTCAAAAACGACATGGGAACGGCGACAATACCGTTGAAATCAGACATGGCTTTCTGTGCGCTTTCAAAATCAGAAAATATTTCCGGCTCATTTTTATTGGTTGATATTATAAAGTTCTTTTTGAGATTGTCGTATTTGATTGTACGCCTGATTTCTTTTCGAATGATTTTTTTATCCCATAAAGGAGCTCTTTCCTCATACACTTCAATCCACATCGTAAACGTTGTCGGAATGCCGGCCAGAACACCCAGTTCCATCTCCGGCTTAAAACCGTTCACAAGACGCGCATATAAAAGAACATTCTCCGCATCATTGGTAATCAAAATATCCGTTATTTTCGGTTCCAGAGCGCAGGCGGTTGAAGGAAAAAACACGAAACCGAACAGAAAAAAAATGACGAAAAGACTGATGTTGTTTTTTATTTTTTTCATATAATATCATTTCCCTCTACGGCAATATCTATCTCTGCAACAAGAGGGAATGCCATCTACAAGCGGCAATAAGTTCCTGATAAATAACAAAAATACCCCGTATCAGCCAACTTACTAAATTAGCTTTTTATACTAGGCAACATGACAATAAAAAGCAAGATTAATTTGGATCAGGCCTGGACGGCATCCAGTGTTGTGAATGAATGAATTTTAAATGGATGGATTTTTTGATCTTCTTTTTTATGAACATCCGTGACGATCCCCCAACAATCTTTTCGGTCGATCAATTCCCGAAGCAAGAGGTTGTTCAGGCGATGTCCTGCTTTATACGCGACAAAATGTCCGATAATCGGCATTCCCAGTAGAAATAAATCACCGATGGCATCGAGTATTTTATGCTTTACAAAAACATTGGGAATGCGCTGACCTTCCTTATTCACAATTTTATTATCATCCAGCACAATGGCATTCTTCAGAGATCCACCCAACGCAAGACCTTTGGCCTGCAAAAATTCCAGATCTTTTAAAAATCCGAATGTTTGAGCGGCGCATATATTTTTCTCGTATTCCTCATCCGAAAAAGTCATGCTGTAGGATTGCATGCCGATCACAGGATGCTTGAAATCAATTTCATAAGTGATCTTGAATTCTTCCGCCGGCAATAACTGCGCTTTCGTGTCCCCGATACTTACCGAAACAGGTTTCTTAACAACCAGCATCTTCTTATTCTTCTTTTGAACATGAGTTCCCACTTCCTTGAGCATATTGACAAAAGGAAGTGCGCTTCCATCCATCACCGGAACTTCAAAAGAATCCAGTTCGATCATTGCATTATCCACTCCCATTCCGCTGAACGCTGATAACAAATGTTCCACGGTGGAAACAGTAACGCCATTGCACCCTAACGTTGTGGCCAGGGTCGTATCACAAACATTATCGTAGCGGGCATAAATCGGTTCGGAACCGGGCAAGTCCTTGCGGATAAAAACGATACCTGTATCCGCCGGAGCCGGTTTAATCTTCATATTGACCTTACGGCCGGTATGCAACCCGATGCTGAAACAACTTATTTCTTTTTTGATAGTACGCTGTAAATTCATAGTCTCTGATCAAAATTTTATTTACTTTTATATTAGCAAGGGATGTACCATGTTAGGAAATATTTTTTTAAAAAAATAAGTTGTTGTAATTATTATATTATCGTCAATGAATTTTTAAAGTTGACCGATTCTTTCCGGTAAAAGTGTGGCAAAAAATACACAGTTAAAGTGTTGGTTACACAAACATTCCGATTTACTTATAATAACGTTGTTTCTCAGAGTAAATACATCCGCAATAAGGTTGCCTGTAGAGGCCCAGTTCCCGGGATATTTTTACTCCCTCATCCCAGCCCGTGCGGAAATCCTGATAGTAAAAAAAGACTCCATATTTCTGGCTCAAATCCTTTCCGATATTCCTGATTAGATCATGCTTTTGATATTTGCTGTAAAGAAGAGTGGTTGTAAAGCAATCGTATTTTTCTTTAATGGCCAACTCGACCGTGTACAATAAGCGATCTCTCAGGCAGAAATCACATCGTTCGTTGTCTTTTAACCCGGCAACAGCCCGCAAGTAATTTTCCAGAGGATAACCTTCCGGCCAGATCATATTCAGGAACGCTTTATCGGCATATTCGTTGAGAGCCTGGCGGCGTCTTTTATATTCCTGATAGGGGTGAATATTGGGATTGTAAAAAACTCCGGTGATTTCATGTCCCTGAGTTCTTAACTCTTTGAGCGGATAAATCGTGCAGGGTCCGCAGCAGATGTGCATTAACATTTTCATCGGATCAAATTACCATGTTTGAACGCCATGGATGCTAGAAAATTTCCACCTGACCGGAAGCTTTCAATCCAAAATGCTCATAAGCTCTCGCACAGGCAATTCTTCCGCGGGACGTTCTTTGCAGATAACCTTCCTGAATCAGATACGGTTCATAGACATCTTCGATGGTCACCCTTTCTTCGCCGATGGCCGCGGCAAGGCTCTCCACACCGACAGGACCGCCGTTGAATTTCTCGATCAATGTGAGAAGAAGTTTCCTGTCCATCTGATCAAAACCTTTATGATCAACTTCAAAAGCGTCCAGCGCTTCCCGGGCGATTTTCGCATCAATCGTTCCATCCGCTTTAACTTCGGCATAATCACGGACGCGTTTGAGCAGTCGGTTGGCAATGCGCGGCGTGCCGCGCGCGCGTCCGGCCAGTTCCTCAGCCCCTGCCGGCGCAAGTTTTACGCCCAATATGGAAGCGGATCTTCTAATGATGATAGCCAACTCCTGTGGCGTATAGAACTCCAGGCGAAAATGCATACCGAAGCGGTCGCGCAGGGGCGAGGTGAGCGATCCCGCACGGGTGGTCGCTCCCACCAGCGTGAATTTGGGAATATCGAGTTTCATGGATCGGGCCGACGGTCCCTGCCCGATTAAGATATCGATATGAAAATCTTCCATGGCCGGATAGAGTATTTCTTCCACTACATGAGAAAGCCGGTGAATTTCATCAATAAAGAGAACTTCATTTTCGTGCATGT
>DAOPVC010000003.1:0-6275 GCA_035350895.1 Smithella sp. | reverse complement strand
ACATGAGAAAGCCGGTGAATTTCATCAATAAAGAGAACTTCATTTTCGTGCATGTTGGTTAAAATGGCCGCCAGATCTCCCGGACGTTCGATTACCGGACCGGACGTCACTTTGATATCCACGCCCATCTCCCTGGCAATGATGTAAGCGAGTGTGGTCTTTCCCAAACCCGGCGGGCCATACAGGAGTACATGATCCAGCGCCTCGCGACGTTTCCGGGACGCTTCGATAAAAATCGCCAGATTGCTTTTAACCTTTTCCTGACCGACATAATCTTTTAACTTTGCCGGCCTTAAGGTAACCTCAAAATCATTTTCTTCCTCTGCGCAGGAAGGACTGATGAGAGAATTTTTTTTCGTTTGATCCATGACTAATTTCTTCTCCGTTGATTATCCGGCTAGAATTTTCAAGGTATCTTTTAAAAGCTTATCCATGCTCAAATTTTCCTCGGATGTACGCACAATCTTATTCAGCGCATCTTTGGCTGCGTTTGATTTATACCCCAGATTCACCAGAGCGGAAAGAGCGTCTTCCAGAATAACATCCTGTGTGCTTTTCGGTGTTCCTTCATTCGGTATCTGCTCAATCATCATTTTCTTAAGAACCTTTTCTTTCAATTCCAGAACAAGGCGTTCGGCCATCTTTTTTCCGACGCCGGGCACATTGACCAGTTTGCCGACATTGCCTCCTGAAATGGCATTGAGCAACTCCGGCGCAGAAATTCCGGAGAGGATATTCATGGCAATCTTCGGTCCGATGCCGCTGACGGAAATCATCAATTGAAAAAGATCCCTCTCCTGCACGGAATGAAAACCGAATAAATGAATAGCGTCATCCTTGACATTCGTGTGAATATGCAGGGTTATGGCGTGTCCGGTTTCCGGCAGTTCGTAAAAAGTCGTCAGGGGGATAAACACGCGATAGCCGACACCCTGAACGTCCACAATAACGTGAGCAACGCCTTTGTAAACAATTCTACCGCTGATCAAAGCTATCATCAGATTGGTTTGTCCTTAAAAAAATTGGCGTGGCATATCGCCGTGGCCAGCGCGTCTGCAGCATCCGCCGGAGGAATTTCCGGCAGGTTTAGAATGGCTTTCACCATCATCTGCACCTGCCTTTTTTCCGCCCGTCCGTAACCCACCACCGCTTTTTTAATTTCGAGCGGTGAATATTCAAAAACATTTAAACCCTGATCCGCACCTGCAAAAATAACCACGCCCCTCACCTGGGCCTGTTTAATCAGACTGCGGACATTTTTACCGTAAAAAATATTTTCCAGCGCAACAGCCTGAGGAGCCGTCTGCGACATCAGAGAGGAGATTTGCTGATAAATGTAAACCAATACTTCGGACAGAGATGAATCTTTCTTCGGCTTTATTTCACCATGCACAATATGCTTTAAATAATTTCCTTTTTTCTCAATGACGCCGTAACCGGTAACATGACTGCCTGGATCAATGCCTAGGATTTTCAATGTTGTTCATTCCATGAATAATTAAGAGGGCTGTCTCTACTTCAGCCCAGTTTCTTCATCACATCTTCGTCGATGTCGAAATTGGAATAAACATTCTGGACATCGTCGTTATCTTCCAGTTTCTCCATCATCTTCAGCATTTGCTCCGCTTTATTCTCTCCCAATTTGACTGTATTGGATGGAATCATGCTGATTCGCGCTTCCAGATGCTTGATGCCTTTATCATCCAGAACCTTTTTGACAACCTCGAATGATGCCGGATCGGTAATCACTTCGTATTCGCTGTCTTCGCTCTGCACATCTTCCGCTCCGGCTTCCAGCGCCAGTTCCATCAGGGCATCTTCATCAATAACTTTTTTATCAATAACAATGCTTCCCTTTTTCGCGAATATCCAAGACACACAGCCGTTTTCACCGAGATTCCCTCCGTGTTTGGAAAAGATATGTCTTATTTCCGCCACCGTTCTGTTTTTATTGTCAGTCATGATTTCCACCAGGACAGCTGCTCCGCCCGGACCGTAACCTTCATACGTTACTTCTTCAAAAGCGGCCGCGCCCTGGTCACCGCCGGTGCCCTTTTTAATCGCACGTTCAATATTGTCTTTGGGCATATTTTCTTCTTTGGCCAGCAGAACAGCCTGCCTCAATCGGGCATTCCCTTCTATATCACCGCCGCCAAGTCTTGCCGCCAGCGTTATTTCCTTGATGATCTTTGTAAATATCTTGCCCCGTTTAGCGTCTATCGCGCCTTTCTTTCTTTTTATCGTACTCCATTTGGAATGGCCGGACATATATTTCTCCTTGATGGTTTTTTACATTTTTTCAATGACAAATTTGAGCCGCAACACAACGTTCGTGTTTCATACCTCCGCTTCGCGGGATTGTTTGAGTTGCCAATTTCAACAGGTTAAGCTCTTGAAATTAGATTTTTCTAATAACATAAGGCAATAAGCTTTACAAGCTTATTGCCTTATGTGGCAGCTGAATTTCATAACAAAAAAGATAGGTTCTCCCTGCGGAAAAATCGTTTTAATTTATATAATTCATCGGATATTTTCTCGAATATCCAACCAGTTCAACATACCCCTTGCCCTTTACAGGTCTGCTGTTTAAAGTTCCCGTAACTGATACGGCCCCTTCCCAGTAAGGCATGGGCTCTAAGTTCATTTCCTGTTCGGCCATAAGCGGTTTACATTGAATTTTTAAATTTAACGATTTGATGGTGATTTCCCACGAGGAAGGATAATCGGAATCGGTTGTTTCGCTGTGCCAGTAATCCAGAGTCTTAATACGCACGTCGCTGGCGTTGACAGGCATTATTTTGCCACCGGGCAGGATGAAGGATCCGCCAATCAGACTTTTTTTCTCGTCTTCTCCATTTCTGATGACATACAGCATCAGTTCGTGATGATTATCAAGCTGGACACTGAACCAATCCCATCCGCTCTGCGGATAAGTGAGCTTCATGGTTCCATATTCATGATCCATCCAGGATTTTCCGTGAACCTTCAACGGTTCACCGTCAACGGTCAGAGTCCCGGAAGTTTTTACATTGGTAAATGAGTAATAATAGTTGGAATGGTTCCCGCCTTTATTGACAATGCCTTTTCGTCCATGCAGGGCGGCAGGTTTGACTGGCTCCAGTTCCAGTTCGATCTGAACGTTATCCATTTCAGCAGAAAGAATATGTTTGCCCTTTTCTTCCCGGGCGGTCCACGTATCCAGGATGAGATCATATTTTCGATCGTCTGCCCGGCATGTCGCACCAAAATAATTATTGACCTGAGAGGTCATAAATTTTTGATGCGTAAGGTCCGTTACGGCAAAATGTCCGAGCATCGCCAGATCTTTAAACCAGTGCGCCGGAACAGGAATGAAAAAATTAGGCACCTTGTCTTCGTTGGTAATTCTCTTGAAGAAGGTCAGTTCGTATCCGAATTCCCTTCCATCATCCGCCGTCAGATGACCGGTATAATACCACCATTCATTCTGAGCCCAATAATGAGCGGCGCCGTCACCAGGCAGACGGACTGGATTCACCGGTGTGGAATGATTGAGCACATAAGCGGGAGCACAGGCCGTCACGATCAGCGCAAACAAAATCAAAGACAATATTTTTATTGATTTCAATGATTCACCTCATTAATTTTTTCATCCCATTGAATATCCGGAAACGCACCTAAATGTTACTGCGCTGAAAATCCGCCATCCACAGGGAAAATTCCACCTGTAATATAGTTGGACGCCTTGGATGCCAGAAATACGGCCAATCCCTTTACATCGTCTTCTTCCCCGTACATCTTGAGCGGAATAGCGCCGACCGTCAAATCGAGAATGGGTTTCATCTCCGGCTTGAATAAATGGCCCATCATGTCGGTTTTGAAAAATCCCGGAGCGATGCAATTCACATAAATCTTATATCGGGCTAATTTAAGCGCAAGAGTTTTGGTCAAGCCTTCCACGGCAAATTTGGAAGGATTATAAGCAACGGCCGGATGCTCTTCTTCATTGGAGCCGCGTGAACCGTAGATCGACGACACATTGATCATCTTTCCCCCGCCCTTTTCCTTCATAATCCGGGCAACCTGCTGCGATAAAATCCAGACGCCCTTGACATTGACGTCGAATATTTTTTCCCACTTATCCAGCGGATATTCCAGTGTCGGCGCGCCCCAGGTAAGCCCCGCATTATTAATTAAAATATCAATCGTGCCGAACTTATCCATGGTCGCTTTCACCAGATTCTCAATATCCTCCTTCTTGGCTAAATCACATTTGACCGCCATGGCCTGGACACCCAGTTTTTCCAGTTCCCGCACTTCTTTTTCCAGGTTTTCCAGTTTACGCGAGGCTATCACGACAGAAGAACCCGCCTCGGCCAGTCCCGTGGCCATAAATTTACCGATGCCTCTCCCGCCTCCCGTAACGACGGAAATTTTACCCTTCAAATCAAACAAATCTTTTACATTCATTTTAAACTCCTTAACATGGTTTTATTGATATCTTTTAAATTTGGTACCGGTTTTTTTGACCCGGCAGGCATTTTACAAATTAAAAAGATTTTACACACGACAATATACTGAGACGAATTCGCGTTGTACAGAAACATTTAAGCCAGGAAACACATGACCAAGAAAAAAGGATTATTCCTTGAAACACAACTATAATTCATGACTTTTTTCGGCGGATGCAGCATTATCATTAACAGGCACAACCAGTCTGATATGTCGCCTCGCAAGCATGAGAACAGGAGTCTGCCAGTCACGCCCCGACCCGTCAAGCGACAACAATTCAACATTTAAAAGGATTATAAATTCCTGATCTTTACGATTCAAATAATCGGAAAGACGGCTGCGATAACCTTCCTGAGGTAAATTAATTTGTCCCTCTACTCTATAGCGGTCGGTCTCGACTACAACTCTTTCAAGCCTGACTTCCATACCGGGCATTAGATTTGTCCTCTGACAGCTGGGTCATCCTTTCTTAAAGTAAAAGAGATGGTTTGCTTGATAAGATATTAATTTATCATGGGAACGATTATAAGAAATTAGCTTTTATATGTCAATGAAATATTAATACACGATGGGCATGGGGATACGTATTGACTAGGGTTCTCTTTAATCAGTCGGCGCTTTTCTGTCGATTAATTTGTTAAAAAAGTTATTTTAAGAATTAAAAAAAGATGCCGGACAACCATCGCGTCGCCCGGCACCTCACGTGCAAATATCGTTACATTACTTCTCTACGGATAAAAAACCTTTCGGATGAAAATCCTTCCCGGTAACCTTTTTCGCAATTCCTTTCTGATCCAGATACGGGGTAATGCCGCCCATGAAGAACGGCCAACCGGCTCCCATAATGACACCGGTATCCACATCTTTCGGTTCTGCAACGACACCTTCTTTGAGAATCAAGTCGACTTCTTTGGCAACACGCTCCAATACACGCGCCTTGATTTCGTCGTCGGTGAACTTCTTGTTACCCTGCGGCCAGCCGGCTTTGATCTCGGGATCCACATCGATGCCCTTGTCAGTAAAGGTGACCAACTGCTTCTTGCCCTTCGCCACGAGGTTCTTGAGTCCGGGATTGACCGGGAACCGTTCGGGGAAATACTTGTTGAGTGTTTCCTGAACATGCAGCGCGATAGCGGGACCCACCAGCGCAGCCAGCGTGAACGGTGACATGGGGAAGCCCAGATCGAACACTGCATTATCGACCTGCATGAAATCGGCGCCTTCGTCGATGCACTGGAAGATACCATCCATCCAGGCCAGCAGAATTCTGTTAACCAGGAATGCAGGCGCATTCTTCACCAGAACCGGCGTCTTCTTGATCTTCTTGGCAATGTCAAATGCTGTTGCCAGAACGACATCGCTCGTCTTGTCGGTTTTGATGATTTCAACCAGCGGCAGGACGGCAATGGGGTTAAAGAAATGGAAGCCCACCACGCGGGAAGGATCCTTCAGGTTTTTGCCCATCTCGGCAACATCCAGAGAGGAGGTGTTGGTCAGGAACAGACACTCCGGCTTGCACGCTGCTTCCAGTTCGCCGAAAATTTTCTGCTTGATGCCCATTTCTTCGAAAACGGCCTCGATGACGAAGTCGCAGTCCTTGAACGGCTCGTAGGTCAGGGAGCCGGTAATGAGATCCTCACCGATCCACTTGGCATCGGCCGCGGACAGTTTGCCTTTCTTGGCGGTCTTGGCCAGCTGTTCTCTGCAGTAAGCCAGACCTTTATCAATAAATTCCTGTTTGATATCTTTCATGACAACCGGGCACTGATAGCGCTGTGCGAACA
>DAOPVC010000002.1:0-74833 GCA_035350895.1 Smithella sp. | reverse complement strand
TCAGGATATTATTGATGATGTTCACAAGAAGACCGGTCATGATAAACAAAATGCCGATGAGAATTGTTGCGACAAACAGTGTCATAATGTGTGCAGTCGGGTGAAACCAAAAAGCTGGAAGCAGGTGTTCGCTGGAAAAAACGCTTCCATATAGTAAGCCACAAATGCCGGCAGAAAATCCACAAGCAACCAGAATGCCTCCAGCTTGTTTCAGATTTTCTTTTATTTTTCTTTGACCATACTTTTTCAGCATTATACCGAAAAGCATGAGCACGAATCCCTGACCCAGATCACCAAACATCAGGCCGAACATCAGCACAAAAGTTATGGCGGTCAGCGGCGTCGGATCAATTTCTTTATTAGACGGAATACCCATTGTTTTCACTATCAGTTCGAACGGCTTAAAAAGTTTCATATTCATCAGTTGAACAGGCGCATCCGGATCTTTACGCTCGGAGAAAATAAATCTATTGCCGCAAATCTTTTCCATAATTTTTAAAAGTTGCTGTCTGTTTCTTATGTCCATCCAACCGGTGATAAACATTGCCTTCGCTGAAAATAGCGACATCCGCATCGCTTGGAGTATTTCCGCGTAGTTATGATAAGATTTATTCAGATCTTGAAGCCGGCAGCCTTGTTCTTTCTTCAGTCGATCAAGATATGCATCAATCATGTCGCGACGCCGTGTCAGACTTTCCCGCCGCTTTTTTAAGCTTTCCAAAGAAACAGGAGTTACATCATCTGATAAATCTGTAAACCCATAGTTTTTTAAAAAACGGAGCAGGGCAGGATAATCATCAGGTAAGCAAATACCGAAAATATAATTGTTAATCTTGCTTAATATAAAACGACTGTTCGGTGGAACATCACCCATCATATTTTCCACCGTGCCGAAAAGAATTTTAACGAGCCTGGCCTTTTTTATCGCGACAGGATCGATGGCCATCTTACTCAATGCTTCAGCGTACTCCATCTGTCGAATGATAACGTTTTCCTTTTCTCGGATCTTCGCCCTGAGTCGCACGGACCGTTCAATGATTTTTTTTGTCCGGGAAACAAAAATCAAATCCCCGCTCTTATCGACAGCCGGCATAAATATCCCGGATTCCTCCGGGGCAATCATGAGTGTAGTCAACGCGTATTCGGTGTTCGAAATAATTTCTCTGGTTAATGCTTCTTCTTTCTGAAGTCCGGTGTCCGCCCCGGAATCCTTCTCTGAAAAACGCGCCAGATGAATAATGCCTGCCTGACCCAATGCAAGGTATACGTCCGAATAATAGGCTTTTTCCAAAGCGATTGTAATGCGACGTATGTCAGATTTGAGAAACATTTCTTTTAATTACTCTTTACATAGTATTTTACTGAGTATCGCATCGGCTGAAAAACCGAAACGCCGGCCGTCGATAATACGAAACAGATTTTTTATCTGAATAAGGAGTAACCATAAATAAGCAATGACACAGTAAATCGAGTGAAAGTCTCGATAAAATATTGATGAAAGCCACAGGTAATAAATCTGCTCAAGATGCTGTTCAATATCAACAACAGACGGCTCCTGCCCGCTGCTTTTACGCAACGTTTCAATATGCTGATTTAAATCCTCTTCGATGGAATGGATTTGCGATTCCGCACGGATGTTTAAGCGGTCGTTTATTTTTTCAAAATAAAGCCGGGTATCCTTCTCGCTCCAGTGATAGTAAACGCGAAGCCGGTATGACCAGATCACCATTTGTACCGCAATTCTTTTCAGGATCATTTCCTGAAATTCTTTTCTGGCCTGGTCGGAAATTAAAGATGAGGCGTTATAGATATTTCTCGCGGAACTGATATCTAAATTCATCTGCATTCGCCGGTAACTGGAAGCGGGCTTGAAGTCGTTTCCAAGATAGGTATTTGTAAGAAGTGACGTGACATCATCCGTTGATAGATTCTTGGTCAACAGACTTCTATCCAGGGAAGCGAAAGGGCTGATATCATACCATTGTTCCAGGATGTCCTTTCCTGCCGCCTTTGCCAGAAGAACCTTTGCGTTATGCGTTTCAAATTGACGGAGATAAGCAAGAAATACCGGAGTGTATTTGTCGTATGCTTCAACCAGTGCAATAACGGGTGCTATCTGTTCCCTAAAAAGATTCTCTTTTGCATCAATCAGATCCTGAACGCTTGATGACTTTGGTGCGAACGTCCGTTGTTCTCTGGCCATTACGGCATAGTCCCGCAGGGAGAGGAGCCGCCCCTTCATGGCATAAATACGGGCGTGAAGATTAGCCTGATCGGCGTAATTTCTCATGACCGCCTAGCCTCCAAGTAAGATGGAAACTATTTCTTTTTTTATCGCCTCGTTCAGGTCCTGATCTCGGAAATGATTTTCAATATCCGTAATAAAATCTGCAGATAAGGCCTCTATGTTTCGTTTTGCGTCTTCTACGGCTTGAGACTGTCTGGTGTTTTCTGCGGATAAAATCTCGGCGCGTTCTCCGGTCTTTCTTGCTTCGAGAAAGCGTTTGTGTGCTTCAATGTTTTTCCCGTACTCAAGCTGTGTTGCTTCTACATCAGCAGCACACTGCTTTTCAATATCGACAATCCGGGTGATTACATCATCCATACTGGCCACCCATGTCTTGATATATTGGTTGTTAAAAGTTTTTACGTACAGGTTGAAAACATTTGAAGACAAAACTCCCGTGATGGAGCATGCCCTTATGCTTGCTTGATAATCAATGATTTTTACTTATTTATATTATAGGTATTGCAATATGGTATGTCAATGAAATATCGCATATGAATGTGAAAATAAATGTTTATCAATATTTTAAACCGGCACGCCGAAGCTGGTGAATTTGATTTTGAAGCCGTGCTTTGCAGCAAGCGCTTTGATCCGGGCAACCTTATGCAAATCCGGTTTGAAGCCTGTGGAAAAATCATCCTGCGTCTGGCCTTCAAAAGCGAGGATCATGGTTTCCGCCATGCAGGCGTAAATATATCCGTCTTGGATCGGCAGTTTTAAGCCAAGTTGCGCGGTCGGCGGCGGTTCGATCACGGCGCCGTCAATAACAAGAATGTCTTTACGCTGATCGCAGATTTCTCGGGCGATGTTACGCGGAGAGGGGATGTCACAGATAATCGCCCCTTTTTTAAGATTCTTGGCTGTTGCTACGGAAGGCACCTCGATGGCGGACGTGGTGAAAATGATAAGATCGGCTTCCGTGATAACATCCTCCAACGCAGGGCTTTGATCAATAATGTTTGTTGTTGATTTTTGAGCGTTGAGAAATTCCTTCAGCTCCGCGAGTCGGTCGGCATTCCTGGCCAGCAGAAAAACCGTATCCACCCTGTTGAGAAATCCCAGTGCGCAATTCTGACCGATGGCGTTGGTCGCGCCGACGATGGCTACTTTTGCCTTGGAGAGGTCAACGTGACGTAAATCGGCCGCTCTGTCCAGCGTCTCCAGAATGGCTGCCGAGGCCAGGCTCGAACCCGTCGTGATCGCCACGGGCGTTTGCTCCGCAATCCTTTGCCCTCCTTTTCCGGCAACACCCATCAAGGCTCCCAGCCCGACAACCTTCGCTCCACTTCGTTCCCCGATCCGCACCGCTTTCAGAATTTTATTTAAAACGGCGTCTTCATTCATGGTCAGCACCTGTTTGGACAGCAGCGGGCAGACAATGAAGGATCCTTCCGTTTCAGCGCCTGCGGCGGAACGCAGGTTTTTTGCCCTGTGAATTTTAAAAGGCGGCAGGCCCCTTAGAACTACTTTTATCAACGATTGAGGCGCAAGGTTTGATATACGGCAATAATCATGAATGTTCTCGATATTGAACGGATTAAGGACAAACGCGAATTTACTTATGGGGCATGATTTCATGAAAATGATTTTAATCCCTTATTGTATTAATGAAAATAATTAGTCGTATAAATTTTTAATCTTTCGCTAAGCCCCGACCGCGCCAGATCATATATATAGCCGGATAAATTATCAACTCTAAAATAGTGGAAGTAATAACACCGCCAACCATGGGGGCGGCAATCCGCTTCATGACGTCGGCGCCGGTGCCGTGGCTGAACATAATCGGAATCAGACCCGCCAGAATAACACTCACCGTCATGATCTTGGGACGGATTCTCTTCACGGCGCCATACGTGATGGCCTCCTTCAAATCGGAAGCAGTTGCCATTTTTCCAACTTTTTTCCACTTCTCATAGGCAAGGTCAAGATAGAGAAGCATCACCACACCGGTCTCCGCATCGAGCCCCGCAAGGGCGATGATGCCCACCCATACGGCAATGCTCATGTTGTAATTGAGAATGTAGAGAAGCCAGAAAGAACCGACGAGAGAAAAGGGAACAGCAAGAAGCACAATCATTGTTTTGACCGTTGATCTCGTATTCAGGTAAAGAAGAATAAAGATGATGAAAAGGGTCAGCGGAATGACCATCTTCAGACGTTCATGGGTCTTTGTCAGATTCTCATATTCCCCGCTCCAGATAAGCCGATAGCCTTCGGGGATTTTCAGCGTCGATGCTTTTTGCCTGGCCTCCGCCACATAGCCACCCATATCACGTCCGGCAAAGTCAATGAAGACATAAGCGCTAAGAAGTCCTTCTTCGCTTTTGATGGCTGTTGGCCCCTTAACGATCTTTAAATCCGCCACCTCGCCCAGGGGGATCTGCGTAACCTGCGGCGTTGCCGCCATTTCTCCTGTAACAGGCAAAGCCGGATTAGCATTATTGGACATCATGACCGGAATCAGAACCCGTTTGAGCTGCTCCACATCGTTGCGCAAATTTCGGGGATAGCGGATGTTGACAGGATAGCGAGCCCGTCCTTCAACGGTCACCGTCAGATTCATGCCACCGATGGCCGTCTGAATCACCTCGCTCACGTCGTCCACGGTAAGACCATATCTTGCCGCCTCATCACGCTTTATGGCGATATCCAGAAAGTAACCCGTTGTCACGCGCTCCGCATAGACGCTTCGTGTACCGGGGATATCTTTTAAATGATGCTCCAGGGCCAAGCCGATCTTTTCAACTTCTTCGAGGTTTGGCCCAAGCACCTTGATCCCGACAGGCGTTCTTATTCCTGTAGCCAGCATGTCAATGCGCGCCTTGATCGGCATCGTGAAGGAATTGGCCACGCCCGGAATGGATAACGCATCGTTCATCTCGTCTTTTAGTTTTTCCACCGTCATTCCCGGCCGCCACTGGGATTCCGGCTTCAGGTTGATTACCGTCTCGAACATTTCCAGGGGAGCCGGGTCTGTGGCCGTCTCCGCCCGTCCCGCCTTGCCGAAAACCTGGGCGACTTCCGGGATTTTTTTCAGGATTTTATCCTGAATCTGCAGCAAAGAAGATACTTCGGAAATAGATGCTCCGGGCATGGTCACCGGCATATAAAAGAGCGACCCTTCGTAAAGAGGAGGCATAAATTCCGCACCGAGTTTCATAAACGGGTAAATAGTCAGGATCATAATGATGACGGCGGCAACGATAACCGTCTTTTTGAATCTCAAAGCAAGCCGGGCGACGGGTTCATAAATTTTGTGCAGGACAGTGCTGATGGGGTTTTTTTCTTCCGGTCGAACTTTACCCCGAATGAAAAGAGTCATCAAAACCGGCGTCAGGGTGATAGCAAGAAAGGATGAAAAGAGCATAGCGAACGTCTTGGTATAGGCTAATGGCTTGAATAGCCTCCCTGCCTGCGCCTGGAGCGTGAACACGGGAAGGAATCCCACCGTGATGACCAGCAGAGAGAAGAAAAGAGAAGGACCGACTTCTTTGGCCGCTTCGACAATGACATTCACGCGGTTTCCCGGTTTCCCCTGATGTTCCCACTCTTCGAGCTTCTTGTGAGAATTTTCCACCATGATGATGGCAGCATCCACCATGGCGCCGATGGCGATAGCGATGCCGGAGAGACTCATCACATTGGAGGTGACACCCAGATAATACATGCTGATAAAGGCCATAAGAATGGCGATGGGCAGTGTGATGATCACCACCAGAGCGCTGGGCAAGTGAAAGAGAAAGACCAGACAAACCACGCTCACCGCTATGATCAGTTTGATAATCTCCTCTTTAAGGGTAGACATGGATCGCTTGATCAGGTCTGAACGGTCATAGGTCGTAACAATTTTTACGCCTTGAGGAAGACTAGGGGCAAGGTCTCGGTTGATCTTTGCCTTAACCCGCTCGATCACATTCAATACATTTTCACCTGTCCGGACAATCACAATCCCGCCAGCAACTTCTCCCCGGCCGTCCAGATCTGCAAGCCCCCTGCGGATTTCCGGTCCAAGTTGGATACGGGCCACATCCTTTAGATAGATTGGCGTTCCGCCGGGGTTTGCGCCCACGGCGATACTCTCCAGATCCTGAAGCCCCTTGATGTATCCCCGCCCCCGGATCATGTATTCAACGCCGGATAGTTCCAAGACGCGTCCTTCCACATCCTGGTTGCTCTTTCTGACAGCTTCCATGACCTTCGTAATGGGAATATTGTAGACAAGAAGGCGGTTTGGATCGACGGTTATCTGGTACTGCTTTACAAAACCGCCGATACTCGCGACCTGTGAAACACCGGGGACGCTTTCCAGTCCCAGCTTAATGTTATAATCCTGCATGGAACGCAGATCGGAAAGGTCATGGCCGCCTGTTTCATCGACGACGGCGTAAGAAAAACCCCAGCCAAGACTCGTCGCATCGGGACCCAGAACAGGATTGACATCGGAAGGAATTTTGTTCTTCACGGCCTGGAGATACTCCAGGATGCGGCTTCTGGCCCAATAGATATCCGTCCCTTCTTCAAAAATAACGTAGATAAAGGAACTGCCTAAAAATGAAAAGCCGCGCACCGCCTGAACCTTCGGAGCGGCCAGCAAGGTGGAAGAAATAGGGTAGGTGATCTGATCTTCCACCAGATCAGGACTGCGGCCTGTCCATTCGGTGTAAATAATAACCTGCGTGTCACTCAAATCCGGAAGGGCATCGAGGGGCGTGTTTTTCACGGCCCAGTAACCCCACATAATGGCCAGAGCCATCAGGAGAAAGACTGCGAATTTATTGCGGACGCTGAATTCAATTATTTTGGCGATCATAATTCAATCTCTTTCCGGAATAGCGACACTACTCATGTCACTTCGAACCCCGATTTATCGGGAGAGAAATCTTGATGAATTATAAAAGATTCCTCGCTCCGCTTCGGAATGACAGCTTTCTCTTATTATTTCAGCGGCAGCGGCTTTACTCCTTTCAGCTGAGCTTCGGAATCAATCAGGAAATTGGCCGAAGCGGCCACCTTTTCACCGGCCTTGACTCCACGTAACACTTCCACCGAGCCATCCGCCCTCAGGCCCAGTTCTACTTCGCGGGGTTCAAAAGCGCCTTCTCCTTTATCCACATAGACTACCTGCGACGTGCCGGTATCGATGACCGCTGATTCCGGAACGACAAGCTTTTGACCAAGGCTTATTCTGATTTCCACGTTCGTAAACATCTGGGGTTTCAACAGGCCTTGCGGATTGGGAAGCGTCAGGCGGATCTTCGCTGTCCTGGTATCCGCGGACATTGTGGGATAAATATAATCAATCTTCGACGATAGTTCTTTCCCCGGAAAATAACTGAGGGTAATCTTGGCCTGTTGGCCGACTTTCACCAAAGGCATTTCGTATTCGTAAATATCGGCAATGATCCAGATGACAGAGAGATCGGCAATGTCAAAAAGCTTCTCTCCCGGCAGGACTTTCATGCCTTGAACGGCCATCTTCTGCGTTACAAATCCGCTGACGGGACTGTATAAAGTCAATGTGCGAAAAGGTTTTCCCGTCTGTTCGATTTGTTTGATCTGGTCTTCCGATATATCCCAGAGCCGCAGACGTTGCCTTGCCGCATCCAGCGAGACTTCGGCATCCTTGCTAAGCATAAGGCTGAGCGTATCATCTTTTTTCTTGTCGCCCGGCTGTTTTGCCCATTTTATGAGGGCCAGAAATTCCTGTTGCGTTGCCAGAAGCTCCGGGCTGTAAATTTCCACCAGCGGTTCTCCTTTTTTAATATAACGGCCTGTATAGTCTACGTGGAGCTTCTCAATCCAGCCCTCGATTTTCGTATTGATCGTTGCCTGCTTTCGCTCATCAGCCTCAATCCGTCCCACGGTGCGAATGACTTTCTGGATGGTTTTCAGGGAAACCTTGACGGTCTTTACCCCGATGAGCTGCTGTTGTTCTGGAGAAATATCCACCTGAGGAGTTTCTTCTGTCATCTTTTCTGGCGGAGCCGGTTGCGGCGGTTGAGGCTTTGCGGCCTTGGGCTTCTCCATCGCCGCCGCAGGTTGCGCAGTATGTCCTGCGTGTCCCTGAGCGAAAACAGCATTTGCTGTCATGAAGCTCAATAAAAATAACAAGCAAATAGCCGACACAGCGGAGATTTTGGGATTTTTCAAAGACCCCAAATTTAGGGGCTGTTCAGAAATGCTCAGATGCAAGGCGCGCAAAAAGCCGAACGGCAAGGCGGATAAAGATATACGTTGAGCGGTGCGGTTTGCAGTGCAACACAGCAAATGAGCGTTTATCAATTGCCTCATTTTTTTATTATTCATTTCTTTTCCTCTCCCTGCACTGAAGCCAAGCCTTCCGTAATCGCCTGAAGTCTGGCAATGGCTTTTTCTCTTTCCACAAATTGAGTCCAGTATAGGATTTGATAATCCAACAAAGTCTTGAGACGGGAAATCACGACAATTAAATCCGTTCTTCCATTGGTGTAGTCCGTAAGAGCGAGATCTACATCCCGTGTATTCTTGGGAATCAAACCGTTTGTATAAAGATCCATAAGCTTCTCCGATGATTTGAGCATGGAAAAATTATCCTGTATGGCCGCTGCAATCATCAGTTTTACGGCATCCCGCTCCTGTTTCGCCTGCGAAGAAGACGCCTTCGCCTCGCGGACCGCCGGTTCCTGCTTCGTTTTGAAGAACAGAGGGATGTTTATCGTCGCTGTTGCGCTCCACATATCCATAAAATCACCGGAGCGGTTAAAATAGGAGGCGTTAATACCGAAGTCAGGATAATATTCCCTTTGCGCCATCCGTATTTTAGCGTCGGCTGCTTCTATGATTTTATTCCGTGCTTTTATTTCAGGAGAATTGCTGAGTGCTGTTTTCACAGCTTCATCCGCATCGAGAAAGAAGGGTTGCGGTACCGGTTCATCCGGTCTTCCCAGAGGTGGTCCATTTTCTCTTCCTATCGCAGCCCGCAACATGGCTTCCAGAGACTGTATCTTCTGCCTGAACATCTCTTCTTTTTCCAGAAGCATGTATTTTTCCGTCTGCGCCATGAGCACCTCTTGCTGTATGGCTTTACCTGATGCGTAGCGGGACAGCGTCAGATCTTCTACTTTCAGGAACAGATTTTTTTTATCATTGAGCAGATCAATATTCTTGTAAGACAGGAAAAGATCATAATAGAGTTCCTTGACTCGTGCTACGGTTTTCAGTTTCAGCAACTCGTGCATGGCTTCCATGCTGTCAACATCCCGCTGGACCATTTCTCCTTTCAGCGCACGCTTGCCGGGAAAAAGAAACTGCTGCGATGCTGAAAACATCCACTGGGCACCCTGTTCTTCGCCGTAGGTGTATCTGTCGAATCCCTCATTCTGATAGCCGAACATGAGCATAGGGTCAGGAAGACTTTTCGCCTGAGGAACCCGATATCTGGCGGCCTCTATCTTCGAGAGCGAGGCCTGAATTTCAGGGCTGTTGTGCAAGGCCTCTTGTGTAAGGTCGAAAAGATTCAACGCCTGAGCGAAGGCAGACGTTCCCGGAAGAAAGAACACCAGGACAAAGATAAGCTTGTGTATAGCCCTAGCTGACATCCACATTTAGTTTTACCGACTGTGTCTTTCCGGCTCGCGTAATTTTGATATTAACTCCCCAAGCTCCCGACATGGAAAAATTGACAATTGCCAGATACCGGCTGCCGCTGAATTCGGCTTTTGCCTTGTAATTCATGGCCGGCATCCCCGGCATAGCGGGCATCCCATATTCTACCACAACCGTGGCGTCGGTTACATTGGCCCCTTTGACATCCTTGATGTTTATTTCCATTTTGTTGGGACCGGTAATGGGCGGATTCTTGTCCAGTTTCACCTCAACTGAGTAGCCGCCTGCTTTTTTCATAACCGTGTAATCCTTTGCATAAACCAGCCCCACGGCAAGCAATAATATAATTATCGCCGTAACAAATCTCTTCATCATCGGTCTCCTTTCATTACTTTTTTCAATTTAAACGGAATGTAACATTAAGGGTTAATTTCTTCAACGGTCAGTCAACAATAATTTTCGTACAACACTACTCCGCATCATAAGGTTGCAGAGACTCATTTCTGCTACTTGGCCTTTGTCTGTGGTTTTTTCGCAACAGACGAAAATTCCCCCATATGTTGCATGTTCTCGTTTATTTGCTTATTGAATTCGTCATAACCCTTCTTATACATTGCAGACAATTCTTCCATGTGTTTCATAAAATCAAAGGGCATCCAGTTTTTCTTGTATGAAAAGAGATCGAACATCTGCTTGGCTTGGTCTTGAAACATGGCCATTGTATTGCCATCGAAGGATACCTCAACCTTTTCGTATCCCTCGTCGACAGCTTTCTTGAAATCGTCACGGTTTTTCTTGTACACACTGCTTAACTCGTCCATGATCTTTTTGCCTTCATCGGTTATTCCCGGAATATGGTCGACAAAAGTCTTCATGATTTTTTCCGCCTGGTCCTGAAGCGTTACCATTGTTGAAAAGATGTTCCCAAAAGATGTCTTGTGCAAATCAACCATCTGTTTCACTATTTCCTTGTTGTCCATCATTGCCTCCTTGTGTATATTTTTGATTCGTAGATTTGAATTATCCGCGATTCTCCTCTATAGCTCCGACATCCAATAGCCGTGGATATTACAATTCTCGACTATCGTAATTTTGCCTCCCGCTTCTTTCAAATAAAAACATGCTGCCGGATATACACCCCATGGTGTAAGCTGCGTTCGGGCAATAAATTTATCATTCTGATAAGCGTCTATGAAACGAATGTAGTGCTTCTCTTCCATCGGGTGCATGACCTTGCCGATTCTTACCATTACTTCCCTACAGCCGGATTCCGGGATAAGGTTGGAACTTTTGTTAACAGTCACCGCAGGAACGTGTTTAACCTCAGCCTCAGGGCTCTTTTGACTGGATTCTTTAAAAATGGCGTCATTTTGTAAAAATTTATTTTTCCCCGCACTGCAGACCGGACATGTATCCGGCAGATTATTGAATGCAAGATGTCCGCAAACCTGGCAAATATAGATTTTCATACGTACCTCCCTGTCTTTCTTTTATTTTAATAAATTTACTTCTTTAACTGCAAATTAATGGAAGAGATGAGGTAAAACAATACTGATTAATAGTAAGGGGAATGGTAGGTATAGCCTACCATTGCTCTAATCGGAGTGGGATCAGAGACCCGGATTATAGAGCGGCGGGAGTGCACTGAAGCCTGCACGCGGGACTATATGATAACCCCAAATATGTTTTGGAGTTCATACCCGTGATTTTTTTAGCTGTCGAATGCATCAGCCCGCTTTCACGTATAAAGCAATGTTGATTTATTACTCTTCCGGTTCGACTTTCTTAAATGGCTGATTAGGAAAAAGACAATACGGGCACTCGTCCGGCGGTGCATCAGCATAATGAATCTCTCCGCACTTATCACAGCGCCAAGCCGTTTTGCCGGACTTCCCCTTATCAGTTTTCCCGCCTTTACCTACTGAAGAATTTTTTTGTTTCATTTTAAATCTCCTTTTAATGACACTCGCTGAGAGTGAAACTCGTTGAGAGCACACACGAAGTGCCGTTCGAAACGTTAGTCGAACTATGCCTTGCGTAGAACGAGTCCCGACAAGTCGGGACAAAGTTCGAAGCTAAGGGGACTGTTGCCAAACTTTATGCACGTCTTATTCACGCGGCCAGACTTTTTTAAATGCGTTGCCGGGGAAGAAGCAATACGGGCACTCTTCCGGTGGCTCATTACCATAATGAATATGTCCGCACATCTTGCAGCGCCAGGCCGTTTTGCCGGACATCTCCTTTTCAAAATCCTTCCCGCCCGTTTCGCTCTTAAGCATGGGAAGATCTTCAATGGGCGGCATAATGGGTTGATAAGCGCCAAGAGCGTAGCCGGAAACAATCATACGCTGTATCTCGCTCGTGCCTTCATAAATCATCAGAAGCCGGACATCCCGTAAAAGCTTTTCAAAAGGATACATCGTTGTGTAACCATATCCCCCGGCTATCTGCAGGGCGGAGCTGACAACTTCGTTGGCCGCTTCGGTGCAGTAAAATTTGCTGATCGATGCGTTCAAGGTAGGGTCAATTCCATTATCAGTTTCCCACGCGGCTTTCATTACCAGCAGGCGTGATGTTTCCACTTTCTGATACATCTCAGCAATTTTAAACTGGATCGCTTCATAGAACTGGAGATGGTGGCCAAAGGCACGCCGCGATTTCGCATAGTGTATGGCATAGTCCATTGACGATCGCGCAACACCAACCGCAAAAGCGCCGATCATCGGTCTTGACCAGGCAAAAGCCTTCATGGCCAACACAAATCCTTCTCCCGGTTTGGCGATTACATTTTCCTTCGGCACACGCACATCCTTAAAGTGGAGCCCTGCCGTATTGGATGCCCGCTGGCCCATTTTCGGAATATGTCGACCGGTTGAAACGCCTTTCCAGTCTCTTTCAATGAGGAACGCGCATATACCCTGGTGTTGCAGTTTCTGATCGACTGTCGCAAAGACCGTCATGTAATCAGCTATGCCGCCGTTTGTTATCCAGTATTTGATGCCGTTGAGTATATATGAATCCCCGTCTTCTTTGGCATGGCACATAATACCGGCAACATCAGAGCCCATAGTGGGTTCAGACGTGGCAAAGCATATGCGTTTATTTTCTTTGGAAACTTTTGGTAAATACTTTTGCTTGAGAGCCTCATTATCGCTAAGGACAAGCGGCGCATAACCAAGGGAATTGATAAACACAGAGGTAGCCAGGCCGGAGCACGCTGCAGCGATCTCTTCAGTAACGATAGCGCCTTCTACAGAACCATAACCCAGGCCGCCGTACTTTTCCGGCATGTCGCCAGTCATAAATCCAAGCCCGGCAGCCTTATTGATGATATGCATCGGGATTTCATTGGCTTCATCATAAAACCATGCCAGCGGGAGTATCTCTTTCAAGGCGAATTCGCGAGCTCTTTCCTGCAATGAAAGTTGTTCCGGCGTTAATGTAAAATTCAACACAGGCAAACTCCTTCAATCATAATGGTTTTAAACAAATTAATGATCGCGTCTTTTGACCAAAAATTAATGCAAGGGATAAAGGAAAACAATACTGATTAATAGTAAGGGAAATGGTAGGTAATGACTACCATTGCTCGAAAAGATAAAAATTTTGCACCATCTTTCAAATACACAGTTAACAGCGAAAAAAATCTGAATATTTCATGGCGGTTCGGTTCGCGTGAGAACTTTAGCACACACCACTCCGCTGTCGCACTTTTTTTCAGGCAAGGCAATCGTCTTTGTCTATTTAAGGTTAAAACTTTAACTTGTTTTTCAGAGAAATAAGTTTCTGCCAATGCGATCTTTCCCCGTCAATAACTTTTTGCAGCACCTTATCCTCTTTCTGGCTTAACTTACTTTCAGATTTTATCTCCTGATAAAAGAGAATTGTTTCTTTTTCAAATTCAATGCCGATATCCAATATTTCATTCTCATTTCCCGTGGGTAATGAAACCATTGCTTTTTCTATTTTATCTAAGAGGCTGGAGGCAACCCCTTCAATAAATAATCCGTATTCTCCGGGATAATTAAAACGAGGGGCATAATCTGCAACTTTCTCCAGTATCTGCCTGAGAACACCTGCATGTTTTTCTTCTTGAGCTGCCAGGAAGGAAAATACGTCCTTTGCCGGTGGTGTTTCCAGTCTGGAAGATAATTTGTTGTAAAAATCAGCGCCATGCCGTTCAATGCGCACTGCCACCTCAAGAACATCGGGAAAATTTTTAAATTTAAACATAGTTGAAATCCTCCTCGGTTCATACCCGTGATTACGCCTTCAAAGCCCTTTTCAACTTTTCGAGGCTGGAATTCCAGCCTTCTTTCATGCCGCTCTTAAGCATAGCGTCCATCTGCTCATTTGTTTCCGGTTTTGGATAGATGATCGAAAGTTTTGTTTTGCCTCGCTCCGTTTCTTCAAAAAGCACTATGACTGTCGATTCTTTCGGGAAGTTAGGATCCTGCCCAAAATCGGCAGGTTCCATCATTTCTCCCTTCTCATTGGAAAAGTAATCTGTTACGACCAGTTTCTTATTTGGCACGATTTCTTTATAGATTCCTGCACTGTACATGTCTTTATCCCACTGAGAGCCTTTCGGCCCATGCATGGCAAATATATATTTACCGCCCACTTTTAAATCCACTTTAATGCTTGGTGCGCTGAATCCTTCGGGACCCCACCACTTCGAAATGAACTTCGGCTCTGTCCATGCCCTCCATACGGCATCGCGCGATGCGTCAAAGACCTTCTCAATTACAATGCCTTTTTCATCATTCACGCCAGCTGCCTCCGCTAAAATATTTTCTTTCCTGAGATTTTCTTCGATCGGTTTCTTATTCCGGGTTTCTTCGGCTTCCGGTTCGACACCCCATTTCAAAACCGCCCAGTTCCAGAATCTTTTTTTTCAACTCCTTGTCGGATTCCCTATCACTTCCACTTTCAAATTCCTTGCGATGATCTTCAAAAAGCCTGTCCAGCGGTTTTATTATATCACCATCTTCATATTCCATAACGACCTCCTTTGATAACGCCTTGTGATTTGATATTTTTGTGAGACAAAATGGATGAATCCATCATCAAAAGCAATATTGGAAAATAGTAAGTATAATGGTAGGTAGATGCTATCAGTTGATGACGCCTATTCCCTTCTTTTGTAAAGAGGGGTGAGAGGAGATTTTTGAAAATTATTATGGGTCCCCGGAATTCCCAAGACCTGGACACCTCTATAGAGGGAATCGCCGCATAGAATCAACTCAGGAGAAATTTGATTTTATTTACTTATCCCAGGTGAACCTTTCCTGTTGCACGGCCGATCGATCCACATCAAGTTTGCCAAACTCCACAAGCACAGACTCCATCATGGGAACCGGGCCGCAGAGATAAAAGGAGGCGTTCTTGGTTATTCCGAACTTTACCAGAATATCACCGCTTAAGCGGCTCTTTTCGTAAGATACTTCCGGGTAATTGCTCCGGAAGTATCTTTGCACATCATCTTCACGGCTCAGGCAGTAAACAACTTTAAGGGATAATTCATTGGTCATTGCGTCAATCTCGTCTGAGGAGAAGACATCCTCTATGACCCTGTTTATCCAGAAAAGAACAACTTTATTGCCTGCCTTAATATTTCTAAAATGCCGGAGCACGCTTAAAAAAGGCGCAACGCCTACGCCGCCGGCCAGCAATACAATGGAAGGCTCGATGTCAATATCCTTACAAAAGGCGCCGAAAGGACCTTTACATATCAGCGAAGTTCCCTGTTTCAAATCAGGGATAGCGGAGGTGAACTTGCCCACTTTCTTAATTGTCAGACGTAAATTGGATTCTTCGGGAGCGCCGGAGATGGAAAATGAATGCGGTTCGCTCCATCCGTCCGGTCTCATAATCATGAGGGATGCGAATTGGCCCGCCTTTCTGCAATTGAACTTCTCATCGGTCACTTCGAGATACAACGAATTGATGTCGTGGTTCTCGGGCACAACCTTAATCACCTTGCACATAATTCTACTCCTTTATTTGTAATTAAGGATCGTGATTTTTTATATGACCTGAATACAAATTAAGATGATTTTTTATTAAATACAATAATAGTTTTAAAGGAGTATAGTAGTAGGGAAACGACATATATCTTATACCAATTCTAAATCAAAGCGCTATTTTTGTTGGCGTCGTTGTCGGCATCCTCAACGTATGAACAGCCTCGTCGCCTCCGCCTGCCGCCTCAATATCATCTTTGATTTAGAAACGGTATTATTTGGTTTTACTGCGATATTTTTAAGCGGCGCAGATTCAAATGGTAAGCGTTTCAGAGAGAAAGAGTGTTCAAAATAAAGGCAAAGAAAATAAGTAGAAAGCTGGTTGAAGTCGGAATTCAAAATAAGATATTCACCTGAGCCAAGAAGAGACTTGACCCTTTTGTCTACTTTGTCTCTATTGAAAACAATGTAAGAAAAAAAAGGGGACAATAAATGTTAAGGGTTAATAGTGGATGGTGAAGAACGAATGGATTTACCCTATCACCATTTGAATCAGGTGGGGACCTGGCTCGTGGAGCGCCTTGCCGAGTTCGCTGGCCAGCTCCTCCGCAGTGGTGACGTTAACGGACGGTACGCCCATTCCTTTGCCTAAGTTTACCCAGTCAATGCCGGCAAGGTCGGTGAGATGTGACGCGCACTTGCCCGGCGTCACTCCCAGCCGGCCATACTCGAGTTTCAGGATGTCATAGCTTTGGTTGGAGCAGATAAGCGTGGTGATATTAAGCCCTTCTCTTGCCTGGGTCCACAGTGCCTGCAATGTGTACATGCTCGCGCCGTCCGCCTGGAAGTTAATCACAGGCCTGTCGGGGCAGGCGATGGCGGCGCCCACTGCGCATGGCGCGCCCTGGCCAATCGCTCCTCCCGTGAGTGTAAGCAGGCTGAAAGGCGCAACGCCGGAAGTGATGGGATAGTACATAAAACCGCTTGTGATTGCCTCCTCAACTACAATTGCTCCCTCCGGTTGAAGAGCCGCGATGACCTGGCAAATCTTTTCCGGGTTGAGAGCGCCCGCAGAGATTTCAGTTTTTTTTAACGAGGTAAGCATGTCCGGATTAATAATTCTGGGCGCGTCGAGTTCATCCGCGAGGATTTCCAGGACTTCCAGCAAGTCCTGATCAGGCGTGGAGAGGTGAAACTTCCTCTGCTCTTCTTTTAAAAAGTTTGCCGGAATGCCTTCATAGCCGAAGAAGGATACGGGCTCTTTTGCTCCGGCAAAGACAAACACTTCGTACTTCGATAACATGTCGATGGCCATCTCGGGAAGGTAGGGTACGCGCTTCACATCGGGCAGTCCGGCGCCCCGCTCGATACGCGCCGGGAAATTCTCAGTGATGAGATTGCATCCGCAGGCCTGTTTTATCCTTGCCGCGGCCATCAACTCTTTTCTCCCGATATATCTGTTGCCAAGAACAAGAGCGGCTTTTTTGCCAGCACCCAACAAGACTGCCGCTTTGACCGCAGCTTTGCTGATGGACAGTTTCTCTTTTTTGTAATGAATGACAGCGCCGCTGCTGGCGCACTTTTTCGTCTGGAGATCAAACGGGACGATGAGGGTGGCGATCTGCCCGGATTGCGCGGCCCCGATTGCATCTGCCATATCCTGCCCGAGACGCTCGGAAGAGCCACAGGTGCGCTGCCATCCGGAAACGGTCTGCGCCAAAGGCTCGATATCCATGGCCAGAGGCGGGTCGGATGCGCGATGCCAGGTGGAATGCTCGCCCACCACGTTTACAATCCCGCTGTGCGCCCTTTTGGCATTATGCAGATTCGCCAAGCCGTTGGCCAGGCCGGGTCCGAGATGGAGCAGCACCATGGCCGACTTCTGGAGCATCCTGGCATAACCATCCGCGGCTCCGGTACATACACCTTCAAACAAACCCAGAACCGGTCGTATGCCCCCCACTGTATCGAGGGCAACCGCAAGCGGAAGTTCGGTCGTACCGGGATTGGCAAAACATACTTCTATCCCGGCGTCCTTTGCGGCTTTTATGATGCATTCAGCTCCGTTCATTTTACACTTTTTCTTTTGAGGTCATTATTTTCTTTTCAGATACGTAATGGCGTTAACAAAGGCGCCTTGCGGATCCTGAATGACACAAAATCGTCCGACAGTAGGTATGTCGGTCGGCGGCATATGAAGTTTTCCGCCAAGTTTCTCCACGTTTTTGGCTATTTTATCGACGTCATCAACCGTGACGTAGGTCGTCCACACCGGTGACATCCCTTTGGCCTTATCCGGCATCCCCATGATTCCGCCAATTCCTTCACCTCCGACCTTGACCACGGTGTAGGTCATGCCGGGCATTGACATCTCTTCCGTTTTCCAGCCGAACAACTTCGTGTAGAAATTTTTTGCCGAATCGACATCGGTTGTCATCAGCTCACACCAATTGAACTGTCCGTGTTTGAAGTGATCCTCCATTGTTATGTCCTCCGTTCACGTTTTTTCTTTTTCTGATATTTCCGAGCCTTTCAATTGTTTCACTGCTGCGTCATAAGCCGATTTGCTTTTTTCTATGGCTTTATCATATTCCTCTTTTGCTTTGCCAACAAGGCTCTTTGCTTTGCCGACAATTTCGTCACGCGTTTCTTTACCGCTTTTGGGTGCATACAAAATCCCTAAAACCGCACCAATCAACCCGCCAATCAGTAACCCCGCCAATAAATCTCTGTTATTGTCTGACATAAAGTACCTCCAAAATGAATTGTTTAAAGTTCATGCTCATTTTTTTATTAACTGCAAATTAATGCAAGGGGTGCGGGAAAACAATACTGATTAATTGTAAGGGGAATAGTAGGCAATGCCTACCATTGCTTTAAAAGATAGTGAGCCAAGCTGATAATGAGTCCCAAACTTCAGAAACGAAGTGTGCCGAAGCTTGCTGGACGAATTATACCTTGTGTAATAAGAATATACAAGATATCTCCCGTTGGTCGATATGACACGGTTTCATTGAAACACGACACTAGGAGCGCAGCGACATAGGATAAAAAACTTACAAATGGAATTAATAAGTAATTTCACATGGTGGCTTATGGTAAATTATTATGATTGACTCATGGTAGTTTGAAGTTCGAGTATCTGATTGGCTTCCTCAAAACTTTCGGGATCCCAGTGCGGTTGGTCATCCTTGTCGATAAGCCGGGCGCGAACGCCTTCGCGAAAATCGTGTTGCGTCATGAGAAAACGGGCAACCAACAGGTCCGATTCGTAGACTTCTTCCAGACTTTGGTGTTCATCGCGACGCAGGCATTTCAAAGTGGTTACTACTGCCAGGGGAGATCGTTCCGAAAGCCTGACGAATACTCCTTCGCACAAATCGTTTTGGTCACTGCAAGCTTTCAAGTCCTTCAGCAGATCGAGCACCGAGGTCTTACCGCCAAAATATGTTTCGACCCAGCGATCCATATCCTTTCTGTCCGGGATGTCGGGCTGAATGACAGGAGCGAGGATGCCTTTTAATGCTGCTGCTGCGGCCTTGCGGTCGGAAGGCAAATCGGATGAATGTTCGATTACGACATCAAGAGCCTCATCAAAGCGCGTGGAAGGAATGAAACAATGAGCCAGGCCGATGCGCACACATTCCGGGCCCAAAAGCTCATATCCGGTAAGTCCCAGAAATTCAGGATAACCCTTCCTGCACTTTTTGAATAGCCAACCGGTGGCTCCGACATCCGGGAAAAAACCAATTCTGGTTTCCGGCATGGCCATGCGAGTGGTTTCGTTTGCCGCCACGATATCCGCGCCGGCAGACAGCCCGAGACCTCCGCCCATGGTTACACCGTGCGCAAACACCACAACCGGTTTATGGAAATTATGAATGGCCAGATCAAGCTTGTTTTCAACCTTTAAAAAACTCATGACCGGCTCGATATTATTGTTTGTAACAGCCTTTGCCATAATTTTTATGTCCCCGCCCGCGCAAAAACCTTTTGCACCGTTTCCGCTGAAAATGACAAGTTTTACAGCCTTCTCAGATGCTGCCCTGGCAATTTCGTCGGCAATAATCCGCAACATTTCCATTGTCAGGCTGTTAATCGTTTCCGGGCGATTGAGAATAAGATGAAGAGCCGCTTTCGTGCGCCGGATAAGCACCGGTGGCGGATTGGGGCCGTTACACGTATTCATTCACGTTTATCCTCATTGCTTTGATGTTTGTCGATAAAAAAATCACGCGTCATACATAGGAAAATTGACGACAATGCCTAACGTCTGATCTAAAGAGTGAAAGTCTGATTATGGAACAGTGAATGTTGACGTTGTATGGCCCCAGAGATTGCAGGTCGCTGTAACTTCAAACACATCTCCCTTTTTAGCAGGTATTACATAAGTATAGGTGAAAATCGAACCCGTGGGCTGAGTTTTGTACATACTTTTGCTAATGAATGTCCCGTTTTTCTTGATTTCAACGAATTCAATATGATGCATACCGGCGGATAATGTGTAATGATCTATTGATACAGAAAGTGATTTCGCTTTCATATCGTAGATCAGATTTACAGATTTCGGCGCAGTCGCGTAAGTAATCTGTGGACTGAAACACAAAAGCAAAAAGACCAGAAGAACAGCCTGCAAAAATGTTGACCGAAAGATTATTTTTTTCATAACTTACTCCCCCCCCTTGTAATTAGTGTGTCTGTGTGATGGCAATGTATTTTCTAATGTTTATTTTATAGATTTCAATTTCAGAAACAATGGTGGTTAACTCAATGCAGATTGGCAGGTGAATACTACCAATGGAGGAATCACATCCGTTCGTAGAAGGGATCACTATATAGTGCTTTTTACGACATGATTGTGAGACTCAAATTTTAATGAGACTCCAATATGACAAACGAAGCGCAGTCAGATTGGTTAGTCGAATTATCCCACATGCGAAGCCATGTGGGACTATATTGCAGATCGAATTATCCTGTATAAGCATGGATATGATATTCCGCCCCAAGGGGCGGAATCAGGGTCCAGTCCCGATAGCAATCGGGATTGCCCTGGGTTCATAACCGTGATTAATCAATTTTTGACGGCATGGAAAGAAGAAACGAGCGAAGATTGGTCTTTTTATTTTTGATGCCGAGTTTCAGCCGGATATTTTTTCTGTGAAAATCCACAGCCGTTGCCGATATATTTAATAATTCGGTAATCTCTTTCGTCGTTTTGCCTTCTTTTACCAATGATGTAATTTGAATCTCTCGCGGCGTGAAATCCAGATGTTCTATCGTTAGATTGCGCAGAAAAGGCGAGATGATGTCTTTAAGATGATCTTCCATAATCTTTACACAAGACATCTGGCTCTCGTTTAATTGAAGCGTCTTTAGTTTTTCTATATAGGGTAGCGCAAGTTTTTTAACATTAGTAATAACCTTTTCTTCCAACGCCGTCCTGTCTTCGTCCCTGTGCTGTAATAAAACCTTCAAGGCGGTATTAGCCTCTTCCAGACTCTTTGATTTCAGCCGCAATTCATTTTCCGCTTTTTTACGCTCATTACGCTCGGCCAATTCGTTAAGCGCGCGCTTAACCGAAGGAACAAGCCGGGAGAGTTTATTTTTTAATACATAATCTGTTGCCCCTTTTTTCAGCAATTCTATAGCCAATTCCTCGCCCAACGCTCCGGAAACAAAGATAAAGGGTATATCAACGGATTTATCCATAACGATTTTCAGAGCCGCTTGACCACCAAAGCCGGGAAGAGAATAATCGGCAAGAATCAAGTCCGGTGAAAATTCTTCCAGTTCTTTGATAAACGCAGACCTGCCGGCAACGCGTTTGGCATCAAATTTAAATCCGTCTTGCTTTAATTCATCTTCCATTAATTCAGCATCGGCGGCCATATCTTCCAGAATTAAAATATGTAATTTGTCACTCATTGCCAAATACCTCCGTGAATAACTCTTCACTGCGCTGTGGCATTCATCCCGATCCAGTAATTAATAATATCTCTTATGTAGGAAAAATATTCATCAGCATCCAATGGCTTTACCAGATAGCTGTTAGCGCCAAGATTGTAACTGCTAATCCGATCACTCGATTCATCCGATGAAGTAAAAATAACTACCGGCAGAGACCTGGTTTCTTCATTCATTTTTAACGCCTTTAATACTTCCAGACCATTGATCTTGGGTAATTTTAGATCCAACAGAATCAGTTTTGGCAAAGCACTGATATTAAAATTTAATCCGCCTGCGGAATTAAAAAAGTATTTTGTCGCCTCGACGCCATCTCGCAGAATACATACGTTTTTGTAGATTCTCAATTCATTAAGAGCATCTATAATCATCTCTAAATCATGCTGATTATCTTCAACAAGTACTATCTCCGGATTATTCATATTATCAATCCTTTTGAAGCAATGTAAAATAAAAAGTGGCGCCTTTATCTACCTTTCCATTAGCCCAGACACGGCCTCCGTGGCGGTGAATTATTCGCTGAACGATAGCCAAACCTACACCGGTTCCTTCATAATCATCAGAGCTGTGCAAACGTTGAAATACGCCGAACAACTTATCATAATACTCCATATCAAAGCCAACTCCATTATCCTTAACATAGTAGATATTTTCATTCCCTTCCGTGTATCCACCGGTTTCCACATACGCTTTATCTATCAATTTTGTATATTTTACAGCATTCGCTAAAAGATTAGAATACACTTGCTTGATTAATGTGCGGTCACCCCATCCCGGCGGAATATTTTCAATTTTCAAGTCAATCTTTCTACCGGGATTAATAATCTGCAACTCCATCCATATATCATTGACTAAACTTTCAATATCAAGCTTTGTCATATTAAGTTCCAAACGTCCTAAACGAGAAAAGGAAAGCAAATCGTCAATCAGCTTGCCCATCATTTGAGTATTGATTCTAATCAAATCGAATTTACGTTTGGCATCATCATCGAGCTTGTCTCTTTGATCCCTTAGAATCATCCTCGTATATCCGTCAATGGCGCGCAGCGGAGCACGCAAATCGTGAGAAACGGAGTAGCTGAAACTTTCCAATTCTTTATTCGTCACTTCCAGCAATTTTGTCCGCAGTTCAATAAGTCTTTCGACTTCTTTACGTTCTGTTATTTCGCAGTGCAGAGCCTCATTCGCTATTTGTAATTCTTTTGTTCTTTCCTTTACTCTGATTTCTAATTCGTCATGCGCAGTCTTCAACTCTTTTTCTATACGTCTTAATACCGTTATATCACGGGCCGCTGCAAAAACACCCTGCACCTCTCCGGCTTCGTTTTTATATACGGTGGCATTGTATAATACTTCAGTAATCTTACCGGAAACATTTCTTATAGACAGGGGATAATCCCGGACAATGCCATTTTCAAATACCAGTTTATATCCCTCCTCGGCTTTTTCCGGTTCGGTAAAATAATTGGAAAAATTACTGCCGATCAATTCTTTTCTGGATCGACCTGTGATCGATTCCGTCGATTCGTTGACATCCATAATTTTTCCTTCATTGCTGATGGTCACCAGAGGATCGATACTCGCTTCAATCAAACTTCGGGCATATAGAAAAGCCCTTTTATCTTCCAGCTCATATTGTTTACGATAATATTTTGCCTGCTGATAACGCCAGATATAAGCGACAATAATTCCAAGAACCAATATATTGACTATGATGAAAAAAACAGTCGTCCAAAAACGCGCTCTTAAGGGTGCGTGTATTTCCTCCGTATCAACCTTAGCGACAAGAAACCATGCAGTATCCGGCACGGCCTTGATTGCCGCCAGAACACTTTTTTTACGATAATCTGTCCCGTAAACGACACCTTTCCAGCCAAGCACCGCCTTAACGGCAGGTAATGATGATGCCGTTAAGGGATATTTCATCATTAAAGGCATGTTCTTGATGTGACGCAATTCGTTAAGATAAACGACGTCGTTACCTTCACGATGTACAAGCAGTGCCTCACCCGTCTCACTGGGCACAGGCCATAATTTTATCGCCGGATATAAGCGCACATGGGGATCGATAATAATCATGACCGAACCAACATGTTTCGTATTAGCCTTTTGCATGATCATAATGGGAATAACCACAGACAGATGAATAGCCCCTGTTTTATTATTTCCGTATAAATCACTAATGATGATGTCGTTTTTTTTGACTGCTTCATCGATATCATCGAAATGACCCTTGCCAAAACCGCTGTTATAGTCCTTTAAGGCCAATTGAACTTTTTTATTTGTATCGAGTAGTAATATGTTTTTATATTGATATGATTTTTGTGTTGCAGAAAGTAACGACAAAATATTTTTTCTTGCTTCCAGCGATGAAGGATTGTTGAAATATTGCATTACATCGGACGCAAATTCATTATTTTTATAGATTACGCCTGCGTCACCGATGCGCTCACTACGCCAATTATTGATTTCCCATACTTTAAGTTCAGCAATCGCTGTAAGCTGTTGACTGGCGGCATTAGCAATGTCTTTTTTTTGGTTTTGATAAATAAAATAACCTAGGATAATAATTAATGCGGACAATGAGAAAAATATGATTAATGCCGCGAAGAGAATATTATTATTTTTCTTGGGCGGAGGATTTGTCATACCGACCTTACTTCTTCATTAAGAGTCATTTTTTCTTGTTTTAATTAATTATAAAGTCAAATCAATTTCAAAACAAGCCTCTTAATTAATTTTACTTTGAGAAAATCATTTTTATTGAAATGAGCAATCAATGCAATACCGAAAATTCTTTCCAGCGTTTGATTGGATATACTGGTTGCCAGCTTAGCACCAATCAGACCGCTAAATATGAATCCAATACAGATTAATCCGGCAATGGGAAAATCAACATATCCCTGTTTATAGTATGTCCATGCGGCAAGGATGCCTATTGGCGGAACTAATAAAGCCAGAGTGGTTTCTCGGGCTGTTTTCTGGGAAAGACCGCAAATAAAAATTAAAACCGGCACAATAATAGTCCCGCCCCCTATGCCGATTAATCCGCTTAATATACCGGACAATATTCCCAACAGAATATATATTAAGCCCAAGGATATGGACATTTCGTTATTTCTGCTTTACAAGAAATGAGAGTAGGACTTTTCTTTGATGGTTTCATCATTTGTCTTGAGCTCTAGATTGACATACCCAATTTTAGCTTCTGACCAGCAATACCTGACACTTAGCTCTTTTCACGACTTTATCGACAACGCCACCCAACAGATTTTTCAAAATGCCTGTTTTCCCATGTGAAGCAATGACGATCAAATCAATGCCTTTTTCTTCCTGATCTTTGAGTATTTCTTCATAGGGAATTCCTCTTCTCGCATCATAAATAATTTCAACACTGGAGTTGCTGTCAGTAACTTTCTTGACTTCCTGCTGCAATTTGTCTTTTGCGTTTTTTATACTGTCTTTGAGAATACTTTGCACAGTCCCTTCATTCAGACAATAATCAACGGCACACTGCTGAAAGCTGTCATCAATGACATGCAAAAGATAAATCTTGGCTTTATTTTGTTTGGCAATGTCTATTGCCTGTTTTAAAGCGTTATCGGCATAAACTGAAAAATCCGTGGGTACTAAAATCTTCTTTGGCGCGAACATAATGATGTCCTCCTTTTTTTGTTTTAGAATATATCTTTAAATTAAATTAACAATGAGGGTTGATCTGTAGGTTAGCGGTAGGATAAACCTACCAGTTTAATATCGTGTTTCATTCTTTCATATTCTTGCTTTGTGATTTCTTTTTGGCATAACGCTTTTTAAAGATATCCAAAGGTGTTGGGGGATTATCCAGACAAAAGAACGAGCTACCGCCAAAATAGTAGGGGTAGCCCGCTCTTTTCAAATACAATGATATGTATAGCACATTCTTTTAATATTTTGCTTCGACAATATCGTGAAGTCTTGCCTCGCCTGATATAACCTCAGCAAAAGAATAATGTTCATCTAGAATTTTTGTAATTTTGACTTTCCCGACCATATTTTCACTAATCTCTCCACTGGAAATAGATCCACTCGTAATGCTTGTATTTGCTTTAGATCCTACTCCATAGATTGTCCTCCAGACTTCCAGTTCCTGACCAATCGAGGCACCATCCAGACTGCCCACGCATAAATAAACACCTCTATCGGCTACCTTAACGACGCTGCCTTTTATGGCAATACCGCCGCCGCCCGTAGAATATTTTTGACATGAAGTTGTCGCACAGGAGGCCAGCGTAAAAAGTCCTAATGTTATTAAAACTATTAACAACAACCGTTTACTGTCACAATCTTTTAGCTTAATCATCTTTTTACTCCTTCCTTGAAGTTAGTCATGTTAATTTTTAATCAGGTTACACTGGCATTCTTATGAAGAAGATAAAAAATCAAATTGCATAGCCAGTTTTCTCGAACCCACTCCGTAACATTTTCGTTTATTATAAGTTTGTAATATTATTAATGCACTTATAACGAAAAGCAATGATAGTTAAACAAGTGAATAATGGTAGGCATATGCTACTACTATTTCTTCTGAAAATTCGTTGGGAGGTGCGTCTCGGTGGTGTCGACAAAACAGGTTATGCAAGCTTTTTGCTAAAGATGACATTCAGCGCCTGCGCCGTATCACAATCTTATTCCTTTTTAACGAGCTCTTCGTAACAATGCAATAAATCATTTCTCTTTTTCATGCTGTGTTTGTAAGCGGTCATCAATGTCTTATTGTCCACGATATTTTGCTGCAGCGCCCGCTACTTATGCAGTTTCTTTTTGAATTGTTTGGTCAATGCCGGAACAATCTCGAATAAATCACCCACAATGCCGTAATTAGCAATATTAAAAATAGGCGCATCCGGATTTGTATTGATAGCGACAATGACCTTGGATGTCTTCATGCCCGCCAGATGTTGTATTTGTCCGGAAATTCCGCAGGCAATATACAGATCGGGACGCACCGTGCGTCCGGTTTGCCCTATCTGATGGGCATAAGATATCCATCCTGCATCTACTGCGGAGCGCGATGATCCTACCGCACCGTCTAATACATCAGCTAATTTACGGATTGTCTCGAAACCAGCCGGACCGCCCACGCCGTGTCCGCCGGCCACGATGACGCGCGCATCAGCCAGATTCACTTCATCTTTTTCTAGGATAGACTCCACGACATGCGCTGTAATCCGGTCCACGCTCATGGCGGCTTTGATGGGAATTACTTGTCCCTGACGTTGATAATCGGCAATGGGCTTTTCGAAAACACGATATCGCACTGTGGCCATCTGCGGACGATGATTGGGGCAAATGATGGTAGCCATGATGTTGCCGCCAAAAGCCGGACGCGTTTGCAGCAATAAGCCATTCTCCGGCTCAATATCAAAACCGGTGCAATCGGCAGTAAGACCGGTGTGGAGAAGAGAAGCGACCGAACCGGCAAGATCGCGGCCACGAGCACTTGCACCCAACAGGAATATCTCCGGCTTATACTCGCTAGCCAGATTAATCAGCGTGCTCGCATAGGGAGCGGTAGTATAGAAAGAAAGGCTTTCGTCATCCACCAAAAAAACACGATCCGCTCCAAAAGAAATGGCTTCCTTGGCAATGTGTTCCACATGGTGACCCAACACGCAAGCGGTGAGGGCAACGTTACGCTGGTCAGCCAATTTCCGGCCCTGACCCAGCATTTCCACGGAAATACCGTCTGTCTGTCCATGGAACTGTTCCACCCAGACCCACACGCCGCTGTATGAGGCAAGATTCCCCGCCATTTTCAGCGGGAGTTTCTCAGGAAGACTGAGCGCATGCATCGGACATGCAAGCAGGCAGGCGCCGCATCCTGTGCATTTATCGTTGACCACCACCATATCGTCCACAAGGCTTAGCGCTCCGAACGGGCAGGCATCGATACACGCTCCGCAACCAATGCATTTATCTTTATCGATATCCAAAAGGGGCATGCTTTCTCCTTATAGAACTTTTTTCGCAATGATTTTATCGGCGAGTATTGCCGCAGATTCTTCGACGCTATCGGCTTTAATCAATTCCAGAACGCCCTCATGTTTTGGCGGGCTGAATATTTTTATCACCTGTGTCGGACTGCCTGTCAGTCCCAGGTTTGAAGGGTCTGCACCGGGTAAATCGGCAACCGTCCATGTGGGAATGATGAGTTTGGAAGCGCGGCGAATGTGAAAAAGAGAAGTCGGGCGAGGTTGGTTGATATCCTTGACCACGGTAAGGAGGGCAGGCAATTTAGCTTCCACGACCTCCCGACCTTCTTCCAGCAGTCTTTCTACTGTGAGAGCACCGGTTTCTGGATCCACCCGGATAATTTTAAAAACGTAGGTGAGTTGGGTAATGCCGAGTTGACTTGCTATGCCGGGTCCTACCTGTCCGGTGTCGCCGTCGATGGCCTGTTTACCACATAAAATTATATCGAATGCGCCCAATTTTTTAATTGCCAGGGACAGAGTGTAGGCTGTAGCCCAGGAGTCCGAACCCGCAAAAGCGCGGTCGGAAAGCTGGATGGCCTCATCCGCTCCCATTCCGACGGCTTCTTTAAGCGCGTTAATCGCTTGCGGCGGCCCGAGTGAAATAACGGTAACTTTCCCTCCGAATTTTTCCTTAAGACGAAGACCTTCTTCAATGGCGTACAGGTCAAATGGATTAATAATGCTGGAGATGCCTTCACGGATCAATGTGTTGGTCTCCGGATTAATTTTAACATTCGTCGTGTCCGGCACTTGCTTAATGCAAATAATGATATTCACCTACAGGCCTCCTGTTAAGCTGTCTTTGGGGTAAATAATTCTTTGCCCTTCAACTTTGGCAAACGACGTCAGAAGATGATGTTTGCTGTTTTTTTCATTTATGATGTCTATGACTGTAATGTTCAGGATCAGGAGGGCATCGCCGATCAGAGACCTGTGACAGCGCCATGGAAGGACTTCAGCGCACATGATCACTGTTGGTTTATCCTTGAGCATGTGGATGAGCTGGTCAAGATTCTCCTTAAATTGGGTTGTCTGCATGTAATCGGCATAGCCGCGAAAGGAGGCATTTTCCCAGGCGGTATTGATTGAGGCTTTGGTGGTATGCCGGAGTCCGCCAAGTCCCTTCAAATGGATATAGCCAATATCTTCCCGGCTTAAACTATTGCGCAGATCATCTTCATTATACTGCGGGTTATGTCCGGACGCTGCAATGCTTCGTACGTCGGCAACGGTTTCAATTTTATAGAATTGAAGGATTTGAATAAATTTTTCAATGGGCCGATTGGAGTGACCAATGGTATAAACGATGCTCATGATCATATACCCTGATGAAAATATTTTCTTTTATTTCAAAAACTATTTTACCGTCCTGTTCAATTCAAGGGTGTTATAGATGACCCATCAAAAGCAGAAGTAAAATCGCCAGAACATGTAATAGCCACCAACCCGGCTTGAATAATAAAAAATACTTCATCATGATATCCTCCTCTTATTGTGAAACTCAAATTTTAATGAGACCCAGGTTTCAGAAGCATAGTGAGACTCGCTGAACTATAGTGAAGCGTCAGTCGAACTATCCCGCAAAGCGGGAAAGTGCACTGAAACTTGTAGGTCGAATTATCCCGCGAGCGAAGCTCAGCGGGACACTAGAACAATCCCGCTCAGCGGAAGGGATATACTTCTCAGCTTGCTGAGGAGTTTATCCCTGTGATTTCCAGAAGTAAATACCGATCATATAAACGGCGGTTAACATCACCACATGCACAAACCAAAATCCCATGTTCGGAAAACGGAAAAATCTTCCTGTACGTCTTAACCCATCCGGCTGACTCACCACTGAATCCATTTCATAAAGAGCTTTGCCTAATGCAAATTTTCCCCAAAGAATCATGATGTCGGCAAACAGCGTTCCAAATAAGAAAGTCTCCAGCGTCCACACCTGCGGTGGATTTTCAATGGAAAAACGAGTCATGGCAATGGTGCCGATGATTACCGTCATGCCGTTAAGAAGATAGGCAAAAGGGATTGTTGACCGGAAAATAAAGAGACCAGGAATGATAACCACGCTGATGAATCCGGCGACGGCCGGTATCCAATGCTCCGCGTCTTGGGCAACCGGATGGATTCTCAAATGAAGCAGACAGCCACCTAATGCCAGGGAAAAAATGGCTAGAATCAAAATTAATCGCAGATAATCTTTTTTCTTCATAGGTCACCTCTCATGCTTTCGATTATTTGATCATCACCAGCAACATTTTAAAGCGATTTATAGCTTTGAGCGCGTGGGGCTTGTCGGCCGGCATAATAATCATTTCTCCTTCTTTGACTGAATACGGCTTCCCTTCAATGTGAATTTCCGCCTCGCCTTCCAGCACATAAACGGCAGCGGCAAAAGGCGCCACGTGTTCGCTGAGCCCCTCTCCCTTATCGAAAGCGAAAACGGTTATTGTCCCCGATGGTTTTTGTATGATCTCCCGGCTGACGATGGAGTGATCCTGATAGTCAGCCAGGTTTTTAATATTCAATATATCGGCTATATGTCCTGTCGGTTTAGAGTTCTCTGTCATGTTCTTTCTCCTTTTGTTCTGCGCAATGTTAATGTCCGTGCTCTGTTGTCGCACCATGCTTCGCAGCTGGATGTTTGGATTCTTTTTGGTGTTCATCATGCAATCCTTTACCGGTTGCGTCGAGATGCAGTCTTTCCACGTAGTGTGTATATTCTACATACGCCTCAACAAACTCACGACCCTGCTCAACACTCTCATCCTTGTGTTTGTAGGTAGCGGATGCACGTTCGAAACGCTTCTGAATGCCGGCAGCAACATCGCTGGTAACCATTTTTACCAGCGAATCCGAGGAACCCCGCGTCAGGGCTTTATCCGCTTCTGTAATGACGGGCTCAACTTCACCTGCCGGTTTAAGTCCGGCAAAATGTGCGCCTTCGCCGGCGCGATGAATCTTGACGAGAGTCGAAAAAAACTGATTCTCTGATGAGGCAGCGTCTTTTTTCCCTTTGGCTCTCAGCGCCCTTACAAAAGTTGCGCGCACTGCCTTTTCATCCTTCTGCTTTACCCACTTGAGAACAGGTGTGACATCTTGGGTATCCAGCGCCTTCCGGGCATCCTGAATGACAGGTCCATCCAGCGTATCGCAGTGAGCAACAGCAAAGCCATAAAGTCCCAGCGTTAGTGCGGTGACGATGACAACGAATAAAAGACCCGGAAATAATATTGATTTCTTTTCCATCGTAATGTCTCTCCATCGGCCTGAGTTATTTTGATTTTATTATGGTGACATATCGCTTTCTTATTTCTCCCGCTGGGGTTGATGACGGAGATTGTCGTATGATTCATACTGCTTTTTTATGTCGCCAAATTGTAGGCTGCCGGATCCAGCGGTGATCCGGCCGTAAAAACACGTGTGGCCAATTCCCTGTCCAACATCAAAATACCTTCTTTGGAGTTTTCTACCATGGCCAGTTCGCGGGATACTTTTTCCGTGCTTTTTTCTTCTTCGATCTGTTCCTTTAAAAACCAGGAAAGAAGGGGTTCGGATGTGTAGTCGTTTTCTTCACGGGATATTTTCGTTATATCCTTAATCTTACCTGTAATGAACTTTTCATGTTCATAGGCATCCAGCCAGGGTTCCAGCGGTTTTTTCCATATGGTTTTGATTTGCTTCAAATCCAAAAGTGTCACGATACCGCCCCGGTCAAGGATGTGATCGTAGAACTTCATGGCGTGGATCATTTCCTCATGCGCCTGGCAACGCATCCAGTGCGCCATGCCGTCCAGATTCTGCGCATGAAAGTATGCAGCCATTGATAAATAGACATAAAAAGATTCCATTTCATGTTTGATTTGTTCATTCATCGCGTTTCTTATTTTTTCTCCAATCATTTTGTCCGCCATCCTTTCTTGACTTAAGTGCAATTATTTAAATTTATGTAATTTTGTCCCCTGCCATTTAGGCCGATAATATTCTGCAAATATTATTCACACAGTTTCTTCTATATTTTGCTCATTGTATTCCGGGGGTGATTGCAAAAGACCGGCTATGAGTGTTTTGTGTTCAATAGCAGGGATATCATTTTTCAGAAAATGGCCTACAAATTTATTTATACGATACTGCATCTGCTGCCACTCCTGATCCTTCGTGTTCTGTTTCATAAAAGACCTCCTTGAAATGATATTAATGAGCCAGTTTTTCTGCAATTTGAGCAACATGCTTGCCTTGATATCTTGCAGCCTCCAGTTCATTTTCGCTAGGCATTCTTTCACCCTTACCGCCAACAATGGTCGAAGCGCCGTAAGGAGATGAACCGGTAATTTCATCAATACGCATTTGTCCTTCAAAAGCATAAGGCAGGCCTACGATGATCATTCCATGATGGAGCAGTGTATTATGGAAGCTGAGGATAGTTGATTCTTGTCCGCCGTGTTGTGTTGCCGAACTGGTAAAAACACTTCCTACTTTGCCGACAAGGAGTCCTTTGGCCCAAATCGATCCGGTAGAATCGAGAAATTGCCGCATCTGACCGCACATATTACCGAAACGTGTCGGTGTCCCGAAGATAATTGCATCAGCGGAAACCAGATCATCCGTGGTACAAATATTGATATGAGCGGTCTTTTTCTGAAAATCCAAAGCTCCCATTTTCTTCAAAATGTCATCGGACAAAGTCTCCGGCACACGGCATATTTTCACTTCAGCGCCTTTAACCTTTTTAACACCTTCCGCCACAGCTTCAGCCATTTTGTATACATGACCATACATTGAGTAATAAACTATTAGAACTTTCATATTCCTGTTCTCCTTTTCTTTTTTATAATCATTTGTTTTCATTATACGGTGATTATTTTTAATGTCATTCTTCCTTATAGATTTAATTATTGACTACAAATTAATAAAAGGGAGGAATGAAAACAATACTGATTAATTGTAAGGGGAATAGTAGGTAATGCCTACCACTGTTCAAAAATGATATACTTAAAATGGGATCAAAAAAGATTTAACTGTCTCGGTAACATTAAGTTCACTGTGGTAGCTTGTCGCATGATAAAAAGCTTCACTTGCCACTATCGTGGTTACTCAGCAGTTTAATTATTATAAAGTAACTTTGGAAAATGTTTCAAAAAAGCTATATGGCCTCATTTGCTATTTCTATTCGATCATTGACTTTTATTCTACCTCCCGTCAAAACTTTGGCGAAGATTCCTTCCCGGGGCATGACGCAATCGCCCACGGTATAAAAAATATTGCATCGATTATGGCAGACCTTGCCGATTTGCGTGACTTCCATGATGACTTTGTCCCCTATTTTCAGCCGGGTACCGACAGGCAGGGAGGGCAGATCAATTCCCTCTGTAGTCAGATTTTCCGCGAAATCTCCATACTGCACAGCAAGGCCTTTGGCCCTGATTTTTTCAATGCTTTCCTTCGCCAGAAGGCTGACCTGCCTGAGGATATTGGCTTCGGCGTGGGCGTCGTTTTCGAGACCTAGATTTTCCAGAAACAGACCGCAATTGATATTATTCTTTTTCTCGCCTTTTTTGTCAGAGATACTGACGGCCAGAATTTTCCCGCATATTTTTTTCATAAAAAACTCCCATATTTATATTAAACGCTTTTCTCCCGAATAGACATATCCTGAATTGCTTCTCACATACCCTAGCAGCGTGACATTGTATTCTCTGGCCAGGTTAACTGCTGCGGCCGTGGGTGTTGATCTGGAAACGAGAACCGGAACGCCCATCCTGATCACCTTCGTAATGATTTCCGAAGACACTCTGCCGCTCACGAACATCATCCCTGTGTTGATAAGATGCATTTGATCGTTTCTAATGAGGACGCCTGCGATTTTGTCGAAACAGTTGTGCCGCCCGATATCCTCATTAAAAACGGAAAATTTATCCTGGTGAAACAGAACGCTATGAACGCCGCCGACGGACCGGTATAGTTCGGAGCTCTGTTCGAACTCCCGCATGGCCCGCAGGATATCGGCAAGGGAGAATTTATCCACATCCGGCACCGGCAGAAATTTATCATGTTTGAGGGGATTGATGTAGGTAAAGCATTTTCCGCATCCCGACGTGACACTGCGCAGACTTTCACACTTATCAACTGATTTTCCGGCGGCAAGATCAATCATGACGGCAAAAAGACGTTCATTGTAATTGATCGATGCGATGTCCCGGAAGGAGTCAATGACGCCCTCGCTGTAAAGGAATCCGATAGCCAGTTCCTCCGTCAGTTGATTGAGGCACAGCAGAGAGGCGTATTCCGTTCCGTTGATATAAATTTTCAGCGATATCTCGCCGATAACGTCTTTCTCACCATCGCGCAGGCGAGGTACGCCGTTATCGTCAACAATTTCTTTGATGTCAAAAACAGCAAACAATCGTTCATCCATATTTTTTCATCGGTAATTCAATAATCAGCGTAGCTCATCCATTTAGAGCAACTTTTGTTTAGACGCCTGTTTCTTATACTGTTTTGCTCCGAAAATCAGATCCTGCTTCTTAATGAATACTTCTGTGTCCGGCGGGACGGAATGCGTCAGCCAGACGTTGCCGCCGATGATTGAACGCGCTCCGACAACGGTATCGCCGCCCAGAATCGTGGCATTGGCATAGATGATTACATCATCTTCAATGGACGGATGTCGCTTTTTAGATCGTAGCTTCCTGACCTCCGACTTGGATAAAGAAATCGCGCCCAGCGTGACACCCTGATAGATGCGCACGCGATTGCCGATCACGCAGGTTTCGCCGATAACGACGCCGGTGCCGTGATCAATGAAAAAACTCTCGCCGATGTGCGCGCCGGGATGAATATCAATCCCGGTTCGGCTGTGCGCGTATTCCGTCATGATTCTCGGTATCAGCGGAATATTCAAATGATAAAGCTCATGCGCGATCCGGTAAACTGTGATGGCGCGGATGCCCGGATAGCTGAAGATGATTTCATCGTACCCCTTCGCCGCCGGGTCGCCTTCCAGAGAGGCGCGGATATCTCCGGCGAGCATCGTCCGCAACGCCGGCAGCTTGCGAAGAAATTCCACCGTCAACTGATGACCCAGCGATTCGCAGTGAACACAGGGTTTCCCGTGGCGGATGCAGTCATGTCGAATGGCCAGGATCATCTGTTCGGAAAGGTTTTCATACAATGCGGTCATCTGTTGTCCTAGATAATACTCCAGATTGACCGAATCCAAACGTGTGCGGATAAAATATCCCGGATACAGAATCAGCGCCAAACGGTGGAGAATGTCAATAATCGCTTCGCGGTGCGGGATCGGTTCGGCGCTGACGTGATCAAAACATCCGCCTCGACTGCACGAAGAGACAAGCGCGTCAACAATTGCGGGGACCTCATTGCGAAAACTTTTTTCCTTCTTGATTTCATTTTTGCATTTATCGCCGTTTCTCAAACGCTTCATCATTCCTTGCTCCTATTGATTGGCGCAGGCCTGCCCCGCCTGATTCCAGAAGGGTGACATGCCCCGCAGCCGCTCAATAATGGCGGGCATTTTCTCAATGACAAAATCCACTTCCTCTTCCGTATTGTAGACGCTCAGGCTGAAACGGATGGAGCCATGCGCCATCGTAAACGGCACGCCCATCGCCCGCAAAACATGCGAGGGTTGCAGTGAGCCCGATGTGCAGGCCGAGCCGGACGACGCGCAAATGCCCAGTTCATTCATCAGAAGCAAAATAGCTTCCCCCTCCACATATTCAAAACTGATGTTGGTCGTGTTGGGCAGGCGGGTCTGGATATCGCCGTTGACACGGCTTTGCGGAATCTTCTTCAAGAGTTCCCGTTCCAGTTTATCCCGCAGGCGCCTTACCCGGATGTTTTCCGTCTCCATATTGTTTGCAGCCAGTTCGCAGGCCTTGCCCAATCCGATGATGCTCGCTGAGTTTTCCGTTCCACCGCGACGCCCCTTTTCCTGATGGCCGCCGATCAGGAAAGGTGAAAATTTTGTTCCGCGCCGGATATAAAGAACGCCGATTCCCTTCGGCGCGTGCAGCTTGTGTCCGGAAATGGACAGCATGTCGATCCTGTTGTTTTTCATATTGATGGGTATTTTACCGGCGGCCTGAACCGCATCGGTGTGAAAGAGAATGCCTTTTTCATGAGCCAAGCCGGCGGCTTCTTCTACGGGGAAGAGAACGCCCGTTTCATTATTTCCCCACATGAGACTGACAATCGCGGTGTCGGGTGTCAGGGTTTTTTCCAGGTTTTCCAGATCAAGCATCCCGTTCTTATCCACAGGCAGTTCGGTTATTTTATAACCCTGTGCTCCCAGATGCGAGCACAGAGCGCGGATTGCAGGATGCTCCACGCGGCTGATCACGATGTGTTTTTTATCCGGTTTGGTCAGTAAGGCCGAGCGAATGGCGGCGTTGTCGCTTTCCGTTCCGCAACTGGTAAAAACGATTTCATCGGGCAGAGCTCCCAACAGCGCCGCTACGTGTTCGCGAGCGTCACGGATCCTCTGGCCGACCTGACCGCCGAAGGTATGCATGCTGGATGGATTGCCGTATAATTCGGCAAAATAAGGAAGCATCGCTTCCAGAACTTCGTCGGCGACTTTTGTCGTCGCATTATTGTCCAGATAAACGGTCTTCATTTTGACGCCTCCTCAACGGTAATGTCCGGCACAACCAGTTCCCTGAGCCGGTGCTCGACAAAATCCTTCAGGGTGATATTCGACGCCTTGCAGGTTGCGCAGGCGCCGCGCAGGGCCACGATCACGCGATTGCCGATAATATCGATAATTTCAATATCGCCGCCGTCATGTTTGAGCGAGGGGCGAATTTCGCGTTCAATGGTTTCTTCAATCAGTCTTATTCTTTGAAGGTTTGTCAGTTTTGGCCTGACGTCGGATTTCCCGTCCGCCTTCACCCGCTCCAGAATCTGGGCAATGGCGTCCTGGCAGTTGCCGCACCCGCCGCCGGCTTTGGTATAATTGGTCACCTCTTCCACGGTGGCCAGATTGTTTTCGCGGATCGCCCGTTCAATTTCCTTGTCGGTAACGCCAAAGCATTCGCAGATGATTTTTGCTCCCGGCTCCAGCGCCGGAGCGCCGCGATAATTTTCAATCGCTTTTTCCAGCGCCTGCTTGCCCATCACGGAACAGTGCATTTTTTCATCCGGCAGACCGCCCAGATATTGAGCGATGTCCTGATTGGTGACCTTGAGCGCTTCATCCACCGTCATGCCCTTGATCATTTCCGTCAGAGCCGAGGATGAAGCAATTGCACTGGCGCAGCCGAATGTTTTAAACTTCGCATCCCGGATGCGTTTGTTCTCATCCAGTTTGAAGGTCAATTTCAAAGCGTCTCCGCAGGCCAGCGACCCGACCTCGGCCACGCCGTCCGGATTCTCGATTTCGCCCACATTACGCGGATTAAGAAAGTGCTCTTTCACTTTATCTGTGTATTCCCACATAAACACTCCTTAAATCTGATTTGTTGTGATGGTTAGATCAATCTGTCCCGTTTTAGCAAACCCTATAACGTATAGTATGCACCGCTTGATAAAATTTCAACCGCGCCTCATCTTTTTTTATTGTGAAACTCCAGTTCCGAAAGTGCAGTGCATCGGCATTGGTTAGTTGAACAATCCCGCGTAGCGGAGGGTATAACACCCTGCATTTTACTTTGAGGTTCATACCCGTGATTTGTGAGAACAAAGACGGCGTTAAGGGCAAAAAGATTCGGCAGAAACCGCACCCTTGTTTTTTCCCCAAGGTAATGAGCTTCCACAATCCGGATTTTTTTCCCCGCACAAAAAACTTCAAAATCCTTAATGCTTAGAAAACGGACGTTGGGTGTATCATACCACAAATACGGCAGTGATGCCGTAATCGGCGACTTGCCCTGAAAAAACAGGGCGACCCTCGATTTAATATAGGCAAAATTGGGGAATCCGATCACGACCTTCGTGCCGATGCGCAGCGCCTCCTGAATGACACAGTCCACTTTTTTAACTTCCTGCATACTTTGATTCAAAATGACATAATCGAATGATGCATCGGGATATTCCCGCAAGCCGCTTTCAATATCGTCATGAAAAACACTCAAGCCTTTTTTAACACATTCCTGAATAGCCTGATCATCAAGCTCGATTCCCTGTGCCCGCACGTGCTTGTCCCGGACGAGTGGATACAAAAGCTCGCCTTCTCCGCATCCCAGATCCAGCACGCGCGAATACGGTTCGATGATTGAACAAATAACCTTGTGATCCAGATGAATATTGTCAGATGTCATGTTTCCCCGTCACCATATAACCGTTGAACGTTTTATCCAGAAAATGTTTTATCAGCGTTGTTTGTTCCTTTATTTCCACCAGAAAAGCGTCGTGACCGTATGTGGAACTCAACTCGCAATAGGTCGCGTCCGCATGTCTGTTTTTAAGCAAACGGACAATTTCCTGCGATTGATGCGAAGGATAGAGCCAGTCGGACTTAAAGGAAATAATCAAAAATCGTGTGTTGATTGACTTCCGAAACGGAATAAGCTTCATTCCCGACAGATCGAAATAATCTATCGCCTTGGTAATATAAAGATAGGAATTGGCGTCAAAGCGCTTTACGAAATTCAGCCCCCGGTAATGCAGATATCGCTCCACCTCAAAATCAGGGTCAAATCCGAAGCTGAAACGATCGCTTTTCAGCCGCCGGGAAAATTTATCCTCCATGGATTTATCGCTCATGAAAGTGATATGACCGATCATACGGGCCACCGAAAGCCCTTTTTCGGGTTGTCCGCACCCGTAGTAATCTCCTTCATGCCAGGACGGATCCGCCATAATGGATTGTCTGACAACTTCATTAAAGGCAATCTGCTGGGGAGAGTGCTTCAACGTCGAAGCAATCACAATTGCCGAGCGGACACGATTCGAATACGAGGCGACCCATTGAAGCGCCTGCATGCCCCCCATCGAACCGCCGGCGACGCACAACAGTTTGTCAATGCCTAAATGATCGATCAGATGCCGCTGGGCATGGACCATATCGGCCACGGTGATAAAAGGGAAATCCAGTGCATAATGTTTGCCCGTAGCCGGATTGACGGACGATGGGCCTGTAGACCCTTTACAGCCGCCAATCACATTGGAGCAGACAACAAAATAGCGATTCGTATCAAAGGCCTTATCCGGGCCGATCATATCATTCCACCAGCCCACGCTGTGATCATCCAGAGATATTCCGGCCGCATGAGCATCTCCGGAAAGAGCGTGAAGGACAAGAATCGCATTGGATTGATCAGCATTCAACGCGCCGTATGTCTCGTAAGCAAGGGTGAACGGACTCAATTTTTCTCCGCTTTCGAGATTCAATTCATTGCCCGGTCCGGCGAACGTGTAATACTGCGGTTCCACAACTCCGATTGAATTATTATTCGTTCTTTCGCGTATGGCCTTCTTCACTGTTCAATGACCTTTATCCATGTTGCTTCTGAAATAACCAGGTTGATAAGTACCGTTCTCCGCTGTCCGGCAAAACGGCCACGATTGTTTTTCCCTCTGCTTCCTTTCTTCGGGCCACTTCCAGCGCGGCCCACAAAGCGGCGCCGCTGGATATTCCCACAAGAATCCCCTCTTCCTTAGCGATGCTCCGAGCCGTTTCTCCGGCGTTTTCATGAGCCACCGGGATAATTTCATCAATCAGACTTCGGTTAAGCACCTCCGGCACGAAACCGGCGCCAATCCCCTGAATTTTGTGCGGACCGGGCTTGCCGCCGGAGAGCACCGGAGAATCGACCGGTTCCACGGCGATGATTTTTATGGAAGGCTTTTTCTGTTTCAAAATCTCTCCGATACCGGTAATCGTTCCGCCCGTGCCGACGCCGGCAACAAGATAATCAACGTTGCCGTCCGTATCGTTCCAGATTTCCAGCGCTGTCGTCCGGCGGTGCATTTCCGGATTGGCCGGATTTTTAAACTGCTGAGGCATGAAACTGTTTTTATGGCTTGCCGCCAGTTCTTCCGCCTTCTCAATAGCCCCCTTCATGCCTTTTGCGCCTTCAGTCAGCACAAGTTCCGCACCCAGAATTGAAAGCAGTTGCCGCCGCTCCATGCTCATCGTTTCCGGCATCGTGAGGATCAGGCGATACCCCCTGGCAGCGCAGACAAAGGCCAATGCGATTCCCGTATTGCCGCTGGTCGGTTCAATGATCACGCTGTCCTGCTTGATCAGACCGTCTTTTTCCGCGGCCTCGATCATGGCAACACCGATTCTGTCCTTGACGCTGGAAAGCGGATTGAAGGATTCCATCTTGACAAGAATTTCCGCATTCAATCCCTGGTTCAGTCTGCGGAGACGCACCAGCGGCGTGTTCCCGACGGTTTTGGTAATATCTTCAAATATTCTGGACATAAAAGCCTCCTTCCATCATACCCTGGCCAAAGCCTGTTCAATATCGGCAATGATGTCATCAATGTGTTCAATGCCAATCGACAGCCGGATGAAATCCGGCGTCACGCCGGTAGCTAATTGTTCATCGGGAGAAAGTTGCTGGTGCGTCGTTGTCGCCGGATGAATCGCCAGCGATTTGGCGTCACCCACATTCGCCAGATGAGAAACCAGATCCAGTGATTCGATAAACGTCTTGCCCGCCTGTGCGCCGCCCTTGATGCCGAAGCCGATAATCGCCCCCGCGCCTTTGGGCAGATATTTTTTCACCCGCGGCTGTTCCGGGCTGGATGGCAGTCCCGGATAGTTGACCCAATTCACCTTCGGATGTTTTTCCAGATACCCGGCCACAGCCAGCGCGTTTTCCGAGTGGCGCGGCATTCTCAGGTGAAGGGTTTCCAGCCCCTGCAAAAACAGAAAAGCATTGAAGGGCGAGAGAGCCGGTCCCAGATCGCGCAGCAGTGCCACGCGGGCTTTGATAATGTAGGCCATGTTGCCGTTGGGCTTCAGGGCTTCCACAAAATTGATCCCGTGATAACTGGGGTCGGGTCCTGAAATCAGCGGATATCTTCCGTTGGTCCAGTCAAATTTTCCGGAATCGACAATCAAACCACCCAGCGATGTTCCGTGTCCGCCGATAAACTTTGTTGCCGAATAAACAACGATATCCGCGCCGAAATCCAGCGGCCGCAACAGATAAGGCGAAACGGTATTATCCAGCACCAGCGGAATGCCGTTTTTGTGCGCCACACCGGCCAGACCTTCAATATCGGCTACGTCCAGTTTGGGATTGCCGATGGACTCCGCGTAGATCGCCTTCGTCTTTGGTGTAACAGCCTTCTGGAACGCGTCAAGGTCATTGGACTTTACAAACTTAACCGTAATCCCGAGGCGGGCAAATGTGTAATGAAAAAGATTATACGTGCCACCGTAGAGATTATCCGCTGAGATGATTTCATCGCCGGCCTGCGCGATATTCAGCAGCGCCAGCGTAATGGCTGACTGACCGCTGGCCACTGCCAGTGCTCCCACGCCTCCATCCAGCAAGGCGATTCTCTTTTCCAGAACATCGGTGGTCGGATTCATCAGCCGCGTGTAAATGTTGCCGAATTCTTTGAGGCCAAAAAGATCAGCCGCGTGTGCGGTATCTTTGAACTGATAGGATGTTGTCTGATAAATGGGGACGGCGCGCGAACCGGTTGCCGGATCAGGCTCCTGGCCGCCGTGCAGCGCCAGTGTTTCTATTTTTAATTTTGCATCAATTTTACTCATGGAGTGTGCTCCTTTTTCAGCATTGCTTATGGTTTGTAATCAATCATTCTCTGCAGACAGGTTTGGGCCTTTTGCATGATGTCGCGGGGCACGGCAACTTCGAACCCCATTTCCTCCAGGGACCATAAGACTTTTTCCAGCGTCGTCAGTTTCATGTTGGGACATGTCGCCCGTTCCGCTGCGGGATAAAATATTTTTTCGGGATTTTCCTTTTGCATCCGATGGAGAATGCCGGTTTCCGTCCCGATGATAAATTCGTGAGCGTTCGATTCTTTCACATAACGGCACATTCCCTCGGTGGATAAAACCTGATCGGCTATCGATGTGATGCTTGCCGGACATTCCGGGTGCACCAGGACTTCCGCGTTTTTATACAGAGCCCTTTGCTGCGCGATGTCTTCCGGCAAAATCCGCACATGCGTGGGGCAAAATCCTTTCCACAAAATGAATTTGCGTCCGACGCGTTTTGCGATGTAGTCGGCGAGATACTGATCGGGAACAAAAATGATCTCGTCATCTTCGCGAAAAGCCTCGCGCACAATCTTTTCGGCATTGCCCGACGTGCAGCAGACATCGCACTCGGCCTTGACCGCCGCCGTGGTATTTACGTAGCAAAGAATTTTGGCCTGCGGATGTTCAGCTTTCAACGCGCGCAGCTCTTCGGCAGTGATCATATCCGCCATCGGACAGCCCGCGTTTTTATCCGGAATCAGAACGGTCTTGGACGGTGAAAGAATCTTCGCGGTTTCCGCCATGAAATAGACGCCGCAAAAAACAATCACGTCGGCGCTGGTTTTGGAGGCCTGAACGCTTAATCCCAGAGAGTCGCCCACATAATCGGCAATATCCTGTACTTCAGGAATTTGGTAGTTATGCGCAAGAATGACGGCATTTCTTTCTTTTTTCAGCCGATTGATTTTTTCAACAAGTTCCATGCAATGCCTACTAAACAAAGTATAAAAAATAATGTGGTTGGTTTATCGGGTACAATACGAAGTAAGTTTTCAAAAATTCTTTTGACAGCAACTTGCTATAAGACCTCATCGATGATTCCGCCGCCCAGAACCCGGTCGTGATCGTAAAAAACCACGGACTGTCCGGGAGTAATGGCCTCCTGTTCTTCGACAAATACGACTTTCAATTTTCCGTTTTCTTCCCGGACTTCGCAAAGCGCTTCTTTTTTCCGGTATCTGATTTTCGCGTGTACCGGTATGGGCCACTTTTCAGCCAGATTGTTCACATCCGCGGCGACAAGACCTTTCCCCATTAAATCTTTTTTTTCACCGACAACGATGCGGTTCTTCACCGGATCAATGGACACAACATACAGCGGCGTGGGATGGCTGATGCCCAGGCCTCCCCGTTGTCCGATCGTGTGAAAGATAATTCCGCGATGATTGCCGAGAACTTTCCCGTGCACATCCATGATCGGTCCCGGCTTGCTTTCCCGTATTCGTTCCAGAAGAAATGCCTGAGAATTTTTCTGCGTGACAAAACAAATATCCTGACTCTCCTGTTTTGCCGCCACGGGAAGGGAATGCTGTTTTGCTAAATTTCTCACCTCATCCTTTGTAAATTGAGCGAGAGGAAATAATATATTGTCCAACCTCTGATAAGGGATCGCATAGAGAAAATAGGTCTGATCCTTCTTTTTATCTTTTGGTCTTTTCAGAAAAGAACCGTTTTCATTTTTTTCAATGGCCGCGTAATGACCCGTCGCAAGAAAATCAAAGCCCAGCGCCAGCGCTTTCTCCAGAAGCGTGCCAAATTTCAGATGACGGTTGCATTCTACACAGGGATTGGGCGTTCTTCCTTTTTGATATTCGCTGATGAAATGGGCGATGACCTTTTCTTCCAGCTGGGAAGCGTAATCGAAAACATAATGAGGAATCCGAAGCCGGTCACAGACTCTTTTGGCGTCCTCAATCGCCGAAGCGCCGCAGCACTTAGCGTCATCTTCAGTCGAAATACCCAGACACATCGTCACGCCGGAAACATCATAACCTTCATTTTTGAGCAGCAGAGCGGCAACGGAGGAATCCACACCGCCGCTCATGGCCATTAAAACTTTTTTATTCATTCGTTCTGCTCGCTCCCTAAAAAATTATATGGAAGGACTGACTGACTTTTCCCATTTATCTTGATTCATCCTGACAAGCTGTTCCAGCGTTATCCCGCTCAAGGTCTCTGATATCTTACCACCCAGCATGGCCCAAATATCATGACTGGCGCAGGTGCTGACCCTGGAGCAGGACTTGGGATCTTTCAGACAATCAACCAGACAATCCCCTTCTAGAACATCCACAATATCCTTGAGCGTTATCTGTGATGGGTCCCGGGCCAGTGTATAACCTCCGGACGCCCCCCTTACAGAGTTAACCAGTCCGACTCCTTTGAGAGGGATTATTATAAGACTGAGATATTTCTCGGAAATATCCTCTTCACGGGCAATATCCTTAAGAAAAGTATTGCCTTTCCCGTAATTTCTGGCCAAAACCAGCATTAATCTCAGCCCGTAGCGGGATCGCGTGGAAAGCTTCATATCGTCACTCCTGCATTAATTACTACAAACACTATCGATTAACTAGTGATTAATCTACTCAGCATTGGTTGTCAAGGATTTTTTTGTAATCAAAAAAAATAAGATAAAAATTGGAAAGCGTTTGATGTGCCGATGTTTTGATTAATCAGTATCTTGTTTTTATTTTAGTCTTCCCGGTTTCTTGAGCGACAGGAAATCAAATCACCGAATTTATTTATTTCTTCTTTCGTCAATGTCTCCCGGATAACTCATCGCACCTTCTCCGCGCTCACGTGTCCGAACGCGAATGACATCCTCCACCGGCGTGACAAAAATGATACCGTCGCCCGTCTCGCCGGTGTAGGCCGCTTTAAGAATCGTCTCCAGAGCCGCTTCCAGGTTGCGTTCGTTTAAAACAATGTTGATCTGTATTTTGGGTAGCAGATTGACCTGATAGGTTCCGGCGCGTCCGACCAGTTGGACGCCGCCCTGGCGGCCATGCCCCCTCACTTCAAACATATTCATGCCCACAATGCCGATCTCTTTAAGGGCACACATGACATCGTTCACTTTATCTTCGCGAATAATGGCTTCGATTTTTTTCAGCATGGTAACCTCTCCGGTTTAAAAATAAAAAACTGATCGCTGTTTCCGTCCAATCATGTTCTGTCAGTAGGACCGTTCTCCGTGTGAACTGATATCCAGTCCCACCTCTTCCTCCATCGGGCTGACGCGCAATCCGATGCTCATGTGCAGAGCCTTGGCCAGAATATAGGTCATGCCGAAAGAGAAAAGTATGGTAACAATGACGGCAATGATTTGAATTGCAAGCTGGTTGGGGTTGCCGAAAAACATGCCGTTGGCGCCGTCGGCGTTAACGGCCACGGTAGCGAATAATCCTGTGGCAACGGTACCCCAAGTGCTGCCCATGCCGTGGCAGGCCCAGACATCCAGAGACTCGTCCAGTTTGCGTCGTTCCCGAAAACGCATGGCATAATAAGCGAGAGGCGCAGACACGGCTCCGATCACCATCGCGGCCAGAGGCGTCACAAAACCGCTGGCCGGCGTCACGGCTGCGAGTCCCACAACCATGCCCGTAGCAATGCCCAGCGTGCTCGGTCTTCCGTCCAGCCAGGAAAGCAGCATCCAGACCAGACCCGCAGCCGCCGCGGACGTATTGGTCGTCACCAGGGCGTTCACCGCCACACCATTGGCCCCGAGGGCGCTGCCCGCGTTAAACCCGAACCAGCCGACCCAAAGCAAACCGGTTCCTAAAACCGTAAGCGGAATATTGTTCGGTTCCATCGGAACGCTTCCGTGACCTTTGCGCGGACCGATGACCAATGCAAACGCCAGGGCGGAAAAACCGGCGGCAATATGAACGACTGTTCCTCCGGCAAAATCCAGAACGCCCATCTGTTTCAGCCATCCGCCCTGCCCCCAGACCCAGTGACAAAGAGGATTGTAAACCAATGTTGCCCAGAGCAGGCTGAACATCAGGAAGCTCTTGAATTTTACACGTTCCACAAAAGCCCCTGTAATCAGCGCCGGCGTAATGACAGCAAACATCATCTGGAAAGCGGCGAAAAGTTCATGAGGAATGGTTTTCGAGTAAGCGGCGTTCGGTTCGGCGCCGACGCCCTGAAAGCCGATGTAATCCAATCCGCCGATCAGTCCGCCGATATCCGGGCCGAAAGAGAGAGAGTATCCGAAAAGAATCCACTGCACGCCGATCAGCGACATAAAGATATAACTTAACGTTAAGGTGGATAGAACATTTTTTCTTCTAACCATGCCGCCGTAAAAAAACGCCAGGGCGGGGGTCATCAAGAGCACCAGAGAACAGCATACCAGTATCCATCCTGTATCGCCCGCGCTTATCTGTACATCCATAATGTTCCTCCCGATGAAAATGATTAATAAATAGCAATAATCCTGCCATGATATATTCTCTATAAAACACGAGGGGTTACATATTCGATGCAGGAACGAAAAATTACACGTTTGTGCTCTTCGCCTGAAAATAGGACACAATTGTAACGGCTTAAAATCAGGAACCTTTCAGTGATCAAAATTCTTAAGGCAACCGGCGTCCATGCCATAAAACAGTTCAGGAGGGACCTTTCAACATTCAGGATGAAATAGATTTCCGGCTGTAGGAATCACGATTTCATCATTGACAGGCAATCCCGTTGTACCTATACTTTCCAGGCCTTAAATAAAAATACTCCAAGGAGAAAACCATGACCGCACCGCTCGTTATTGCCATGTCGCAGGGGAAGGAAATTACATTACTGCCGCAAATGGCCAACCGTCACGGCTTGATTACCGGAGCCACGGGAACCGGCAAAACCGTGACGCTGCAGAAAATGGCCGAATCCTTCGCCTCCATCGGCGTCCCCGTTTTCATGGCTGACGTCAAGGGCGACCTTTCCGGCATCGGCGCGGCGGGCGTTGCCTCGGAAAAACTGCTCAAACGTCTGGAAGGCATCGGCGTGAAAGATTACCAGCCGCGGGCCAACATGACGGTTTTCTGGGATGTATACGGAAAATCCGGTCATCCGGTTCGCGCAACCATATCCGATATGGGACCGCTGCTGCTGGCGCGTCTGCTTAACCTCAACGACACGCAATCCGGTGTTCTGCAGATTGTCTTCAAAATCGCCGACGACAACGGATTGCTGCTGATCGACCTGAAAGATCTGCGGGCCATGGTTCAATTCGTGGGGGATAACGCCAAAAAATTCAAGACGGAATACGGGAATATTTCGACCGCTTCCATCGGCGCGATACAACGCGGTCTTCTGACCATCGAAGAGCAAGGCGGCGATAAATTCTTTGGCGAACCGATGCTGGACATTTCGGATTTGATCCAGACGGACGGCGAGGGACGCGGGGTCATGAACATTCTGGCGGCTGATCAGCTCTACAACAATCCCAAACTGTATTCGACTTTCCTGCTCTGGATGCTGGCTGAACTTTTTGAACAACTGCCGGAAATCGGCGATCCGGAAAAACCCAAACTGGTTTTCTTTTTTGACGAAGCGCATCTTTTGTTCAACGACGCGCCCAAAGCGCTTTTGGAAAAAATCGAACAGGTGGTGCGCCTGATTCGCTCCAAAGGAGTCGGTGTTTATTTTGTCACCCAGAATCCGCTGGATATCCCGGATACGGTTCTGGCACAATTGGGCAATCGTGTTCAGCATGCCCTGCGCGCGTTTACACCGCGTGATCAGAAAGCGGTTCAAACGGCTGCCTCAACCATGCGCCAGAATCCGGCCTTCGATGCCGAAAAGGCGATTACCGAACTGGGTGTCGGGGAAGCCCTGATTTCCTTCCTTGACGAAAAAGGGCGACCGAACATCGTAGAGCGCTGCAATGTGATTGTTCCCTTTTCACGCATGGGCGCCATGACGCCCGATGAGCGCCTGGCCGCTATCAAGGCTTCCACAATTTACGGGCATTATGAAAAAACCGTCGATCGTGAATCCGCCTACGAAAAACTGCGGGAAGCACCGCAGGAAGAGGAAACGCCTGAAGAAAAACCGGCCATTAAAGTGGAACGTTCCGCTGCTCCGGCAAAGAGTGAAGATGAGAAGGACAGCGGTGGCATGGGGGATGCGCTCAGCAAAATTATTTTCGGCAGCAAAGGCCCCCGCGGAGGACAACGAGAAGGCATGGTGCAGGCCGCGGCCAAAAGCGTGGCTCGCAGCATCGGTTCTTCTTTGGGACGCCAGATTATCCGCGGCGTGCTCGGCTCAATCCTGGGCGGTTCGCGCGGTCGCTAATAAAAAATTTTCCGATTTAAACGCACCGAAAATCTTGTGAAGAAACATTTGCTTTTCACAAGATACTGATTTAAAATTCAAATCATAACTCAATAGCGATGTTTGAAAAACTGCAAAAGCAATCGTTTGTCATCCTTTGCATTTGCAAATGAGGCAATGCCATGACAATCCGTCTTTCATGCGAGCCATGTAATTTTGTCTTTTCTTTATTGTTTACCAACAACTTATCCGGAAAAATTGAAGGATCGGGACCCTCATTTTCCACCCTCAAAAAACAGGATGACAGATAGAATATTTTTCAATCACAGACGGTTTGTTGTCATCAAAAGGATGTTGCCATGATTGAAATTGATATGAGGATCATTTTTGCCGAGTACGCATTGTCTGTATTGCTTTGCCTGATTGTCATGGTTTCGCTCTGGTGGCAAAACCGCAAACGTTCTCCGGAAATTATTCTTTGGCTTATCGATTATATTCTTCAATTTGCAGCCATTACGCTCATCATGTTGCGGGGCATCCTGCCGGATTTCGCAACAATCGTCATCGCCAATCTCTTTATTGTCGGCGGAACGGTGATCCTTTACGAAGGCCTTTGCCGGTATGTGGGACAGGAAAGCCGTCAGAAACACAATTATGTCATGCTGGCCATTTTCATCGCGGTTCACGTTTTCTTCACATCTATTTACCCCCATATGGGTTTGCGCACGATCAATTTCGCAGCCGCGCTTTTTTATATCTGCATCCAGGGCGCCTAGTTGATGCTGCGCAGGGTTGACCCCTCTATGCGTCAGGCTACAAAAGCAACGGGAGTTGTTTTTGCGGCATTTTGCATTGTCAATGCCATCCAAATCGTCATGAATTTGATTAAAACACCGTCCGACAACATCTTTGTATCCGGCTCTACAGGCGTCATTGCGGTTCTGATTTACGAAACACTCTTTGTCGCCTTAACATTTTCTCTCTTTCTGCTGATCAGCCGGCATCTCGCCATAGAACTGGAGAAAGAACTGGCTCAGCGGATGCGGACCGAAGAGGCATTACGTCAAAATCAGGAAAAATTTGCCAAAGCGTTTCAGACATCGCCCTATGCCATATCCATTACGCAGATGAAAGACGGCAAATTCCTGGATATTAACGACGCGTTTGTCGACATTACAGGTTACTCGCGTGAAGAAATTATGCAGGAATCATCCATGGCATTGAATCTCTGGGTGGATAAGGAAGATCGCGAAGAGATGGTTTCCATTCTCCGGCAGGGATTGCCGGTCGTACGAAAAGAGTACAGGTTCCGCAAAAAGAACGGAGAGATATTGACCGGTTTGTTTTCGTCTCAGGTTGTCAACATCATCGAGGAGCCCTGTCTTTTATCCAGCATTAACGATATCACGGATCAAAAGCAGGTCGAGTGGACACTGAAGGAACGGATCAAGGAATTAAATTGCCTCTATGGCATTTCGGCTCTGCTGGATGAGCCCGGCATGTCATTAAACGACACCATGAATAAGGCGGTCCGGATTCTGCCTCCGGCCATGCAGTTTCCCGATATAGCAGAGGCCCGGATCATTCTGGAAGAAACCGTTTTCCGAACAAATCTTTTCCGGGAAACGCCCTGGATACTTACCGAAAAAATTATCGTTAATGACAAACCGGAAGGTCAGGTTGACGTCTGTTATCCGGCGGAACGGTTTCAGGCGGAGGAAAAGCCGTTTTTGGATTCCGAGCAGCAATTGCTTAAAGACATCGCCGAACGGTTCGGCCATTTTATTGAGCAGAAACGCGCCGAGGAACAAATCCAACGCAATGCAACGCGTTTAACCGGCCTCTTAAATATCATGCAGCACCGCACCAGGACAACGCAGGAGTTCCTGGATTACGCGCTTGATGAAGTTATCAGACTCACGGAAAGCAAGATCGGTTATATTTATTTCTACAATGAAGAAAGCCGGCAGTTCATTCTGAACACCTGGTCAAAGGATGTCATGAAAGAGTGCACGATCGCGAATCCGCAGACGTGTTATGAATTGGATAAAACGGGAATCTGGGGTGAAGCGGTGCGCCAGCGCAAACCGATCGTTGTCAACGACTTCCCGGCCGATCATCCTCTCAAGAAAGGGTATCCTGAAGGTCATGCGCCGCTCTCCAGGTTTTTGACCGTGCCGGTTTTCAATGAGGATCAAATCGTCGCCGTGGTGGGAATCGCCAACAAAGCCCGCGACTACGACGAATCCGATGTGCTGCAACTCACCCTGTTTATGGACGCCGTCTGGAAATCGGTGGACATTAAAATGAGCGAGGAAAAATTGCGCAAAAGCGAAGAACGATTCAAGCAACTTGCCGAAGTGTTTCCCGAAACGATTTTCGAGGCGGACACAAAAGGCAATCTCACGTACGCCAATAAACACGGCCTCGAACACTTCGGCCTGACCCAGCAGGATATTGCCAGCGGCGTAAATATTTTCGATTTTGTATCACCGCATGATCGCCCATTGGCCCGGGAGAGAATACAGCGCAGAATGCAGGGCACCCAAAAGGGATATCTGGAATATCAGGCTCTGAAAAAAGACGGCAGCCCCTTTTACGCCCTGGCTTTATCGTTGCCGATTACGGTAGACGGCGCACCGGTCGGCATCCGCGGATTCATTCTGGACATTACCAAACGCAAGCAGGCGGAAGAGGCGCTGAAACATAACGAGGCTTTTTTGAACACACTGCTGAATTCGATACCAATCCCTGTTTTCTATAAGGACAGAGAGGGGCGATACACGGGATTCAATAGAGCGTTTGAAACATTTTTCGGTGCTACCAAGGAGCAGTTGGTCGGCAAAACCGTATTTGACATTAATCCGCCGGAGCTTGCGAAAATCTATCATGCCAAAGATAATGAACTTCTCGAAAGTGGAGTGGAACAGCATTACGAAGCTCAGGTAAAAAACATACGGGGGATGACAAGAGATGTCATCTTCAACAAGGCCGTTTTCACCGACAATCAGGGAAACGTCAACGGACTGATCGGTGCAATTCTGGACATTACCGAACACAAACAGTTGGAGTCCCAAAGGGAGGCTGCGCTCGAGGCACTTCGTGAAAGCGAGGAACGGATCCTCTCCATTACTAATTCCGCTCATGAAGCGATCATGATGATGGATAACCATGGAAGCATATCTTACTGGAACCCGGCCGCTGAGCGCATTCTCGGCTACACCAAAGAAGAAGCCATGGGAAAGAATCTTCATCAATTAATCACACCGGAGAGATTTCTCTCTGCTCATCTTGCAGCCTTCCCGGAGTTTCAGAAAACGGGACAGGGGAACGCCATCGGCAAGACACTGGAACTGGCGGCGCGCCGGAAAGACGGCATTGAGATCGATGTAGCGTTATCTTTATCAGCGGCAAAAATTAAGGAAACATGGCATGCCATCGGCATTTTGCAGGACATCACCGAACGCAAAAAGGCGGAAGAGGCGCTTCGTAAAAGCGAAGAAAATTATCATTTTATTGCCGATCACACCGCCGACCACATCTGGACGATGGACATGTCCATGCGCTTTACGTATTCCAGCCCCTCGGTGATCAAAACACTGGGCTACACGGCTGACGAATTCATGGCGCAAAGCATTGACGAGTATTTCACGCCCGAATCGCTGGTTGACGCACAAAAATTGCTGGAGGAGGAACTCGAACGAGAAAACGATCCGAACGCCGATCCGAACCGCAGCCGCACCCTTCCATCCCAGCTCCGCCATAAGAACGGACATTGGGTCTGGCTGGAAAGTTCTCTGACGTTTATTCGCGATGCGTCCATGAAGCCCGTCGGTGTTTTAGGGGTCACCCGCGATATCACCGAACGCAAAAATTCCGAAGAGCAGATCAAGCATCTGGCGACGCACGATCTATTAACGGATCTGCCCAGTTTGCGATTGGCCAGAGATCGCATGTCCGCGGCAATCAATATGGCTCGCCGTTATAAAAAAATTGTGGCTTTGATGTTTGTGGATCTCGACGGTTTCAAAGGGGTCAACGACACGCTCGGCCACGATGCCGGCGACTATGTGCTCAAGCAGGTTGCTCAGCGTCTGCTTTCCTGCGTGCGCGAAACCGATACGGTCGCCCGCATCGGCGGAGATGAATTTTTGATCATCGCCACCGAAATCAACGCTCCCGAGAATGCCGCGCAAATTGCCAAAAAAGTAATTAAAATTATAGCCCGGCCTTTCATGTTCAATGGACAAAAAGCGAGCATCGGTGCAAGCATCGGCATCGCGCTGTTCCCCGCTCACGGCGACAATATGGATCAGCTGATTAAGGAGTCCGACAAAGCCATGTACCGGATTAAAAACTCCACCAAAAACGGATTCTGCTTTGCAGATCCTTCCAATTAGGTTCTCTTCAGCCGCCCGGTATCACCGTAAATGCGTTTCATGTCCGGCAACTCGGTTGCATAATAGTGAACCCAGATATAGAGATGGTTGAACAGCGCGACGCACAGCGCTGCCGTCGAGGCATACCACAAGGCGATTGCCCATAAAAACAGAAATCCGTACGCGTACATTCCATTGTCTGTAAAACGGAAAATTCCCCTGCGCACAAGCGGCAGCATTCGGTATTTTTCCTCAAAATGATCGGCGCCCAGAGCGCGCGTAAAACCGAAATATCTTATCACGGAGTAGAGCAGATAGATTGCAGGAAGCAGCAGAACGACGGCAAGCATCCGGAGAACGGCGATGTCCATGAGCAATGTATCCCGGTTTGATATTGCCAGAGCGAAAACAGCCGCCACTCTAAAAGACCCCAGCATAAAAAAAACAGAGGCATACACGGGAAAGCTTAATTTGCCGAAGACGTTGTCCAGCCATCGTCCGTAAAGCTGAATCCGCCAGCAGAACCAAACGAACACCTGATGCGCAACGGCGAACCCGATCGCCGTCCAAAACCACTGCGGCGTGCCGATACCGCAGAATTCTCCGCTACCCATACCCTCCAGCGTGAAAGCCTGCCTTGCTCCGAAAAGCAGGAGGACAAGAGCAAACACATGCAGCCATTGTTTTTCAAAGATAAGTTTCACCTGAAAAATAACATTCCCGTATTCTTTTCGAGTATCCTTTTAACATATTCTGCTGAACAAAAAAACAATATCCCGTCTAAACCCATTGACAGACGGGGATCTTATTTATATACGGTTGCAGCAATTTATTATCAGATCATGCTCTAGCCGGAACGATACGGCATCCAGATCTGCAAAAGGATGTCGTATGAATATACGTTTTGATTTTGAAAAATCTTCTTTATGCTTTGATCAACCTGTTTCCATCATCCGTTGTTCTTCGTTTCAGGATGTTCCTCTCGCTTTTAAAAAAATCGAAGATGCGCTGACCCGAAAATTCTATGTTGCCGGATTCTTTTCATACGAGCTGGGCTATGCCTTTGAGGAAACGTTTTCTTCTTACAACCTGAACGGTTTCCCGCTCATTTATGTGGGATGTTACGAAAAACCTCATCCGGATAAAGACCTGTTTGCCGGCGACCATCGCGCGGGCACAGTCAAAAATATGCGATGGAATATTTCCCGGGATAAATATTTTGAACATATCGATATTATTCGTTCGTATCTGCAATCCGGCGATGTGTATCAAATTACTTATTGCTTGAAAATTCTTTTTGATTTTCAGGGCAACGCTTTTGATTTGTATAAAAAACTGTTCTCTATTCAGCCGGTGCCCTATGCCGCATATATCGAAACCGACTCATACAGCATTGCGTCGCTTTCGCCGGAATTATTCCTGTATAAAAAAGGAAGTTCAATCCTGTCGAAACCCATGAAAGGAACATGGCCGAGGGGGAGAAACTTTTTCAGCGATATCGCGGCCAGATATCAATTTTATCATGACGAAAAGAACCGGGCCGAGAACGTGATGATTGCAGATTTGCTGCGCAATGATCTGGGACGCATCGGGAAGAATATTCATGTGCCGCGTCTGTTCGAAGTCACTCCGTATAAAAAACTGTTTCAGATGACCTCGACGGTTGCGGCGGATATCGAGCCGGATGTGCCGCTGTATGATGTGTTCAAAAGCCTTTTCCCGTCCGGGTCGGTGACCGGCGCGCCAAAAATCCGGGCCATGGAAATCATTCATGACCTGGAGCGCGAACCACGCAATATCTATACAGGCGCCATCGGGTACATTACACCCGACAAAGACTTGTGCGTTAATATACCCATACGCACTGCCCTGATCAATAAAACCAATGGAAGGGGCGAGATGGGCATCGGCGGCGGCATTGTTTGGGATTCAACGGCCGAGGGAGAATGGGCGGAAGGAATTTTAAAAGCGAGATTCTTTACGGATTGCCTGTTTTGCTCAGAGCAAAAAGAGCGCTCCGGCTCATGCGAATGGGGAGAGACTCCTTGATGGCAAACCCCAATTGCTTTGCCATTTCCACTGTCTGCGCAAAATTTTTCCTGGATACATGGATTCGCGGTTCGACCAGAAGAAAAAGCCCATCCGGTTTGATCAGATCACGAATTTCCGAGAGAAACTTATTTTGCTCAGGGACTTCGTGCGCCATCCAGAAAGCCAGAACAAAATCAGCCTTCTGATTAAAACCGATAGAGTCCGGACCGGCCAGATGGGTTTTGATTCTATCGGCAACACCTTTCCTTTGTGCGCGCACAGTCAGGGCGGAGAGCATTTTCTGCTGAATATCAATAGCAATAACCTTCCCTGTTGGACCGACCAGTCTGGTCAAAGGTATGGTGAAATAGCCCATGCCCGGTCCGATATCAATCACCGTGTCACCTTCGTGAACATAGGGGCTTAGAATTTCAATCGGATCATGAACAAGTTTGCGCAACGGATTGTCAAACGTAAAACACAACCACCAGGGACAGACATGTTTTTTGTTTAATGGTTTTTCCATCATTATTTTTCAAAAGATAATTTTCAGATGCGATGTCTTATTGTTTACGCTCATTTTTTACGAAATTCAAACATTTATTGATCCTGTCGTTGTATCGTATATCATTAGACGTCCGTCTGTAAATATTCCTTTGACACCTTGTGATCTTCTCCTTATACTTTGATTATCATAGGACCATAGGGTGTATGGAGGATATTGATGTCGCACGAATCCGTATCGCAAACCATGGCTCACCTTCGGACTTTCTTCGACTCGGGAAAAACACGAAACATTGATTTTCGCATTGCCCAATTGAAGAAGCTCAAGGAAGGCATCCGCAAATACGAACCGGCCATTATGGCGTCTCTTTACGACGATTTGCGCAAACCGCCCTTTGAATCCTACGCGAGTGAAATCGGGATTCTTTACACGGAAATCGATCACATGATCCGGCATCTTGCGTCATGGTCACGTCCCCGGCGCGCGGCGACACCGCTTATTCATTTCCTGTCGCGAAGCCGCATTGATCAGGAACCTTACGGAGTCGTTCTGATTATCAGCCCCTGGAATTATCCTTTCCTGTTGGCCATTACTCCCCTCATCGGCGCCATCGCCGCGGGCAATTGCGCGCTCATCAAACCTTCCGAGTTTTCTCCGTCCACGTCTCAAACCATTGCCAACATGGCAGAGGAGTTATTCGAAGCCGATTACGTCACTGTTTTTCAGGGAGAAGCCCAAGCTACGCAAAAACTTCTGGAAGAAAAGTTTAATTATATCTTTTTTACCGGCAGTACAACCGTCGGACGGAGCATTATGAATGCGGCAGCCCGCCATCTTACGCCGGTGACGCTCGAGTTGGGAGGCAAGAGCCCCTGTATCGTTCATGAGGATGCCAGCCTTAAGTACGGAATGAAAAGAATTGCCTGGGGGAAATTTTTCAATGCCGGACAGACGTGCATCGCTCCGGATTACGTTCTGATCCACAGCAAACGAAAAGATGTCTTTATCGAAAAAATGATCAGGACGATTTATTCATTTTACGGCGAAGATCCGATGAAGAGCCCGGACTATGCCAGAATCGTCAACGAGCGGCATTTCAACCGTCTCGTCGCTCTGATGAAAAACGGACGGATGCTTTACGGCGGCAAATATCTCAGCAAGGATTTATACATATCCCCTACCATGATTGATCAGGTTTCTCCGGAAGAGCCCCTGATGCAGGAGGAAATTTTCGGGCCGCTTCTCCCTGTGATCGAATATGACGATATTGACGAAGCCATCGCCTTCGTCAATCGCAAGCCGAAGCCGCTGGCGCTTTATTGTTTTTCGGAAAGCAGGACGATTCAGGACAAAGTGCTGCGGGAAACGTCTTTTGGCGGCGGCTGCATCAACGACACAATTTCTCATATCGGCAGCCAGGAACTTCCGTTCGGCGGAGTCGGGGAAAGCGGCATGGGCGCCTATCACGGCAAGGCAAGCTTCGAGACGTTCTCCCGCCGGCGCGGCGTTTTATTTCGTTCAAATCTGGTGGATATACCCTTGCGTTATCCGCCTTATCGTGACAGAGTATCGCTGTTGCAATTTTTATTCAGGTTTATCAGATAGATGTTTCACGGTCTAAAAAAAGGATGCGCTTTCATCCGCAATGTTATCCGGGAGGTAATGTATGGCTGAAAAAACAATAATTAAACTGGGCAAGTCTATTAAAAATTTTACCCTGACGGATCAGTTCGGACAGGACTTTGTGCTTTCCAACATGAAAGGCCGCCGCGTGCTTTTGTCCTTTCATCCGCTGGCATGGACTGCCGTTTGCGCCCGGCAGATGCAGTCCCTGGAAAAGAGCAAGAAGATATTCGATAAGCTGAACACGGTTGCCGTCGGCCTGAGTGTGGACAGCGTTCCTTCCAAAGCGGCCTGGGCCAAAACGCTCAAGATAAAAGAAACCCGACTGCTGGCTGATTTCTGGCCGCACGGAAACGTAGCCAGACGTCTCGGTCTTTTTAGAGAGAAAAACGGCTTTTCGCAACGGGCCAACGTCATCATTGACGAATCAGGAAAGGTCTGTTTTGTGAAGGTCTATCCCATCGGTGAGTTGCCGGACATGAAGGAAATCATCGCTTTTCTGAAAAATCTATAGAAAATGCGTAAAAAATTACGGATCGTTTTGAATGACATCTAAAGAAGGAGAAGACAATGATTACATTAATTGCGACGTTAAAAGTCAAAGATGGAAAAATGCAGGAAGCCATCGATATTCTGAAACAGATTGTGCCGAAAGTCAAAGCCGGCGAACCGGGTTGTCTGGAATATATTCCGCACACCGTCCGCGGCGATGAAAAGACTATTATCTTTTATGAAAAATACAGCGACAAGGATGCGCTGAAACTGCATTCCGCCAATTTGATGAAAAACATGGAAACGCTTTTCCCCCTGCTGGAGCCGGGCATGGATATCAAAAATTGTTCCGAGATAGACCTTTAACCTTATTCAAACGGAAGACGTGCTCAAGGAAGCGGGAATGCAATGGACGTAAGAAGAACGCTTAAGGCGCTCAGCGATGTCAATCTGTTCAAGACATCGATCACGATAGCGAAACTTTTGTATTTCCGTCTGACGTGGACCCGAAGAAATCTGGATTATCTTCCCGCCGGTTTGGGACCGAAGTTTATCCGCGCCCGCGATGTTGCCGGACTGATTCCCGACGGAGCAACACTCACGATTGGCGGGTTCGCCGCAACCGGACGCGCTTCCATCTTTTACTGGGCATTGCGCGATGCGTTCGAACGCACCGGACATCCCCGCAATCTAACCGTGATCGGCGCCTGCCCGCAGGGCGGCCGCGGCAAAACGCCCGGAATGATCGAGGAGCTTGATGCGCCGGGCATCATCACCCGTTACATCGTGGGACATGGCGAAACGGCCAAGGCGCTCCTGCAGCTTGCAGATGACGGCCAACTGGAGCTTCATACCATGTCGCAGGGAACGCTGGCGTTTCTGATAGAGGCTCAGGCCAGGGGTCTTGCCTCCATTGAAACCATGATCGGGATGGGCACTTTTCTCGATCCCGCCGTGGGAGAAGGCTCCGCCGTATCTCCCGGGGCGCAGGACAGTTTCATCAAGATCAAAGACGGAAAACTGCAATATCATATTCCGCCAATCGACCGGGCGCTTTTTCTGGCGCCTTATGCCGATCAGGAAGGCAACATCTATTTTAAGGACGCGGCTCTGATCCTGGATTACAAAGACGCAGCGGCCGCCGCACGCCTGAACGGCGGCAAAGTGATTGTCTCCGTATCCAAAATTATTCCCAAAGACAGCTCGCAAATTACCATGCCGGCGGACACAATAGACGCCATCGTGGTTAATCCGCGCAACGAACAGGTCGGTGGAATTTTTCAAACAGAATTCATGCCGTATTTTACAGCCGGCTCGTCCGAGGTTGACCATGAAGCGGTCAACCTCATGAGATTGATCAATACCTTTATTGAAATTACGCCTTATCGCGGTAAGGTGGTTGATATTCTCGCCCGCCTGTGCGCCGATATGTTCGTTAAGACCACTAGACCCGGGGCAATCGTCAACATCGGCATCGGCATTGGTGAGGAAGTTGCCCGCATGCTTTACGAATCCGGGCTGTATAAGGATATTATTTTTACATCTGAAGGCGGCGCTTACGGGGGTCTTCCGGCTTCCGGTGTTTACTTCGGCGCGGCCATCAGTCCTCAACGCATTCTGACCACTGCCGAAATGTTTCATCTTTATGAAGAAAAGCTCCAGACCAGCGTGCTCGGTTTTCTGCAGGTCGATTCGGCGGGCAATGTCAATGTCTCGCATCGCGGTCCGAAGATCATCGACTTTGTCGGACCGGGCGGTTTTACGGATATTGTCGAATATGCTCAGACGATTATTTTTGTAGGAAACTGGATGGATAATGCCCGGTATGAATTCAAGAATGGACAGGTCCGTATTAAAAAAACGGGAACGCCAAAATTCGTCGATCAGGTGGATCAAATCACCTTCAATGCCCGAAAAGCGCTTCAATCGGGCAAGAAGGTTTTTTATGTCACATCCGTCGGTGTGCTTCAGTTGACGGAAAAAGGCCTGGCATTAATTCAAATCATGCCCGGCATGGATATTAAAAAAGACATTCTGGGAACCTGTCGTGCGCAGATTATTATCCCGCAGCATCCTGTACCGGAGGTGGCTCCGGAAATCGTCAGCGGCAAAAGGTTTGAACTGAAATTCGGTAAAAAGGGCCTCTCCTGAACCTGCGGACGCAAAAAAATCGGGCATTTTTTAAGAAAATGCCCGATTCATCTGTTTGATCCTTCCGCCTGCACCGGTTACTGGCCGGCATTTTTGACGTCTGTTGTCGCGTCTTTTACGGCGTCTTTGACTTCAACGGCTTTCTCTTTTACGGTCTCTTTCACTTCCGTACCGGCGCTCTTGACTTCAACGACCGTCTCTTTTGCAACTTCCTTCACTTCTTTGCCGGCGCTTTTGACATCCGTCGCAACTTCTTTTGCAACTTTTTCGACGTCTTTTTTAACCTGCTTTACTTTCACGGCAGCCTTTTTTGCCATCTCTTTGGCTTTTAATTCCGCTTCGGCTTTCATCGCCTCGGCTTTGGCTTTTAAATCCGCCTCAACCTGCTGCGCATCAGTCTTGGCTTTCAATTCGGCCTCAGCCTTTTTCGCATCCGCTTGTGCTTTCAACTCAGCCGCAGCTTTTCGTAAATTCGCAGAGTCTTCTTCCATTTTACTGCAGCCTGCAACGGCAAAAGATAACGAAACAACAAAAAGCATAGAAACGAAAACAGCAAATACTTTTCTCATCAACGGTAAACCTCCTTTCAACGCTTCAGGAACCCGATTTCATTTCCCAAGCCTTTGTATCGCTCGCAAGCTATATGCCGCAGGAAGGTTTGTCAAGTGTCAAAATAAAAAGTTTAAATCAGAAATTTCTATGCATGGCTTTTCCCGGGACCTCCGTGGATGATCGCCAAATTTAACAAAATAAATAATCCCCCCGGCAATGGTCCTTGCCAGGGGGAACAACTATCATGCTCTTATGATTTTAACGTCTGTCTCTGCCTCCCGACGGCCTTCTGTCGTTTCTTCCGGAATATCTGGAATCACCGGGACCTTCCCCTCTGTGCCGGACAACAGATTTCGTCACTGTTTTCCGCGTCTCGCTTCTGTATTGCGGGGCGAAACGTTTATGTTTCATTTCCCGCACACCATACCTTTGTTTTTCCCAGTATCTGTCTTTCTGCCACACATTCCAGTTTCGTTGAATGTCCTGATGATGAGTCCGCTGAGGTTCCCACCGATACCCTTTCCAGCTATGATTTCTGTAACTATACCTCCAATCCGAAGGAATGCTTCTGTGGAAATAAGGGGGATTGGGATGATAAGCCCATCCTCTGTCATAGTGCTGTGAACGATACCAGCGGTTGTTCCACGGACGCCACCACCAGCCCCCGTAGAAAAATATGTCTTCACGGGCATCGGGAACGACATACACATCAGTCTCCGGTATCACCACCAGTTGAGGCGGCGCCGGGAAGAAAATCGGCGGCGGCAAGGGAATATTCACGTGCACCCTCACATCGGCTATGGCCGAAACCGGCATACATGCCACCAGGATCACTAAAAAGGTTTTAACCATTAATTTTTTCATTTTATTTTTTACTCCTCCGTTCATTTTATTAATAAAATTGACTCAATCCATGTTTCTTGAACGACACAAACCATTCTCATCTTTATAAAGGCACTTAGAAACAACCACCCGGACCATAAGGCCCTCTTTTCCCGCCGCGCGGGCCGAATCCTGTTTTCTTGTTCCAGCCGTAGGTTGCCAGTTTTTCCTTCTGATCTTTCGTCAGCACCTTGTTGATTTCAAACCGATAAGCTGTCTTCTTGTCTTCCATCTGGTTACGCAAAGCCCTTACTTCTTTTTGTTTGGCTGTGATTTTGTTTCTGTCGGGATTTGCCTCCAGCCAGAACCTGCGTAACTCCACCGATTTGTCGAACATTTTTTCTCTTAACGGACGGATATCTTTGATATGAGCCTCACGAAGCGATTCAATTCTGGCTTTTTGCTCATCGGAAAGGTTTAATTTATTCAGACCAGCCAATCCGTAATACCCGTCACAATGGTCTCCCGTCTGATACCCATTTCCGATCATTCGGCCTTCACGAGGACCGAAGGCAGACGCCGGCATGGTCAAAAAAATGCTCAGCCCGATCACCGTTAACGCTAATGCTAATTTTTTCATAACTTTTCTCCTTATGAGTTATTTTTTTATTTATTCTGATAAATAGCAATGCTCGTGCCATTTACCGAACGATTATATAATTAGCTGTAATCATTTGATTAATTTTTGTTTTGTGAAAAATAATGAAGAGTTCACCAGAAGATTATGTATAATATTTATACAACTCAACAAATCAACTGCATAAATATTATACATCTCAAATCGATATTCTTTTTACGATTTGAATCGTGATCTCTTGAACGTACATGGAATAGAGAAAAAGAGTGTTGCGTGATGTTACACTGAGAAAATTTAATTTAAATCCTGTATGGAAGAAATATGGTCACGAAGAGGTTTTAAGGAAATCTCCGTTCCGCTTTCTCCCTTCTCGCTGTAGTCAAAAGGATTATCCAGGTCTTTGATTAAAAGAACCATGTAGGCAATCAGAAAGGTCACCAGCAAGGTAAAAAATAATGACGCATAGAACGGCTCGATTTTCATAACGATCAACCCGATCGCGACCAGAAAACCCATCGCTTCCACAATGGCATAGGCTGAACTGATGAAACTGGTATCCCTGACCGTATCAATGCGCATGATCATTTTTCTGATGTTGTTCTGGTCGTTCTTCATCTTGACAATATAAGGAGCCGGAACGCCTTCCTTATCCAGCTCGATCAGGAACTGATTCATCATGCTGATTTTATCCAGCAATGATTTTGTTCTTTCCTTTCGGTAGAACCAGTCCAGCAATGAATGAATGAACGCCTTCTGAAAATCCATAAACGGACGTGCCGCGGCCGAGTTCCTGCCGTGATAGATAGTGCAGGTGTCGTCCGATAAGGCTTTGAACGACGAGGCAAGTTCGCTGGGAATTTTTTCGCTTTCTTTGTAATCGGAAAGCACGCCGGTGATAAGAAATCCGATCAGAAAAATGGTTCCGGCGACCAGACTGGTAAAAAGAGCGTTGAGCTCCATAATTTCCCAGCCGAACTGATGAGAAAGAAATTTCAGGATGGCGACCAGGATGATGACGGGCATCACCTTGACCGTAACGGACCATTTCTGCCAGATGGTCGTGATGGATGCATTGATGATTTGTTGCTGTTTCATAGAACCACGCGTTGCCTGAATATTTTTTCAGCGCGTGATCATATAAAGAATTACGGCATGTGTCAATGCAATATTTCCCCCGATGACTATTCAAAGCGCAAGGCGTCGATGGGATTCAACAGCGATGCCTTGTAGGCCGGATAAAAGCCGAAAAAAATTCCCACCAAACCGGAAAAGCTGAATGAAAGGAGCACCGATAGAAGCGATACGACGGAAGGAATCTCAAAAACAGTGGACAGGATGAAGGAGCCGCTGCTTCCGATGATAATGCCGGCAATGCCTCCGATCATGGAAAGGGTCAGAGCTTCAATAATAAACTGAATGCGAATGTCCCAGGTTTTTGCGCCGACGGCCATGCGAATGCCGATTTCCCGTGTGCGTTCCGTCACGGAAACCAGCATAATGTTCATGATGCCGATGCCGCCGACCAGCAGCGACACGGAAGCGATCGCTCCCAGAAGCAGGGCAAACGTGTTGGCGGTCTGTTCCGCCATATTCAGAACCTGCGTCAAGTTCATGACGGTGAAATCATCTTCCTTGTTCGGACCGATGCGGTGCCGCTGACGCAGCAGATCCGTAATCTGTCTTTCCGCAATCGTCAGATCCTCGCTGCTTCTCGCCTTGACCATAATCGACCGCACCATTCCGGGGATGGTCCTGCCGAAAACTTTTTTCTGAGCCGTGCTCAATGGAATGATGATGGTGTCGTCCTGATCCTGGCCGCCCAGGGATTGCCCCTTGGGTTCCAGAACGCCGATAACCGTAAATGGAATTTTCTTGATTCTGATGATTTGACCGATGGGATCTATGCTGCCGAAAAGATTGTCAACAACCGTCTGTCCCAGAAGACAGACCTTCGTAGCGCTGCGGACATCCTGCGCATTCATGTTCCGTCCCGCCGTCAGGCCGCAATCCTTCACCTCCAGAATACCGGGCGTGGTTCCCTGAATGCTGGTTGACCAGTTCTGATTTCCGTAGACCACCTGCGCAGAACCGTGCTGCATGGGGGCCACGGCGGAAACGGCCAAACATTCTTTCAGGATGGCATCCGCGTCGGCGGTGGTTAATGTGGACTGGCTGCCCCCGCCCATCCGGACACCTCCCTGTGAGGAGCTGCCCGGCATGATGATGATCAAGTTGCTGCCGATGCTGGAGATTTGCGATGACACTTTCCGGCTGACGCCCGTGCCCACCGCCAGCATGATAATCACGGCGCTGACGCCGATAATGATGCCCAGCATGGTCAGTGCTGAACGCATCTTGTTGATCCATAAAGCCCGCAAAGCGATGCGGAGCGTGGACACAATGCTGATCATGATTTTTTTACCTCTTCATCGCTGACCACATGTCCGTCCACAAACCGGATAATGCGTTTGCTGAACGCGGCGATGTCCGACTCATGCGTGACCAGAATAATGGTTGTTCCGGAATCCCGGTTCAATTGAACCAGAAGCTCCATAATTTCGACGCTGGTTTTTGTATCCAGATTGCCCGTCGGTTCATCGGCCATCAGGATCGGCGCTTTGTTCACCAGCGCGCGGGCAATGGCCACTCTCTGCTGTTGACCGCCGGAAAGTTGATTGGGATGGTGTTGTTCCCTTCCCTCCAGCCCCAGCATTTTTAACGCCGCCGTGGATTTCAGCTTTCTTTCCTTTGCCGGAACGTGATTATAAAGTAGCGGCAGTTCGACATTTTCCAGAGCCGATGTCCGTGATAACAGATTGAATCCCTGAAAAACAAAACCGATCTGGCGATTGCGGATCGCCGCCAGGTCATCCCGCGACAAGCCGCTGATTTTTTGACCGGCCAGCATATACTCGCCTGCCGTCGGTTGATCGAGACAGCCGATGATATTCATGAAGGTGGATTTCCCTGAACCGGAAGGTCCCATGATCGCGACGAATTCACCCTGTTCAATTTTGACGGACACATCGTCCAGAGCGTGAACACCTTCATCGCCGACGTCGTATGTCTTCACAAGTTTTCTTGTTTCAATGAGCGTCATTACATAAACCTCGGGGGCGGGTGTTGGGCGCTGCTGCTTCCTTTTTTACCGTTCAAATTGTCCGTTATAATTTCCTGGCCCGCTTTGAGCTGGCCTGAACTGATTTCCGTGTAATTGCCGTCGCTGAGCCCGGTGGTGACCTGAACAGGCCGGGGGGTTTCCTGCTCCATAACCCAGACTCTTGGTCCTTTCCGGTCCTGTTGCTCTGCTCCCGCTCCTTTCCGTTCCTTCGTCTCTGAAGGTTTGAAGCGCAGGGCGGCATTGGGTACGCGCAGGACATCATGACGGGTTTCGACGGTGATGGAAACATTGGCGGTCATTCCCGGTTTTAATTTCAGCTGAGGATTATCCACCTTGATAATGACATCGTAGGTCACAACATTGGACACCGTGGTCGGCGCATTGCGCACCTCGGAAACTTTTCCGGCAAAGATTGTATCCGGATAGGCATCGACAGTAAACGAGACGTCCTGCCCGGTCTGCACCCGGCCGATGTCCGCCTCATCCACGCTCGTGTTGATTTGCATTTTGGTCAAATCCTGGGCGATGCTGAAGAGGGTCGGTGTCTGAAAGCTGGCCGCCACGGTCTGGCCGACATCCACGCTGCGGGAGATCACGGTTCCGTTCACCGGCGAAACGATGTTTGTGTATTGCAGATTTGTTTCCGCTATCTTAAGGGAAGCTTTGGCCTGTTCGACCTGCGCCTGATTGACTTTTAGCTGGGCTTCAGCGGAATGCAGATTCGTTTCCGCCGTATCCAGTTCGCTTCTGGCGATGAAATTCTGGGCAAAGAGTTCCCGGCTGCGCTCATAGGTTCTGCGCGCGTCGGTAACACTCACGGCGGATTTTTCCATGTTTGCCTGAGCTGACAATAGATTGGCTCTGGCCTGATCGACCTGCCCCTGAAAGGTGGAGGGGTCGATCTGCGCGAGCAGTTGGCCTTTTTTCACCGGCGAATTGTAATCGGCAAAAAGTCTTTTAACGGTTCCGGATACCTGGGTGCCGACGGAAACCGTTGTGACGGCGTTCACCGTGCCGGTTGCCGTTACGTCGGATTTAATCTCACCGCGGGTCACCTTTTCTGTTTTATAAGCTGTATTATCCCCGTTTCTCTTGAGATAAAAAAACAGCCCCGCCGCTATGGTGCAGACGATGATCAATGAAATGATGATTTTTTTCTTCATGGGTTCGCTCCTGTGGATTTTTCCAATATAGCCTGCGCGATCTTGTAATTATAAAGCGCCGTGTTCAGATTGGCTCTGGCGTTATTAAGAGATATGGTGGCATCCGCGACCTCGATGGGATTTCCGACGCCGGTCCGGTAGCGTCCGGACGCCAGATCGTAATTTTCCTGCGCCTGAAGCACGGTCTTTTCAGCCATGATTATTTGTTCGGTTGTGTCCCGAACGTCCAGATAGGCCTGTTCGACGTCTAAACGAATGGCCTGGCGGATGCTATCTTCATTGGCCTTGAGAATTTCCAGGTTGGCGCTGGCTTCATCAATCTGATATTTTGTCGACAATCCGGAAAAAAGCGGGATACTCAGCGCAGCACCGGCGTTCCAGCCGCGTCCCAGAGGAAAATCCGTTCCGGAAAATCCGTACCCGGCGCTGCCCGACAGGATGGGATAATAATCCTTCCGCGCGAGTTCAATGGAACGCTCCGCCGCTTCCCGTTTGGCCACGATGGAACTGAGATCCGGACGGTTGGCATACGCTTTTTGCAAGACATCGCTTAATTCCAATTCGCTTTTCCGGTCAGCGAGATTATCGATAATGGTAAAATCGGCTTTTTCGGGAACGCCCATGACATCTTTCAAGGTGATCATCGCGGCGCGAACCGCATTCTCCGCTTTTAATACGCTCAGCCTGGCGTTGCCAAGATCAACTTCCGCCTTGGTCACATCGAATTTCGGTTTGGTGCCGACGCGAAAAAAAGCATTGGCTTGATCCAGATGCTGCTGAAACTGGTTCATTGTGTCAAAGGCCACAGCCTGGTTGCGTTGGGTTTGCAACAGATCGTAATACGCTTTTTTCACATTCAATATGATTTGGGTTTTGACATCTTCATAATCGGCGCGCGAGGCGGCAACATTCAGATGCTGAATGGTCACACGGGTGGATGTTTTGCCGAAATCAAACAGCGTCACACCGAGGTTGATTCCCGTTGAATATTGATCATAGGCATCAATACTTTCGCCCGGCGGCGTTGTCGGACCGATTCTGTTGTAGCTGGTGGATAAATCGATCTGCGGATAATAATTGGACCGTGCCTGTCCGACACGGCTTTCATTCATTTTGATCGTTCCTGCCGACGCCCGGAGACTCGGATGTTTCTCCAGCGCAATGGACAGGCATTGTTCCAGACTATAGGCGGCGGAGCCCGCTGCCGGTTCCGCGGCTGCCGCGGCGAACGGCAGCACCAGGAAAAGGATTATGAAGAAAATCTTCTTGTGCATGTTTTCACCTGCTGAGTTTTCGTTTCTCTTTCATGAGTCCACGCAAAGAAAAAAGCGTGATGTGTTCCGTCAATTCATCGATGTGTTTGACGCCAAATGCTTCACCCGGATAGATTCTGGTGATGACAGGGTGAGAATGCCGGAAATAAAGACACTGTCCGACAATGCTCATGGCGCAAAGCAGTACCCTCCTGTCTTTCGGACTTTTGTCCAATATCGCGGCGATGATTCCGGTGAGCAGCCGAAAAGAGGGACGAATGTTTTCTTCCACCAGAATATCGAATGCCCATGACGGATTGGTAAACTCCCGGGCCAGAAGCTTGCCGAACCAGGCAGGACGATCGTCGTCCATAATCCGCATCAGGAACGACCGGATAAACGCGCGCAGTTTTTCCTCCGGCTTCTGTGTTTCTTTCATGCCGAGATCGGGCGGATAGGTTTGAAACGCGATTTCCTGATAATGCTTCAGGACGGCAAGATATAATTCTTTTTTGTCTCCGAAATGGTAGTTGATGGCCGCGACATTGGCTCCGGCGTGACTGCAAATGTCTCTGACCGTTGCCTGTTTATAACCCTCCTCGGCAAATATTCTTCCCGCCGCTTCGATGATCGCCGCGCGCGTTTTTGAATTTGATTTTCTGGATTCCACAATCATCTTTCAAACAACTGTTTTAAACAAGCGTATGAATATTGGGCCGCTTTGTCAAGTTTTATTTCACGAGAAAGATCAACGTCCCGTTTTCGGAGGCATTTTTTTGACAACGGGTCCTATTTATCATATACATTTGGACCACTCAAAAATAATTTTGATTTCCGGCAGGCAACCCGGCTCCGGCGGTCTGCCAGATTTTTAACGGAGACAACGGCGTGACTATAAAAAAAATGCTGCGATATCTTTCGGCGCTGGCAGTTGTCGCCGTAGCGGTTTACTTTTTTTATCTGCAATTCAAGAAGAACGCCGGGGCCATCCGGACCTGGGATTTCAGCATCAACCCCGTGGAGATGAGCCTGGCGGTGATTTTCGGCAGTTGCGCCCTGCTGATCGGGCCTGTCGTCTGGCGAATTTTTGTCAACAGCTATTTAACGGAAAAATTAAATTATACCGAAAGCTTCGCACTGTACTGCACGTCTGCCATCTTCAAATATATTCCGGGGAAAATATGGACGTATGCGGCCCAGATAGCGCTGCTTTCATCCAAAGGCATTGCCAGCGTCACACTGCTTTATATCAATCTGGTCAGCTTTATCTGTCTGTTTTTCGTCACAGCCCTGTTCTCCCTTTATTACTATTTCATTTATGTCCGAGAAATGTCCCTTCACGCCACCCTGCCGATATTCATGCTGTTCCTGCTGATGGATGCTATTTTTATTATCGGGAACCACACCATCATTAATTATCTGATTCGGCCCGTCAACCGGTTGTTCAACCTGAACATCAAACCGATTCACACCCATAAGACCACCTTTATTCAGGTGCAGATGCTTTACGCTCTGGCGTGTGTTTTTCTCGGAATTGCCCTGTATTTTCTCGCGCGGGGAGTGAACATGCCCTTATCGTTTTCGCATATTTTCGCCATGATGGCGACGATCTCCGTCTCGCTGATTCTGGGATTGCTGGCTTTTTTTACCATGGGCGGACTCGGCGTGCGGGAAGGCGCCATGTTTTTTATGCTGAAGCAGTTTGCCACTATTGAAGCGGCCCTGATTCTGCCGGTGATCTCCCGATTGCTTATAACCGCCGTCGAACTTTTAATGGGGTTGATGGGAATCATGATCGGCATGAAATATCATTATTTTTCCCAATGGGAAAAATATCGGCAAAATGATATTCTTCAAGAAGAAACGCAAACGGAGACCCTATAAAAAACAGTAAGGAATACGTTGATGGGACTGATACAATTATTGATCAAAGATCCGGCGGCTTTTGCTATCCTGGCGATTTTGCTTTTATATTCGGTGATATTTCACGAACTGGCGCACGGCTGGATGGCTCTCAAGATGGGCGATCCGACAGCCAAATGGCTCGGGCGTCTCACACTCAATCCGATCAAGCACCTTGATCCCCTGGGAACCCTCATGCTTTTCTTCGTCGGATTTGGCTGGGCAAAACCGGTGCCCGTAAACCTGGAAAACATTCCGCTTCGCAACCGACGTAAGGGAATGGTTCTGGTGTCTTCCGCAGGCGTCACCACCAACATGATCTGCGCTTTTGTCGCTTTTTTGCTGTGGCGTGTCTCGTCGCCGGAACCGGGAGGCATGCTGGAGCAGATTCTCTACTTATTCGCGCGAATAAATATTGTCCTGGCCGCGTTCAATCTGATCCCCATTCCGCCGCTCGACGGTTCAAAAATTCTGATGGGTTTTGCTCCGGCCTCGGTAAACAGAACTCTTTCGCAAATCGAACCTTACGGTTTTTTTATTGTCATCGGTCTGCTTTTGCTGGGTTTTCTTAATCCGGTTGTTAATTTTTTTCAATTCGTCATTTTAACGGTGATCGGTGTATTACTTCCGTAACCCATGGCAACATTTAAAGGAGGAATGAATATGACATTTCAGGATTTATTAAAAAACAGAAGGTCCATTCGCGATTTTCAGGACAAGAGCATTCCCATGAACATCATCGAGGAAATCCTTCGGGAATCGACGCTGGCTCCATCGGCCAGCAACAACCAGCCCTGCCGGTTTTCGATTGTTCACTGCAAAAAGACCATTAAAGCGCTCTCCGGTGAAAGCAAAGCAAATCTGCTTGAGGATTACACCCACAATAAAATAACCCTGCTGCCGCAATACATCGATATGCTGAAAGATGAAAATTTCAATGTTTTCTACAACGCCCCCTGCGTGATTTTCATCATCGGTTCAAAGAGCGTCAAGTCGCTTGACGTTGATTGCGCGCTGGCGGCAAGCTACATCATGTTTTCCGCCGCCGAGCGGGGACTGGGAACCTGCTGGATCAATCTGGGATCCAACATCCGCGATCCTCAGTCCAGGGCTCTGCTGGCCATTCCCGACGGCTGCCGGATTGTCGCGCCGATTATTCTCGGTTATCCGAAGGAGATTCCGCCGGCATCGGAGCGCCACGCGCCGGAGATTCTCAGGGTGATCAGTTAAAAAAAACAATATTGTCATTTCGATGAGCAAAGCGAAGAGAAATCTTTTCTTTAAACGACAGTATGTCTTGCCGCCGCCCGACATGACAGAAGTTCGTTTCGTTTTTCGAATGGAGGAAACCAGATCAAAACATTTCAGCGACGGCTTTTAAGCCGGCGGCGGGATTTGTTCGAAAATGAAAACGGAGGATTCTTCGTCCTGCTTCCGTCAGGGCCTGCCGGTCGCCTTTCGCCTGTGCAGCGTTGAGCGCACCGAACGTGAGGGAGGATTTTTCTTCGCCGATATTGTCGGGAATATTCACATCCGGCGCATGATCCTGCGTCAACTGAATGAACACGCCGTTTCCGGAATCACCCTTGTGCAACTGTCCCGTGGAATGAAGATAACGCGGTCCATAACCGTACGTCACCGGCAGAGCGTATTTAAGCGCGAGAACGTCACGCAAACCCATGACCGCCTCATCCGTTTCTTGAGACGGACTCAAGAAAACTTGCAGACAGATATAATCACCCGCCTTGGCCTGTTTAAGAAAATTCCGGAAAGCGTCCGCCGGAGCCGCGCCATGGATGCTGCCGAAGATTTCACCCTGCCCGAACGTCATTGCCGGTTTTTCATCCGCCACGTCGCTGCACTTTTCCAGATTCGCAATCACGGCGCGGGTATGTTTTTTGGTGGCTTCCACATCCGGTTGATCGAAAGGATTAACACCCATAACGCGGGCGGCAACGGCGGTGGCCATCTCCCAGATAAACATTTGCGCGCTCAGATCATAATCATCATGAATCTTAACGGTAATAACCGGGTGGCCTGCACCAGCCAGAGATTCGAATGCGGAGGGTTTGGCTTCATTCTTATTTTGGAAAAGAACAAAAACCCGGTCCTTCCCATATCCTGAAGCGTCCGAAAGCGTCTCATCCGGCACAGGCAGAATGCCCTTGCCTTCCTTGCCGGTGCTTTCTGCAATCAGTTGTTCCAGCCAGCCGCCGTAAGATTTCCAGCGCGGCGGCAGAACAAATGTCAGCTTGTCGCGTCCTTTTGTCGCCAGCATGCCCAGCGTCGCACCCAGTGACGCGCCCACGCTCATGAGCGTTTCCGGATTGGACGAAACGTTTTGCAGCAACGTTTCCACGTCAATGCCGATCAACGCCGCGGGAACGATTCCGGTCAGAGACAGCGCCGAATAACGCCCGCCGATGTCGGGATTGTTGAGGAAAATATGACGGGCGGAAATGCCTTCGGCGGTTTTCGTAAGCGGGCTCCCCTCATCGGTGATGAAAATAAACTGACGTCCCGCTTCGCTGCCGGACTTGTCCAGACAGAGATTGTAAAAATATTTAAAAAGCGATGTTATCTCCAGCGTCGAGCCGGACTTGGAAGAGACGATAAAAAGACTTTTTTGCAGATTTATTTTTTGCGAAATGTCGGAAATAAAAACAGGATCCGTCGTATCGACGACATGCAAGCGGGGATAGCCCGCTTTTCTTTCGAAAATATTGCCGAAGACGTCTGCGGCCAGCGACGATCCGCCGATGCCAAGCAGCGCTATGTCGCTGAAATTATTTTTCAACGGTTCGATAACGGCGCAGATGTCCGAGAGTTTGTGCAGGGTTTCCGAAGGCGCTTCCAGCCAGCCCAGACGGTTGACGATTTCATCGGGCTTCGGTTTCCACAGGGTGTAATCTTTTGCACGGATGCGCTCAATGACGTTATCCCGACGCATTTTCTCCAGGGCGCCGTTGACAGCGTTTTGATATTCTCCCAGAGAATAATCAATACATGGTTCGGTCATTTAGTGAAACTCCAATTACGAAAGCGAAGCGGAATTGGTTAGTTGAACTATCCCGTCAGGAGCGATGAAGCAAGTTTTTTGCCGCTTCAATAATTTTTTCAACGGTAAAGCCAAATTTTTCGTAAAGAACCGGTCCGGGCGCGGAAGCGCCGAATGTTTCCATGCCGATGATTATTCCGTTCAAACCGACGTAGTGTTCCCAGCCGAGCTTGATGCCTGCTTCCACGGCAACGCGCGCGGTTATCGCTGAAGGAAGCACACTTTCGCGATAATTATCGGGCTGACGGTCGAATATTTCCCAACAAGGCATCGATACGATTCTGATCTTCACGCCGTTTTCCGCCAGCTTCCGGGCGGCGGCCAGCGTCAGCGGAACTTCCGAACCGGTGGCAATCAGAATCAATTCAGGATCGGGCGCCGATTCCCAAAGGATGTAACCGCCCTGCTTGGTTCCCGACGCGGACGCGCAAACGCTCCTATCCAGCACCGGCAGATTCTGACGGCTGAAAATTAAAGTCGTCGGGCCATCCGTATTGGAGACAGCGATTTTCCAGGCCTCCAGCGTTTCATTGGCGTCCGCCGGACGGATCACCGTCATGTTCGGCACCTGGCGCAGATTCATAATCTGCTCCACCGGCTGGTGCGTCGGGCCGTCTTCGCCCACGCCGATACTGTCATGCGTGAAAACAAACACGACGCGCAGACCCATCAGAGCGGCAAGCCGCATGGGCGGACGCATGTAATCGGCAAACGTCAAAAAGGTTCCCGTGTAGGGAATGAAACCGCCGTGCAACGCCATGCCCACGGCAATCGAACCCATCGCATGTTCGCGCACGCCGAAATGTATGTTGCGTCCCGAGTAATCCCAGTTGCCGCCGACCATACCGTGCATGCCTTCTTTGGAAAGCAGCGGGCTCTGAAAATCGCCCATCCCCTTGAGCCAGGTAAAACAGGAAGGATTGAGATCGGCCGAGCCGCCCGTCAATTCCGAAATTTTCGCGGCAAGAGACTGCATCACCATTTCACCGGCTTTGCGCGTGGCCACGTCTTTTGATCCGGTGGGGAATTCACTCAACGTTGTTTCCCAGCCTTCAGGCAGGTTGCCTTTCATGAGGCGTTCAAATTCCGCCGCCAGCACAGGCTCTTTTTGTCTGACAATGTTGAAAGATTCTTGCCACTGTTTTTCGCATTTTTTGCCGCGTGATATGGCTTTGCGGAAAAATTTGTAGACATCTTCTGAGACGCGGAAGGGTTCTTCGATTGGCCAGGCACAATTGTCTTTCGCGCCTCGCAGTTCTTTTTCTCCCAGAGGCGAGCCGTGCGCGTCACAGGAACCCTGTTTGCCGGGCGCACCATAACCGATGGTTGTGGAAACGCAGATAAGCGATGGTTTTTCGATCTCACGTTTTGCTTTTTTGATGGCCTTGTCAATGGCGGCAACATCGTTGCCGTCGGCAACTTTCAGCACCTGCCAGCCGTAGCCCTTGAAGCGCTGTTCGGTGTTTTCCGAGGAGGAAAGTGCCGCGGAACCGGCCAGCGTCACTTTGTTGTCGTCATAAAGTACAATCAGTTTTCCCAAGCGCAAATGACCGGCCAGCGCGCAGGCCTCGGCGACGACGCCTTCCATCATGTCGCCGTCTCCGGCCATGACATACGTAAAATGATCGACTATTTTTTTATCTTCTCCGTTGAAGCGTGCGGCAAGATGCGCTTCGGCAATCGCCATGCCCACGGCGTTGGCCAGTCCCTGACCCAGCGGGCCGGTCGTTACCTCGACACCGGGAACATGCTTATATTCCGGATGCCCCGGCGTGCGGCTGCCCCACTGCCGGAAATTTTTAATGTCGTCCATCGTCAGGTCATAACCGGTCAGATGCAGAAGAGAATACAAAAGCATGGAGGCGTGACCGGCGGAAAGTACAAAACGGTCGCGGTCGGGCCATTGCGGGTTTTTCGGATTATGTTTCAAATGTTTTGTCCAGAGCGTAAATGCGGCGGCCGCGGCGCCCAGCGGCATGCCGGGATGGCCGGATTTGGCTTTTTCGATCGCGTCAGCCGCAAGAAAGCGGATGGTGTCAATGCATTGTTTTTCCAACTCGTTTTTGACAGACATGTGATCTCCTTCGTTTGTCATTGCAAGACGCGCCTTGCGCGTCGTGGCAATCTAATTTTTTAAAGTATTGGCAAGTCACTGACTTGAATCTGGTTGTATTTAGCACAAAACATTATGGTATAAGAATATTGGGGATGTACTAACACATTTGAAGTATTTTTAAAACTTTTCTTCAAATATATTTTGATGATAAGTATGGTGACAATAAGTTTTAAAAATATATATTATAAACAAGAGCTTAGAATTTCTTTGCAATAACCGCAAATTCCCTGCTCTGCGCAGAAAAAGGCGTGCCCGCCACATCCGCATAATAATTTTCGTTCATAACTATAACCTATTTTAAATATTACTAAATATTTCTTGTTATTAATCGATTAATAACATGTCCAACGAAAAAATCACCCGGAGCGTAGCGATCGGGTGTATTGCTTTTGTTATGCAAATATATTCGTCCCAAATACATCATTGAATTTCTCAGTGACAATGTTTACCTTTTGTGTCAATTCTGCTAAAAAGTCCCGAAAGTAATTAGATTCGAATCTGAATTCTTCTCCGAGTTGGGCGAATTTATCTTTTATGTCTGTAATGTTTTCCGGCACTGAAACTGCTAGTAAAGGTGAATATCTTGGGTACTCGAAGAATGACACTGATATTCCGAAGGCGAAGTAGCGTTCTAAAAGAGAACTAAACTCTTTCTGTTTTTCTTCAGGTAGTTGACTCAAACGATCTTCTCTCCTTGAGTTTATTGGTTCAACGTACTGGTTCAGAGCGTCAACAATGTCTCCAACTTGTGTCACAAAGTACCTCTCATACCATACAGCGAAATATCTGCGTTGAAACTCTTCATATGTTAGCCCAATGATGTTTGTGCTTTTTGTATATTCGACCGCACCTGATTGCAGACCTTCCTGTGAAATGATGTAACCAATATTGCCACCAACCTCATGCATAACGGTGGTGAAACTGTGAACAACGCTTTGAGGTATTGAAGAATGCCAGTTCTTGCATTCTACTAGATAACGAATCTTATCGACACTTTTCTCGTCTACAGCATAAACATCGATTTCCACCCTGCCTCTTGGTGTCTGTAAAGTCTTAGCGATTTCTGCCTGCAGGCCGATTTCCCTCAATAGGCGACATACGCCATTTTGCAAATCTTTCCAGGATTCTGGATATGGGTTCTCAATCATGGACTACCGTTCTTTTAATGCATAACAATGTTTATACAGTCTGTATAATTCTGTAAACACAGACAGTTACTTTCTGTA
>DAOPVC010000001.1:0-75712 GCA_035350895.1 Smithella sp. | reverse complement strand
TGAGCAAACTGAAGAAGGCGGGTTGTCCGTTTAAGTTTTCCTCGTTGGAAGATTCAGTCCATGATTACGTAACGAAATATTTGCAGAAATCCGATCCACATTTGGGAAGATAAATTATGAGAAAGATCGTTTGCATCATCCCCTCACGCTATGAATCCAGCCGTTTCCCCGGCAAGCCGCTCGCTGATTTATGCGGCAAGCCGATGATTCAGCACGTCTATGAACGCGTGGCTAAAGCCAAAGCCGTTCCCTATGTGGCGGTAGCCACCGACGACCAGCGGATATTCGATGCGGTAAGGCTTTTCGGCGGCAACGCCGTGATGACGGCAGGAACGCACCGTTCCGGCACGGACCGCATCGCCGAAGCGGTCAAGTCGCTTAATCTTCCCGCCGACGCGATTGTCGTCAACATTCAGGGCGACCAACCGATTTTCGAACCTGCGCAGGTGGACGAAGTGATTCAGCCCCTGCTGGACGCCCCGGCCGTCAATATGTCCACGCTGATTTATAAAATCGTTCTGGACGAGGAAATCACCCACCCGCATGCCGTTAAGGTCGTCCTGGATCATCAGAATTTCGCCCTGTATTTTTCACGCGCAACCATCCCGTATGTCCGGGATAAAAATCTGAAAGCCGATTATTACAAACATCACGGCATTTACGCCTACCGGCGCGATTTCCTCGATGTGTTCACCAAACTTCCAGAAGGCAAACTGGAAAAACTCGAAGCGCTCGAACAGTTGCGCGCGCTGGAATACGGTTACAAAATCAAAGTAGTCGTCACGCCCTTCGATTCCGTGGAAGTGGACAATCAACAGGAACTGGAACGAGTGCGCCGGATACTCTTGGAAAATAAATGATCCTTCAAATAATCAAAAAAACACGTCTGGTCTTTGGGCTGTTTCTTCTGTTTGCGTTTGCGGCCGCACTGCCGGCCTGCGCCGCCGACATGGAAAACGCTTTGACGGAATGCGCTAAAATCAGGAACAACGCCGCCCGACTGAAATGTTTTGATAAACTGGCCCGCCAGCCATCCATCCAAGAAGAATCCGCCACGACAGCGATCGAGAAAAAAGAATCTGTCGCAATCACCGCCGGCGAAATGGAAACAAGCGAAGCCGCCGCAAAGCAAACTCCCTTATCCGTTATGGAAAAATACTGGGATATGAGTCTTGATCCCCGTAAGGAAAGAAATATTTTTGTCCTCTGGCCTTACCGGCCCTGCTATTTTCTGCCGCTGGCGTATAATTTTTCACCCAACAAGGATGCCGCGCTGGATTTCGATCCCGACGCCAAGGCAAAACACAATGAAGTAAAATTTCAACTGAGCTTCAAGTTTAAACTCTGGCGAGATATTATCAGGGATCATACCATAAAAAATATTATCGAAAAAAGTACCGGCATCCGAGGGGTTGATCTCTGGGTCGCCTATACACAGCAGTCGTTCTGGCAACTATATAACGATGCCTTTTCCGCTCCCTTTCGCGACACCAACTATGAACCGGAACTGCTTTTGAACTTCCGCATGCAGCGGGAGATCCCCTATCTTTGGGGAACAAAGCTGCAGTTTGTAAACGTCGGCTTTAATCATCAATCCAACGGCCGCTCCGAGCCGCTTTCCCGGAGCTGGAACCGTATTGTAGCCAATGTCGGCCTGGAAAAAAATTTTGGGACGGCTACCGGTGATTCTTTCGAACTGCTGCTCAAGACGTGGTACCGGCTTCCCGAAGACGATGCCGACGATGACAATCCCGATCTTTCCAGATACATGGGATACGGCGAGTTATGGGGCATCCTCTACTGGAAAAAGCAGCGGTTCGCATTGATGCTGCGCAATAATCTGCGTTCGGATAACAAAGGCGCGGTACAACTGGAGTGGAGCATACCGCTGGCTTCCATCAACGAAAACCTGGCCCCAAAGATCAGCCTCTACGTGCAGTATTTCAACGGATACGGAGAAAGCCTGCTCGACTATAATAAAAACGTCAATCGAATCAGCGCCGGACTGATGCTTGCGGACTGGTATTGATTTTACAGACAATCCTGCAAACGGAACCGGGCGATCATCATGAAAGAAATCATCACCGCACCGAATGACAAGACCGTTGAAAGCTCTCTGGGCTGGCGGGTCGATATTTTATCCATGGATGCTTTGCGATATCAAGAGAGGGACAAAATCATCACTTTTGAAATCGAAGACTATCCGGACGCCATGGGGGAGCTCGAATGGACGATCTACATACCGCCGAAATGCAAATGGCAGAGCAAAAGTCATCATGAAGAAACCATCGATCAGGCAAAGTTGGACGACATCATCGACAGAATCAGCACGGCTTTCTGGAAACTCGACATGAAAATCAAGGAAATAGCCTGATGAGAATCCATATCGTGGCAATGACACGGGTCAAAGACATTGCCCTGTTGCATAATCCATAGAATTAACGTATGTTTTCATAAAGCAAGAATTTAAAACCTATTCGTGGTTGCAACGCAATCGCGATAAATTATTTATAAGACGGAAAGAGGATCTCAATGAGCTCGGACTTTTCCATCGAATTTAACGGCAGATATATTCATGTTGTCCACGCGCCGGATTATGAAATATCTCCGGAAAGCAATGATAAACTATGGTCCGCAATAGCCAAGGCTAGCCGGAAGCATAAGTGTCTTAAAGTCTTTGCCGAGGGAGCCAGCCAGACCAGAAAAGTTACTTCCATGGATGCGTATCAATCAGGCGCGCTTGCAGCGGAAAATATTCCGGGACTGACAATGGCCATCTGCCTTGCAGATTACACACCTGATGAAATGACCAGATTTTTCACGAACGTCGCCTATAACAGAGGCGCCCGCATCGAATTCTTCAACGACAAGAAAAAAGCCCTCGCCTGGCTGGGCTTCGAAGATACCGAATAAAGCCATTACCAAAATGATACAGAATAATAAAAGATTTTATATTGATTGTTAAGAGGAAATTTTAAATGATAGAAAAAATAATTGCATTAATGGTCCTCTTAGGATTTTCGATTCCAACTGTCCGTCGTCTTTACTCAAAACAGATAGACGTTAAGGTAGCGATAACCATATTCACCTTTGCTCTATTCAGTGCGTTTTTAATAACAAACTACGATGTCATTCAAAAAATTAAATGGGGAGGCATTGAGGTAGAAACTGCCAAAAAAGAGATTAATGAAATAAAAGATAATGCTATTGAAGAAATTAAAAAAGAAATTGGTGATCAAAAAAAGTCCATAAATCTTTTAATTTCTGGGGCAAATGATGCCAGAGCAAAAATAGACCAACAGAAAAAATCTCTAGAAGAGCTAATTAAGAAAGCATCTGAATTGCAACAGAATATCGAGAATCAAAAAGCGTCTATTTTGGCACTAAATCAAGAGGGATTAAAAACCAAATCTGAGATCCAAAGACTTAATCGTGCTTCGGCTGAAATAGCTCTTATTGTTGTACGCACAACATATCTCTTTTCTACAACAAAAAACGAAATCGGTACAGACAGAGCTCAAAAAGCAATTGAACTAATCTATAATGATTTAAATAAAATCCTTCCAATGGTTATTCCTGACGAAAAGGAACGATCAAAATGGATACGCAGCTTAGAAAATTCTCTGCCCGTGAAAAAGTAAAATATATTATTATACCATTTTGATTTCAAAGGATAACGCAGCGGCTAGGAGTCGGCTCTCCCGCATACGCGGGACATGCTCCGGCGAATATGAAAACAATTTAGGGCTGTTCAAAAATGCCTAGGTGCAAGGCGCGCGAAAAGCGTACTGCGAGGCGTATAGTTTAATACGTTGAGCGGTGCGGTTTGAAGCGCAACACAGCAGGTGGGCATTTTGGGATAGCCCTACTAATCTTTAAAAATGGCGCCCGTTGAGGACGACGTCACCATCTTCGCATACCTCGCCAGATAACCCGTCGTAATCCTCGGTTTAAACGGTTTCAGGGCTTTCCTGCGCTTGGCCAGTTCCTGAGCGCTGACCTTGAGGTTGAGTTTTTTGGCTGGAATATCGATGGAGATAATATCGCCTTCCTTCACCAGCGCGATCGGACCGCCTTCCGCGGCTTCAGGCGAAATGTGGCCGATGGCCGCGCCCTGTGTGCCGCCGCTGAAACGTCCGTCCGTTAACAGCGCGACGGTCTTATCCAGGCCCATACCGACGATGGCCGATGTAGGCGAAAGCATTTCCCGCATGCCCGGACCGCCCTTGGGGCCTTCATAGCGGATCACCACAATATCGCCGCCTTTGATCTTTCCGCCCAGAATCGCCTTAATGGCATCGTCTTCACAATCAAACACGCGCGCTCGTCCTTCGTTCTTCTGCATGGCCGGCGCGACGGCGGATTGTTTGACCACGGCGCCGTCCGGCGCAAGGTTGCCGCGCAGAATCGCAATGCCGCCCTGCTGCATGTACGCGTTTTTCAGCGTCCGGATGACATCGGTATTGAGAACACGGGCGCTTTTCAAATTGGCGCCGACGGCTTTGCCGGTTACCGTGGTGGCTTTTTCATCAATGACGCCCAGCGCACTGATGACTTTCATCACGGCCTGTATGCCGCCCGCCGCGTCCAGATCTTCAATGTGATGACGCCCTGCAGGGCTCAATTTGCAAAGGTTGGGGGTTTTCTCACTGATCGTGTTGAAAAGATCCAGATCGAGCTTGATACCCGCTTCATGGGCAACGGCCGGAATGTGCAAAACCGTGTTGGTGGAACAGCCCAGCGCCATGTCGACAGCTATAGCATTTTTAAACGCAGCCAGCGTGGCAATGTTGCGCGGACGGATATTTTTCTTGAGCAAATCCATGATTTTCATTCCGGCGTGTTTAGCCAGGCGGTGACGAGCGGCCAGGACGGCGGGAATTGTTCCGTTGCCGGGCAAGCCGAGACCCAGCGCTTCGGTGACGCAGTTCATGGAATTGGCGGTATACATGCCGGAACATGAACCGCAGCCGGGGCAGGCGCAATCTTCCAATTGCTTCAGTTCGGCGGCGGTGATTTTTTTTGCCCTGACGGCGCCTACGCCTTCAAAAACGCTGATCAGATCCACGGTCTTGTCCTGAAGTTTCCCTGCCAGCATCGGACCGCCGCTGATAAAGATGGATGGAATGTTCAGGCGCAGAGCGGCCATGAGCATGCCCGGAATGATCTTGTCGCAATTGGGAATGAAAACCAGCGCGTCAAAAGGATGAGCCATCGCCATGATCTCGATGGAATCGGCGATCAGTTCGCGACTGGCCAGCGAAAATTTCATGCCTTCGTGCCCCATGGCGATGCCGTCGCAGACGCCAATGACCGGGAATTCCACCGGTGTTCCGCCGGCCATCCGGATTCCCGCCTTGACATCCTGTGTGATTAAATCCAGGTGAATGTGCCCCGGAATGATTTCATTGGCCGAATTGACCACGCCGATCAGCGGCCGGGCAATTTCTTCATCCGTGTAGCCCATCGCCTTGAACAAAGAACGATGCGGCGCACGCTCAAAACCTTTTTTCATGAGATCGCTTCTCATTGTTATCTCTCCCTTGATTTCTTAAAATAATTTTCACATCATTCCGGGAAACAAAGGGAAGAGGAATCTTGAAGAAGACCCCTCTTCCCTCTCGGACCATAGATTCCTCACTTCGCTTCGAAATAACGGCACCGTAAATCAACAACTTTTTCCGAGCCTGTTATTTCTTGCGTTTTTCCGGTCGTAATTCGCGCACAGCGGCTCCCGCTTTCCACATTTCCGAATCATGTATCGCTTTGAGCTCTTTCTCCAGTTTGACCTTGTAATCCGGAGCGCTGTTGGCCTTCAACACAATCGCTGTTTCTTTTCCGGTCGCCACCGACTTATAAAGCTGGGCAAACACCGGCGCGACTGCCTTGCGGAATTTATGGCGCCAATCCAGCGCGCCGCGCTGCGCCGTGGCGGAGCAATTGGCATACATCCAATCCATGCCGTTTTCCGCAACCAGACGAATGAGACTCTGCGTCAACTCTTCCACGGTTTCGTTAAAGGCTTCGCTGGGCGTGTGGCCGTGTTTGCGCAGTTCGTTGTACTGGGCTTCCATCATTCCGGCCAAAGCGCCCATCAGAACGCCGCGTTCGCCGGTCAAATCACTGTAAACTTCCATTTGGAAAGTTGTCGGGAATAAAAATCCCGAGCCGATAGCAATGCCCAGCGCCAGTGTTCTCTCCATCGCACGGCCGGTATAATCCTGATGCACGGCAAAACTGGAGTTGATTCCGCTGCCGTCCAGGAAATTCCGGCGGACGGATGTTCCCGAACCTTTGGGAGCCACCATGATTACATCCACAAATTTAGGCGGAACAACGCCGGTCTGTTTTTTGTAAACGATAGAAAAGCCATGCGAGAAATAAAGGGCATCGCCCTCTTTCAGATTGGCCTTGACTTTGGGCCAGAGAAGTTTCTGCGCGGCGTCGGAAACAAGATATTGAATGATGGTTCCGCGCTTGACCGCTTCTTCAATCGGGAAAAGAGTTTTGCCGGGTTTCCATCCGTCGGCAATAGCTTTTTTCCAGTAACGAGTGTCTTCTTTTGCCTGACCGATAATGACATGAATGCCGTTATCTTTCATGTTCATCGCCTGAGCCGGCCCCTGCACCCCGTAACCGATAACCGCTACGACCTCATCCTTTAAAACCTTCTGAGCTTTTTTCAGCGGAAATTCTTTTGCTGTAATGACATCCTCAATGACGCCTCCAAAATTAATTTTTGCCATAATTACCCCCTGTATAAAAATAAATATGTTATCCGTTTTCCAAATTCAAAGCGATGATTCCGGTTCTCGTTATATCGGCAATACCCAGCGGCTCCAGTCTGGCCAGAGCAAAATCGATTTGCGACTGATCACCGGTTATTTCCAGAATCACATAGGCATCGGCTGACACTATTACTTTCCATTTATTCGTGTCAATCGCTTTCTTGACCTGTTCCTTCTTCTCCGCGGTAAAATTAATTCGCACCAGAATCAATTCACGGTGAATCGATTCCACGTTGGTTAAATCATCGACCTGAATCACATCAACAAGTCTGCGCAACTGATTCTCGATACGCGTGACGGTTTCCTTGCTGCCTACGGTTGTCATGACGATTTTGGATACTTCGTACTGCGTGGTCGAATTCACGCAGAGACTTTCAATGTTATAACCCTTACCGCCCAGGATGCCGGCGATTCTGGCCAGCACGTCCGGCTTGTTATGAACCAGTATTGAAATGATATGCTCCTTTTTTTCCATCTTCTCCCTCATCATATTATTTATTATTTAATCCTTCTTATTGAAGGACTTTGTCAAAAACTCCAGAGGCGAGGCGCATGAATCCTGAGAAGTGAGGCGTATTTTTCGCATACGCCGCAATGCCGAAGGATGAAGCGCAACGCAGCATCTGGACTTTTCACGAAGTCGTCAATTGATCATTTCTCTGCTCCCCAACGACATATTGCTGATCGAATCGCCCGGATGCACCATGGGATAAACGCATTCTTCCCGCGAGACACGGAAATCCATCAGCACCGGTTTGTCAGCAGCCAGCCCCTCTTTTAACACAGGCTCCACGTCTTCCGGTTTCGTGGCGCGCAAACCCACGACGCCGAACGCCTCGGCCAGTTTCACAAAATCAGGCGCATAGGTCATATCCGTAAATGAATAGCGTTTTTCGTAGAACAATTCCTGCCACTGGCGCACCATGCCCAGATAGCCGTTATTCAGCAGAACGATTTTTACATTGATTTTATACTGCGCGGCGGTGGCCAGTTCCTGGATATTCATCTGGATACTGCCGTCGCCGGCAATGTCCACCACATGCTTGTCGGGGAAAGCGCATTTGACGCCGATGGCCGCGGGGAAACCGAACCCCATTGTTCCCAGCCCACCTGAGGAAATAAAGGTGTTGGGTTTGTCAAATGGGAAGAACTGCGCCGTCCACATCTGATTCTGGCCCACTTCCGTTGTGATCATCGCGTCGCCGCCGGTTAATTTATACAGCGTCTCAATGACAAACTGCGGTTTGATGACTGTGCCGTTCTGGCAATAGGTCAGCGGCACTTTTTCCTTCCAGTCGGCAATCTGATCCAGCCATGTTTTTCTCGCCGTTTCGTCGCAAGCGTAATTGTGTTCCTCCAGAAATGTGATGAGATCCTTCAGCACCGCCTGGGTATCGCCGATGATCGGCAGATCAACGGCAACGTTTTTATTGATGGATGACGGATCAATGTCAATCTGAACTATTTTGGCTTTGGCGGCAAACGTATCAATAGTACCGGTCACCCGGTCGTCAAACCTGACGCCCACCGCAATCAGCAGATCACAGTGGCTGATCGCCATGTTGGCATAGTATGTGCCGTGCATGCCCAGCATTCCCAGCCACAACGGATCACTGCCCGGAAAAGAACCAAGCCCCATCAGGGTGCCGGTCACCGGAATCTGATATTTCCTGGAAAATTGAGTAAGCAGCGATGAAGCTTTGCCCAGAATGACACCGCCGCCGGTCATAATCAGAGGCTTTTTCGCCGCTGTCAGCAAATCCAGTAAACCGGCCATCTTTTTCGGAGCCGGTTTGTACGCGGCCTCATGATTTCTGATTTTGATGTTGGCCGGATCATATTCCGTCTGGGCCGCCATCACATTTTTAGGCAGATCAACAAGCACCGGGCCAGGTCTTCCCGATCGGGCAATATCAAACGCTTCCTTGATCGTCGCAGCGAGATCGTCAATATTGCGCACCAGGAAATTATGTTTGGTGCACGGACGGGTTATGCCGGTGATATCGCATTCCTGAAAAGCATCATTACCGATCAGCCCGGTGGGAACCTGCCCCGTAAAAACAACCAGAGGGATGGAATCCATATTCGCCGTGGCAATGCCGGTGACAGTGTTGGTTGCGCCGGGACCCGATGTCACCAGACAAACACCGACTTTCCCCGTGGACCGCGCATAGCCGTCGGCGGCATGCACGGCGCCCTGCTCATGCCGGACCAGAATATGTTTCATCTTGCTTTTGTATATCTGATCGTAAATATCGAGAACGGCGCCTCCGGGATACCCGAAGATAATCTCAACCTTCTCCTCTTCGAGCGCTTTCAGCAGTATTTCTGTTCCCTTCAGTTTCATCACTTTTCCCCTATTTTTAATATACGCCTCTTTAGTAATTTATCAATTCACCCCATACAATCACTTATCTTAGAGAGAGATCCCAAAATGAACAGTTGTGGTTCCTGCAATGATCCCTCGTCGCTCCGCTCCCGGGATTGTTCGTTCTGCAAATTTCAGTGTGCTCCGTTTCTGAAATTTGGAACTCACAAAAAAAAGCCGCCTGTTTCCTTGAGAAAAAGCGGCTTTATGCCAAAAACAACAAAGCCGCGGGCTTCAGGGGCCTGCGGCCTTGTATCTTTTATTCTGATTTCTTAAAGATACAGAGCGGCAGACCCCGTAAGTACGACTACTACGAGGACCAGTACTTTATTCAGTACCCGGATAATGCCGCTTTTTAAAACTTTAAGAAACATAACAAATTCATTCCATTGAGTTACTTTGCGCTTTCAATAACGGAAAAAAAAATCTTTGTCAACAATATTTTTTTTAGACAGCGACGATTATCGTTCAGCCCTTAAAGCGCAACAGAGGCTTGCAATCAGGGTCAGCGAAACAGGCTTTTTATTCCGTCGCCCAGGCTGCTGCCCGGTGAAGTTCCCTGAAGAAAGGCTTCATTGGTCCCTTTTTCCGAAGGTCCGGCGGGTTCTCCCGTCTTGGGATTGATTTTTTCAAAGACAATGCCTTCCGGAACGGGAAATGACTCCACCGGTGTATTCTGCAATGTCTTTTCCATGAAATAGAGCCAGATGGGAGCCGCCGCTCTTCCTCCGACTTCCTGCGATCCCAGAGAAGCTTCCTGGTCAAACCCGACCCAGACTCCGGCAATCAAGGAAGGCGTCATGCCGATAAACCAGGCGTCGCGCGTATCGTTGGTCGTTCCGGTTTTTGCGGCAACCGGCCTTCCGATGCTTCTGACTCTCGTACCGGTACCCATGGTCACGACGTCCTGCATAACATGAGTCGCGATGTACGCGATGCGCGGATCGATGACCTGCTCCGGTTGAACTTTGGTTTCTTCAAAAACATTGCCCGTGCGGTCTACAATTTTTTTTATAAAATAAGGCGTTACCTTCTGACCCTGGTTGGCCAGGACACCGTAAACCTGCACAAGCTCCTGCAAGGTCACACCGGACACGCCCAATGCCAGAGATAATGCGTGGTCCAGGGGCGACGTGATTCCCATGTTCATGGCGTACGATATGGCGTAGTCGATTCCGATTTCCTGCAGGATTTTAACCGTGACGACATTGCGGGACAGGACAAGAGCGGTCCTCATGGTGATCGGCCCCATAAATTTGCCGTCGAAATTTTTCGGGCTCCAGACGCCGTTTTCCTGAGACACGTCATTCACGGCGATCGGCGCGTCGTCGAATACGGTTGCCGGCGTCATGCCTTTATCAAAAGCCGCCGTATAAATGATCGGCTTAAAAGCCGATCCGGGTTGCCGCCGCGATTGCGTCGCGCGGTTAAATTCGCTTTTATTGAAGTCACGCCCGCCGATCATTGCGCGAATGGCCCCTGTTTTCACGTCCATACAGAAAAGCGCGCCCTGAACAAGCCCCGGCTGATATTTATTTCTTTCCTCAAGTTCCTTCAATCCCCGTTCCATCGCTTCGCCGGCATATTTCTGCGCATTCAGATCCAGCGTCGTATAAATGGAAAGGCCTTCTTTATACAAAACATCGGCGCCGTATTTTTCCTGAACGTAACGACGAACATTTTCAACAAAATAAGCCGCCATTTTGTCTTTGGGCCTGATCGGACGCAGGTTCAGCGGAACCTTGTAGGCTTTCTCCATTTGCTCCCTGGAAATGTAGCCGTCCTCTACCATGCGCGTCAGAACGTAATACTGCCTTTGCTTGGCTTTGTCGTAATGAAGAAAAGGGGAATAATTGCTGGGCGCTTTCGGCATGCCCGCCAGCAGGGCCGCTTCATGCAATTTCAACTCCCGCGCGCTCTTTCCGAAATAACCGAGAGATGCCGATTCCACGCCGTAAGTTCCATGTCCGAGGTAAATCTGATTTAAATATAAATTAAGGATCTCCTCTTTGGTCAGATACCGGTCGATCTTATAAGCGAGAATGGCCTCCTTGAATTTACGGGTATATTTTTTTTCGGGAGAGAGATACATCATCTTGGCCACCTGCTGCGTGATGGTGCTGCCACCCTGGATGATGTGCCCCGCTTCAAGATTTTTAAAAACCGCCCGAAAAATACTTTGTACATCAAAACCCTTGTGTTCGAAAAAACGGGAATCCTCCGCGGCAACGAAAGCCTGGATCGCAACTCTGGGAACTTCATTAATTTTGATGAGTTTTCTGTCCTCCAGAAAAAATTCATCAATCAGTTCGTTTTTGTCATCGTAAACACGGGAGGAAATGCTGGGACGATAATCTTTGAGCGCGTCAATGCCGGGCAAATCCATGGTGAAAGCGTAAAATCCGGCCACACCGGTAACCGTGACAATCAAGATAAAGACAATGATCCCCAGAAGTATATTAAAAAGCAGCGAAAGTTTTCTGACTTCCCCTCCGTTTTTTTTATTGGTTCTTTTACGGCGCAGAAACATAATTTTAGCGATTACCTCTCATCATGTGCAGATTCTGTTTTCTTTTTTTCGGCAAACTTGGAAACAAAGATGCTTACCTCATACAGGAACATCAAAGGAATTGCCATTAATATCTGACTCAAGGCATCCGGTGAAGGGGTCAGAACGGCGGCAACCAGAAAAATAATCAGGATAGCGTATCGGCGTTGTTTGGAAAGCATCGGGGCGTTGACGATACCGAGTTTGGTCAGAAAAAAAATGAAGATCGGCAGTTCGAAAGATATGCCGAATCCCAGCAAAAAAGTAACGAAAAGAGACAGGTAATCTTTGAAAGACAGCATCGCCTTCAAATAGTCGTTATTGAAACTGACAAAAAATTCAAATGCGGTGGGCAGGACGATAAAATATCCGAACAGAATTCCACCGATAAAAAGGAAAGACGAGGAAAGGACAAAGGGCACGACATATTGTCTTTCCCTGGGCAAAAGCCCCGGCGAAATGAATTTCCATATTTGATAAAGGATAAAGGGGCTGGTAATGATCAGCGCGGCAAAAAAAGCTATTTTCATATAGGTGAAAAACGCTTCCGTCAAACCGGTATAAATCAGATAACTGTTCTTTGCCAGAACCCGGGTCAGCGGCCTGGTAATAATTTCAAAAATGAAATCTTTAAAATAGTAACAGACAAAAAAACCGAGGCCCAGCGCTATCAGCGAACGGCTGAGTCTTTTCCGAAGCTCCATTAAATGATCAGTCAGGGACATTTTATTATCTTCGGTCGCTTGCGTTGTTTCCATAGTTTAACATTTTGCCTGTTTTCAGTTTTAAAATGTGAGAGGATTGTTAATTTATTCAGGATATTTATTCGGATGAATCAGTTTTTATTTTTCATTGCCGGGCTTTTTCATTAAGAGAGAATCTTTCCAGTCGTCATCATTTTTCGGCTTTTCGTCTTCTTTGACCGCCTGCTTAATATCTTCAGTCACGCCGTCAGCAGCTCTCCGGAATTCACTGAATCCCTTGCCCAGAGACTTGGCCAGGTCCGGCAATTTCCTGGGACCGACAACCAGGAGCGCGATAACCGCGATAATCAAAAGTTCCTGCATTCCTATGCCAAACATTTTTTGCATGTCCCCTGTTTTCAGTTACGTATACCTATATATTGATTGCCGTTTTTGTCAATGTTTTTGTGACCCGGGGAAACGCAGCCTTTCCACCATGATTCAGCAATTCCAAAACGAACAAAAAAGTGCGTTTTGATTTTTTTATCCCTTTTAATATCGTGATTTATTTTGCTCTTTGGAATTATTTATGATAAGCGGGAACCGTATTCTAATTGAATTTTCTCTCAAGAAAGAAGGTTATCTTGTCCAGAAAAACAGGCATTGTCAAGGATGGAAGGTACATGCAGCATTCGATGGGCTTTGCTCATCCCGAATGCCCGGAAAGACTCGCCGTCATCTATGAAATGCTGGACAATCCGCTAATGTCCTGGAAATTCACACAAATCGAGCCGCGTGAAGCGACTCACGAAGAAATCGAAATGATTCATGCCCGATCTTATGTAGAATTTATTGCCAGCACCGCGGGCAAGCGAAGCGTCTTTCTCGATCCCGACACATCGACCTCTCCGGAATCTTACGAAGCGGCGAAACTTGCCGCCGGCGGTGTGTGCAACGCCATAGACAGCGTGGTGGAAGGCAAGGTAGATAACGCGTTTGCCTTTGTCAGACCTCCCGGACATCATGCGGAAAAAGACACGGCGGCCGGTTTCTGCATTTTCAATAACATTGCCATCGGCGCCATGCACGCCATTCAAAAATATAATTTTAAAAAAATATTAATCGTTGACTGGGATTTGCATCACGGTAACGGCACCCAGCACAGTTTTTACGGGGATCAGCGCATTCTGTACTTTTCCACTCACCAGTATCCCTATTATCCGGGAACGGGAAGCATTTCGGAAAGCGGCCGGGGACAGGGTGAATATTACACCATCAATGTTCCTCTGACGATGTCGGTGGGCGACGCCGCTTTCGTCAAAATATTTCGCAAGATTCTCCAACCGGTGGCGCTGGAATTCAAACCGGAACTGGTCTTGTTATCGGCCGGGTTCGATACGTACTATCAGGATCCGCTGGGCGGGATGAAAGTCACACCCGAAGGATATGCCGCGATGACGCGCATCCTGCTTAATATTGCCGATGCCTGTTGTCAGGGACGTTTCGTCGCCGTGCTGGAAGGAGGTTATCATCTGGGCGGACTGGTCAAATCGGTGAAAGCCGTGCTGAACGAAATGCTGGACGAAACGCATTTTTCGGATGAAAGACTATCTTTGCTGGAACAAGAAGTAGATGAAAAAACCAGTGAATTAATTATCGACAAAGTTGTCGCAAAAATAAACCCGTACTGGAAAGTATTTTAGTGCGTTGGAATTAGAAGGAGATCGTGTTTTGAAGATAAGTCCCCAGGAAGTCGACTACGTGGCGCATCTGGCGCGCTTGGAAATAACGGAGGGAGAAAAGGAAAAGTTCACCTCTCAGCTCAACGATATTCTGTTATACATCGATAAATTAAATGAGTTGGAAACCCAAGGCGTGGAACCGATGAGCCACGCGATTGCCGTAACCAACGCATTTCGCGAAGACAGAATACTGGACTCCATCGGCACGGAGAATTCCCTGGCCAACGCGCCGGACAGGCGGGGCGAGTTTTTCCGGGTACCGAAGGTCATCGATTAGCGCATACATCCGGAACCTTTGAATATCTGAAATATCAATCAACGATTTAAGGGAGATTATGGAATTAAGCCAATTAACCATACACGAGTTACAGAAAAAAATTAGAAACGGCTCTGCGACGGCAGTACAGATTACCGAGTCCGTGTTTTCACGAATCGACGCCGTGGAAGAACGGGTGCATGCCTATATCCGCCTGCTGAAGGAACAGGCTTTTGCATCCGCTCAAAAGGCGGACGAGGACATTAAAAGAGGCGACATCAAGTTATTAACCGGCATTCCCGTGGCGCTGAAGGATATTGTCTGCACCAAAGGCATTCTCACCACCTGCGGCTCACACATTCTCCATAATTTTGTTCCACCCTATAATGCGACCGTCGTGGAAAAACTGAAAGATGCCGGCGCAATTTTTGTCGGCAAGGCCAACATGGATGAATTCGCCATGGGCTCTTCAACGGAAACGTCTTATTTCGGCCCCACGTTCAATCCGTGGGACCTGGAAAGAATCCCCGGCGGCTCCAGCGGCGGTTCGGCCGCGGCGGTTGCCGCCGATGAATGTATCGCATCCATCGGCTCCGATACCGGCGGGTCCATCCGTCAGCCCGCGGCGCTTTGCGGCATTGTGGGCCTGAAGCCCACCTACGGAAGGGTTTCCCGCTTCGGCCTGATCGCTTTTGCTTCTTCGCTTGATCAGATCGGACCTTTTACCAAGGATGTGGAAGACTGCGCCATCATGATGAATGTGTTGGCCGGTTACGATCCCAGGGAATCCACGTCTGTTCCGGAGAACGTCCCCGATTATACGCAATTTGCAGGACGCGATATTAAAGGCTGGAAAATTGGCATTCCCAAAGAATATTTCATCGACGGCATTGATGCCGAAGTGAATAACGCCCTGAAAACAGCCATGCAGGTTATCGAACAAAGCGGCGGGCAGTGTGTGGATATTTCCTTGCCTCACACACAATACTGTGTGGCAACTTATTATATTATCGCACCGGCGGAAGCCAGTTCCAATCTGGCGCGTTACGACGGCGTTAAATACGGTTTCCGGGCTGCCGATGTCCGCGAACTTCTGGAAATGTACAAAACAACGCGCATGCAGGGTTTCGGCGCGGAAGTTAAAAGAAGAATTATGATCGGCACCTATGCCTTATCTGCGGGTTATTATGACGCCTATTATAAAAAAGCATCCCAGGTGCGTTCTCTCATCAAACGTGATTTTGACGAGGCGTTTAAAATTTGCGATGTGATTCTGACGCCCACCACACCGACGCCGGCTTTTAAAATCGGCGAAAAAACGGATGACCCCCTGCAGATGTATCTTTCCGATGTGTTCACCATTTCAACCAATCTGGCGGGAATACCGGGAATCTCGGTTCCCTGCGGCTTTACATCCGGCGGTTTGCCCATCGGGGTGCAGTTTCTGGCCGGTCATTTCGAGGAAGGGAAACTGATTCAAGTTGCCTCTGCTTACGAGAAAAATGCGAAAATTGAGAAGAGGAGGCCTAAACTGTAATGGATTTTGAAGCAGTTATCGGGCTGGAAGTTCACGCCCAAATGTTAACGAATACGAAAATTTTCTGCAGTTGCTCCACCAAATTCGGGGGAGCACCCAACAGCCACACCTGCCCGGTTTGTCTGGGCATGCCCGGCGTTTTACCGGTGCTGAATAAAAAAGTCGTCGAATACGCGATGAAAATGGCGTTGGCGACAAACTGCGCAATCAACAAATCCTGCGAGTTCGCCCGAAAAAATTATTTTTATCCCGATCTGCCCAAAGGCTATCAGATATCGCAATATGCCTATCCGCTGGCAGAGCACGGACATGTCATTTTGGATGTCAACGGAGAGCAGAAGAAAATCGGCATCACCCGGATTCACATGGAGGAAGACGCCGGGAAACTTCTTCACGACGAGCACAATCCGGTCAGTTACGTTGACCTGAACCGCACCGGTGTTCCGTTAATCGAAATTGTCAGCGAACCGGACATGCGCTCACCGGAGGAAGCCGCCGATTATCTCAAACGCCTGCATGAAATTCTGGTGTATCTGGAAATCTGCGACGGCAACATGGAGGAGGGCTCCTTCCGCTGCGATGCCAACGTCTCGATCCGCCCCAGAGGGCAGAAGGAATTCGGCACCCGAACGGAGTTAAAGAACATGAACTCCTTCCGGAACGTGCAGCGAGCCCTGGAGTATGAAATCAAGCGCCAGCAATATCTTGTGGAAAACGGCGGTGCCGTTGTTCAGGAAACACGCCTGTGGGATGACGCGCAGGGCGCGACCAATTCCATGCGCAGCAAGGAAGAAGCGCACGATTACCGCTACTTCCCGGATCCCGATTTAGTGCCAATTCTGGTGGATGATGCCTGGGTAGAAAGAATCAAGGAAGAACTTCCCGAACTGCCGCTGGCCAAACGGGAGAGATTTGTCAAAGACTATCAAATTCCGGCCTATGACGCCGGGGTATTAACCTCGGACAAGGCGCTGGCGCTTTACTACGAAGACGTTGTCAAAATCTGCGCGAAACCTAAGATTGCGAGTAACTGGATCATGGGTGACGTCATGAAGTTCCTTAATGAAGATAAACGTGATATCCGTCAATGTCCCATTTCCGCGCAGTCTTTGGCCGATATGATCAGACTGATTGAAGAAGGCGCCATCAGCGGGAAAATGGCCAAAGAAGTCGTTGAGGATATGTACAAGACCGGTAAATCGCCGCAGACCATCATCAAGGAAAAAGGATTGGTACAGATTACGGATGAAGGGGAACTCATCAAGGCTATCACCTCCATCATTGAAGCCAATCAGGCGCAGGCTGCTGAGTATCGCGGTGGAAAGGAAAAAGTTTTTGGTTTCTTTGTCGGTCAGGTGATGAAAGCAACCAAGGGAAAAGCCAACCCGCAGTTGGTCAACGAACTTCTTAAAAAGATGCTCGCCGGACCACCTCAAGGTTGACCCTAAAGCAAGCTGCTGTCGGTTCCTGCAACAGTTCCACGTCGCTTCGCTCCTGGGATAGTTCGTCCAACAAATTTCAGTGCGCTACGCTTCTGAAACTTGGGACTCACTAAATTGGAGTTTCACCATGATTAAAACAATTTTTTGGAAAAACAATTCTGTTGTTTTGATTGATCAGAACGCTTTGCCGCTCGCCGAGAAATATATAACCTGCAAATCATACAAAGACGTTATTGCCTGTATCAAAGATTTAACCGTGCGCGGCGCTCCCGCCATCGGCGTGGCCGCCGCGATGGGTGCCGCGCTGGGCGCACTTAACCTTCCCTCTTTATCACCGGAAAAATTTCGGCAGACGTTTTTCACTCTCTGCGACGAGATAGCTCAGGCGCGGCCGACGGCACGCAACCTTTTCTGGGCGCTGGAACGCATGAAAAAAGTCGCTGATCGGAATCATCACAAGAAACAAGCCAATCTGGTAAAAGAGCTCACGGATGAAGCAAAACGAATCTGCGCGGAAGATATCGCCATCAACCGCCGGATGGGTAAAAACGGCCGTTTACTCTTTGCCGGCGGTGACAACATCCTCACTCACTGCAATGCAGGCGCGCTGGCCACCGCGGGATACGGCACGGCACTGGGCGTGATTCGCGCGGCCAACGAACAGGGTAAAAAACTGCATGTTTTCGTGGACGAGACCAGACCTGTCCTGCAGGGCGCAAGGCTCACCGCCTGGGAATTAAAAAAAGAAAAAATCCCCTGCACGTTAATTACGGATAACATGGCAGGATTTCTGATGCAGCAGGGAAAGATCGACAAGATTATCGTCGGAGCGGATAGAATCACCGCCAATGGAGACGCGGCCAATAAAATCGGCACGTATGCTCTGGCGGTCCTGGCCAAGGCCCATAATATTCCATTTTATGTTGCCGCTCCGCTTTCCACCATTGACGTTTCTTTACAAACGGGCGCGGCTATTCCCATTGAAGAAAGAAACGGCGAAGAAGTCACCAGCATCAAGGGCGTCCGCAGTGCGCCGCAAGGCATAAACGTTTACAATCCGGCGTTCGATGTGACGCCCGCAAGGCTGATCACGGCAATTATCACGGAAAAAGGGATTTTAAGAAAACCTTTCCGCTCCGCTATTTCCCGGGTATTTAGAGGAGGAATCAAGCGATGAAGTTGTTCATTTTTGATTTTGACGGGGTGCTGGCCGATTCGCTCGATGTTTATGAAAAAACGGTAACCGACTGTCTCAAAGATATAAAACAGCCTTTCGTACGCAGCCGGGAAGAGTTCCTCGAACTTTTTGAAGATAATTTTTATACATCACTGAAAAATAAAGGCGTGGATCTGGATGTCTTTATGAAAGCGGCCGGGGATATCCTTGCACAGGTTAAAATCAGAGACATGAAGCCCTTTCCCGCCGTCGCTGCGGTTATTGAAGAATTGCACAAAACACATTGCCTGATTGTTGTTTCATCCAACGATTACGCCTCCATCAAGGAAGCGCTTGATTTATTCCATTACAACGACTATTTTAGAGACATCCTCGGCTCCGACTTCATGTTCAGCAAGAAAGAAAAGATTCTCTATGCTGCAAAAAAATACAATGTCGAATTAAACAATATTTACTATGTTGGCGATACAACAGGAGACATCAAGGAAGGCAAGGCAGCCGGAGTCAAAACCGTAGGGGTGACGTGGGGATGGCACAGCAAAGAAAAAATGGCAGCCGCTCAGCCTGATTATCTCTACGATAAACCGCAGGACCTTTTGCAACTGATCTAGGTATTGAGCAAATAATGAACGACTTACTGGAATATATCAGCACCTGGTCTGTACTGAAATGGATTGTCCTGGTTCTGATTGCCGGATTTATCGGTCAATTCGGCAGAATGGCGGCGGAAGCAATCGCCAAAAAAATACATGCAGATCGGAATAAAGCGGATGGTGATAAAAAAGAAATGACTTCAGCTTTTTCTAAAGAACAGTCTGTTCTGCCGCAACCGGTTGCCGCGCCGACGAACAACGCTCCCGATAAAAAAATGCTGAAAACGCTGGCAAAAGCAAAAAAGAAAGAAGCCAAGAGAAAAACATGATTCATTTCAATAAACGTTTTATGTGTGTTTCCAGTATCCGGTTTTCGTCATAATTTTTCAGTTTTAGATATTCGGGCTTGGCGCCGGCAAAAGCGCACTGCGGCGCCAGACCGATGAGCTCCGATTCCAGAATCCGGACCCCTCCCTCGGCAGCGAGAGTTTTTACCCGGTCAAATACCGTCTTCAATGGCGTTTCTTTACAATCGATCAGATTGATGGATACCTGAGCTACGCCTTGTTCTTTCAGCATCACGCCAATCGCCCGTACGTTCTTCAGTCCACCGCCCTTTTCTCTGATTCGCGAGGCGATATGCCGCGCCAGAAGCAGATCGTCAGAGGCAAGATTGATATTGTAGGCCACCAGCACATCCCGGGCGCCCACGGCCGTGGCGCCGGAACGGGCATTGAATGTGCGTTCTCCCACATCGGGAACACCTTCCGCGCGGGACATCTTATCAGCCAGACGCTCATAACCTCCGCGGCGAACATCCGGAAGTTCAATGCATTGAACATTGCGCGCCGCGAAACCATAGAAATACACCGGCACGCCGAATTGTTCCGAAAACTGCTTACCGAACGCATGGGCTATATTGACGGCGTCTTTCATTCGCGCTCCGGCCAGCGGAATAAAAGGAACAACATCGACCGCTCCCAGCCGCGGATGGACGCCCGATTGCCTGCGCATGTCGATTAATTCCAGCGCTTTTCCGCAGGAAGCAAGCGCCGCGTCCAGCACATCCTCAGGCTTTCCCAAAAAAGAGAAAACGCTCCGGTTATGATCGGCATCCCCGCTGAAATCGATCAGCCGGACATGAGGAAAGGATTTAAAAACTCCGGCGATTGCCTTCAGTTTCTCAGAGTCGCATCCCTCACTGAAATTCGGCACACATTCGATAATTTTCATTGTTGAACTCCCATATCATGAGACTTGCTGAACTATAGTAAAGCATTCGTCGTAGTGAGACTCAAATTTCATAAGTGCAACGTAATGAAATTTATAAATCGAACTATCCAATCCCGGTAAATCGGGATTGGAAATTATCCCGCAAAGCGGAGGGTAGTGAGCCCCAAGTTTCAGAAGCGCAGCGCGCTGAAATTTGCTGGACGAATTATCCCAAGAGTGAATAACCTAAATACCCTGAAGGGCACCATGGGGTCACTATAGGCGACGAGGGATTATAACAAAGTTCATCCTCTGTAAATCTTGTTTTTGCATTCCGACCCGTGATATTTACGTCTGGAAAATTTTGACGCCCGGCAGTTCCACACAAGTAAGTTTGCCGCCGTATACCGCACCGGTATCTATGCCTATCTTGTTTTTTTTAATCAACGGACTGATAAAAGGAGTATGGCCGAATACAACGGTCTTGCCAAAATCATCTTCCGCATTGATAAACTCGTAGCGTATCCATAGAAGATCATCGGAGGTTTGTTCTTTGAGCGGCAGACCCGATCTGAGACCGGCATGAACAAAAACATACTTTTCGGTTTCATAATAAGGCAGAAGCGATTCAAAAAACCTTCGATGCTGTGCGGGAATTTTATCTTCTCGTTCCTCCGGGCCGTCCGTAAGAATAATTTCATAGGAACGAAGGGTTTGCATGCCGCCGTTCCTCAGATACATATCTTCATCTCTTCCGGCGAGATAATTCACGAACATCTGTTCGTGATTGCCGAGCAGACAAACCACATTTTTATGCGTGTCTCTCAGTTCCAGGACATAATCAACGACTTCCCGGCTGGATTGACCGCGATCGATGTAATCGCCGATAAACACCAGCGTATCGTTCTCATCATCCATGTCAATCCTGGACATCAAATCCCTGAGCTTGGTCAGACAACCGTGAATATCGCCGACGGCAAAGATTTTTTTCATCGCCACTCTGTCCGATTTCTGTTTTGTTACTTAATCCAGAAGGGCTTTTGTAAAATGAGCGCTTTCAAAAACGCGCAAGTCATCCAGCCCCTCGCCGACGCCTATATACCGCACGGGAAGATCCAGTTCGCTGGCAATTCTCACCACGACGCCGCCTTTGGAGGTACCATCCAGCTTCGTCAAAACAATGCCGGTTGCTCCGATTTCTTCTTTAAAGGTCTTGGCCTGAGCAACGGCATTCTGGCCGGTGGTTGCATCGAGAATCAGCAGGATTTCCGGTGACAACTCCGGGAGTTCTTTGTTGATTATTCTTTTAACTTTTTTCAGTTCTTCCATCAAATTGATCCGGGTGTGCAGCCTTCCCGCCGTATCCACGATCATAACGCCGGAAAAACCGGATTTGATTTTGGATATGGCGTCAAAAACCACCGCCGCCGGATCAGCATGGGTTTTGTGCTTGATGACGGGAGCGCCCACACGCGCACCCCAGACTTCAAGCTGTTCAACCGCCGCCGCCCGGAACGTGTCCGCAGCAACCAGCATGATGTCGTGTCCCTCACTCCTGATCATGTTAGCCAGTTTACCGATCGTTGTTGTTTTACCGCTGCCGTTAACCCCGATGGTCATGATCACAAAAGGCTTATTGCGTGGAATCACAAGCGGTTTTTCCATCTTTTTCAGGATGGACGTCATGCGCTCCTGCAAGACCTTTTTGATTTCCTGCGCATTGTTCAACTCGTTCCGGCTGACACGCTGCTTGACGTCGTCAATCAGATCATAGGTAAACTGCGGCCCCATATCAGCCGAAATCAGAATTTCTTCCAGTTCCTCAAAAAGTTCCTTGTCCAGAACCCTCTTGCCGAACACAAGATTATCCAGATTTTTAGTCAGAGCTGCCCTGGTCTTTGTCAGTCCCGTCTTCAATTTTTCAAAAAAACTCGTGATGGCCATACATACACCTTTCTTCTGCGATGATTAGTTCATAACTATTTTTTATAAAGAAGTAAAGAAATGGATTTGAAGATTGGCTAGTTGAGATTGACGGAGACCAGAGTAGATATCCCCTGTTTTTGCATGGTCACGCCAAAGAGCGTATCGGCTACTTCCATCGTGCTCTTATTGTGTGTAATCATCACAACCTGAGAGTTCCCGGCCACATCTTTAATCAACCGGTTAAACAGATTGGTGTTGGCATCATCCAGGGCGGCATCAACTTCGTCCAGCACCAGAAACGGCGACGGACGATATTTTAAAATAGCGAAAATCAGAGCAACGGCCACCAGTGATTTTTCACCGCCGGAAAGCAGATTCACGTTTTGTTTTCTTTTGCCGGGCACCTGAATATCGATATCCACGCCTGTCTCCAGCAGGTCGTTTTCATCCGTCAGAATCAGCTCGCCCCGTCCGCCGGAGAAAATCTGCGCGAACACCTCTTTGAAGCAGGCATTGACGGCTTCGAAGGTTTCGGCAAATCTGGCACGGGAAATTTTATTAATCCGCGCGATGGTTCGCTGCAAAACATTGAGGGAGGAATTCAAATCCGCTATCTGCGTTGACAGGAAGTTATAGCGTTTGTCCAGTTCTTCATATTCATTCAGGGCAAGCAGATTTACCTCGCCAAAATTGTCGATCACCTGTTTGTTTTTTTCCAGCAAAGCCGTCAGTTCGGCAAGTTTTTCTTCCGAGACTTTTTCAAACTCCGGAGCTGCACCCGCCAGATCAATTTCATATTTTTCAGCCACGCCCCTGCGCAGGTTTTCCCTGTTCAGAGCCGTTTCCCGGCACTGAATTTCTATTTCATTGATTTGCTGACGCAAATCATCAATGCTCTTTTTGATTTCCCTGATTTCGCCTTCTTTTATTTTCAGCTGCGCATCTTCACGATTCTGTTCGGCTTTCTTTTCCGCCAGAAGCGTTTCCTGTGTCGCAAAACTGCCGTACAAATTTTTCAGCAGAGCCTGCTCATTTTCAATGGTTTGTGTTAATTCCGCAACCTGTTTCTCGCAGAGAATGATTTCTTCTTCTTTGGATTTATTTTCATTCTCCATGGCGATGATATGATCCTGCAACCTTGCTATCGTCCGTAAATCAGCTTCCTTTTTCTCTTCCAGAGAAGCGATCTCAATCTTTCTTGCCGTTAAATATCTTTCCTGTTCGTCAATCTGAGCCCGGGACTGTTCTTTTTGAACGTTTAAACCGGCAATGATTTCATTAGCCTGTTTTTCTTCATCATCCTTCCGCAACACGTCGGTGCTGAATGCGCGAAGCCTTTCCTCTGCTTCTGATTTTTCCGCATTCAGATTCTGTCGGTTGAATTCCAGAACCGCAACGCGCTGCTTTAAGCGGTTGATCTCATCTCCAAAACGTTCATGATCTTTTTTTCTTCCATTGACGGCAATTTCCAGAGCATGAATTGCTGTTTTTATCTGTGAAGCTTCCTCTTCCCAGCGGGAAATTGCGGCAAGGAGATTCATTTTTTGATTTGTTTTGATCTCCAGTTCAACGGTCAGTTTCGACACGTCGTCTTCCAATTCGCCGATCTCTCTTTTTGTCGCCAGCAGGCTCTTTTCCACCGCCGAAGAACTACCGCCGGTCAACACGCCGTGCGGACTGATAATGTCTCCTTCCGGCGTGACAAACGTCCCCTGGAAACCGTTTTTCTTCCAGAGGGAAATTCCGGTTTCAATCGTCGGCGTCAGCAATACATCTCCCAGCAAGCAATCCACGATGGGTTGAAAATCATCACGGACATTAACTTTATCCAGAAGGGGCTGTGCTTCGGTAAGATGCTCCTCACTGTATGTTTTCACGCCATGATTTCTCAAATCGGCGGAAACAAAACTTCCTCGCCCCAACTGATAGCTTTTTAGATAATCAATCGCGCGCAGTCCATCTTCCTGGCTTTTCACCACCACGTATTGAAGTTTTTCTCCCAGCACGGCCTCCACGGCGGCTTCATACTCGCGAGGTACACTGATATGATCAGCAATGACTCCATAAAATTTATCATGATGATCTTTATTTTCAATGATCGTTTTGATTCCCTCATTGCTCCACTTGGACGCCTCCTGAAACTCTTTGAGCGAAACAAGCCGGGAAGACTTGACATGGGTGTCTTCCTTAATTTTCGCAACATCTTCTTCATTCAGCTGCAAGTCCGATTTGGCTCTCTCCAGTTCGGATAAAGCCTCCGTCATTTTGATTTCCAGTGTGGTCATTTCCGTTTCATCCGTCTTCAACGCTTCAACGATCGTTTCCAGTTTTCCGGACACATCGGCAAGTTTTTTCTGGTCTTCCTCAAGCTCGTGTATTTCGCGTTCTTCCCGTTTTTTCAGGTCTTCGATGTTTCTGGTCAAACTGGAAATCATGTTGTGCAGCTTGGCTTTTTCCGTCACAATGTCGATAAACGAAATCTTTTTTTCTTCCAGACGGTTGCTCAATTCCTTATCGCTATTGCCAAGTTCCTGAACTTTCTGCTGAATCTTTTCACGCTCGATTTTCAGAGCAGAAACTTTCTCTTCCGCCCCAGTCGACGTTTTCCGCAGATTTTCAATTTCTGCGCTCAAATCGGCTTTTCGGATCTGCAGAGTCTGAATTTCCGCCAGATCTTTCTGTTTGCGTTCGGAAACGTCGGTGATTTGGCGCTGAGCAAATTCGATGCTTTTTTCTTTGATGCTGATGGTGTTTTTTATCTCGTAGAGTTCCTGCTGAACCTTTGCCGTCAGTTCTTCATTTTCCAGAAGCTTCATTTTCATTTCATCCAGCGTTGATTCTTTTGCTTCCAGATTAGCGTGGATAAGAGCTTCCTGATTTTGCAATTCCGTGCGTTGATTCTGCAGCGCTGATTCCTTCTCGGCAAAATCCACATAGGCTTGCAGGGCCACGGTTGTTTCCGCCTCCCTGCTTTCCTGCTTAATGTTTTTATATTGTTCCGCTCGTTTTGCCTGCCGGGAAATGGTATTCAGCTGTGCTTTGACTTCCTTGATGATATCGTTGAGCCGCACCATGTTCTGCTTTGTCAATTCCATTTTACGGACAGCGGCTTCCTTGCGACTCTTATACTTTGACACACCGGCGGCGTCTTCAATATACAATCTTCTGTCTTCGGGCTTGGCTTCGACAAGATTTGTGACATGTCCCTGTTCAACCAGAGAATAGGTTCGGGCGCCGACACCGGTACCCATGAAGAATTCCTTGACATCGAGAAGACGGCAGGGAGCTTTATTAATATAGTATTCACTCTCGCCGTCCAGAACAACCCGGCGGGAAATGGATATTTCGTTCAATTCGGAATACGCTCCGGGAAAACTCTGACCGTTGGCAAACAACGTCATCGTCACTTCCGCCATGCTTACCGGCGCGGAATCCTGGCTGCCGTTGAAAACAACATCATCCATTTTTTTCCCGCGCAGAGCCTTGACCCTTTGCTCTCCCATCACCCAGCGGATGGCATCAACAATATTAGATTTACCGCAACCATTCGGGCCGACGATTCCGGTAACTCCATGAGAGAAATCAAGGATAACCTTGTCGCGAAATGACTTAAAACCCGATATTTCCAAACTTTTCAGATTCATAAAAAAACTTCTTTATTAAATTGTTCAAAATTTGTGGAATTTTAGCAAAAGAATATGCCTTTGTAAAGGGAAAATACAACAAAATGTGGTTTTGCTGAGACCGAACCACAATATGTAGTGATTTGATTTGTTTAGCTTTTTAATAAACTCTCCAATTGTCTTGTTTTTAGAGTGAAAAATAACTCCGAATGAATAAAAAGGCAGGGTTTTCACCACCCCCTGCCTTGAAAAACCATTAAACAACTCAAGCTATTGAAGTAATTAACAAATCAATATTTTCCGGCAATATAGTTACTTAACTGATTAATAAGCACATCTTTTTCGGAAATTGTCGATTTAACAGCATCGCCAATGGAAATAATACCCATGAACTTGGAACCATCGAAAACCGGAACATGTCTGATATGCTTGCCTGTCATTAATACCATGCAATCTTCAACGGAAGTATCCGGTTTCACTGTATACATTTTGTTAAAAGGTGTCATGATTTCTTTGACCAGTGTTTTAGGAGAAGTTTTACCTTTCAGGACAATTTTTCTGGCGTAATCGCGTTCAGTAATTATGCCGGCAACTTTACCTTTCTTATCAACAACCATCAATGCCCCGATTTCCTTATCGGCCATGATCTTAAGGGCGTCAAATACTGTAGCGTCCGGAATAATCGTCCACAGTTGCTTCGGTTTGCTTTTTAAAATGTCGCTCACTCTCTGCATCATCAACACCTCCTGATAAATTCGATTTATTTGTCCGTGCTTGAAAATTATTTTAAAAGAAAAATAAAAATATGGCAAGCATTTAATCCGTTCCGGATTTGTTTGATGCTTCACGGAACGGCGTGCCCCATCTTAATTTTTGACACCGGCTATAATTCTGTCCCTGCTTGATGGCCTTCATGAATGGCTTCCAAAATGCGTCGCGGACCGCGGGCGTCCCCTACGATCCGGTAAGGAACGGCCAATTCTTTGAGCGTATCTTCCAGCGTATTTTCCGATTTCGCACCCATGGCGGTCACAATCAGGGAGGCCTTTTCCTCGCTTTGTTGATCTGCTTGCATATACCGCACGATGTGGTCTTCAATCCCCAGAACCCGGGCGCCGCACAACAATCTTCCTCCGCCGTCTTTGATGCGTTTATGCAGCCAGTATCCGTGTGCGGAAAATCTGTTCACCGGCGGAATGGTCTGCATTTCCAGCACCGTCACGGCGATGCCGTGAGCCAGCAGGTAATCTGCGGTTTCCATCCCGACATATCCTGCTCCCAAAACAACAGCCGGACTGACAAGTTTGACTTTTCCGGTGAGAACATCACGCGCATCAGCAACGATCCTGGAATTCATGCCGGGAATGGAAGCGGTAACAGGATAGGCGCCGCAGGCAATGATCACGGCGTCCGGTTTCTGTTGTCGAATCTCATCGGCTCTGACAACATGGTGACAATGAACACGAACGGAAGATTTTTCCAGACGGCGCAAAGACCACTTCACCCAGTCGAGAAAAACAGCTTTGTGCGGCGGACGACTGGCCGACAACAATTGCCCTCCGGGCGCGTCCTCTTTTTCGAATATCTCCACGTTATGCCCTCGGGCAATCAGCGCCATGGCGGCGGAAAGTCCCGCCGGACCCGCGCCGATCACCCATACGTTTTTTGGCTTATCGGCCGGCGAAACGGGGCCTTTGTATTCGCGTCCGCATTCGGGATTGAAACTGCATGTCGTGGATTTCATCTCAAAGCTCAGGCGTTCGATGCACCCCTGATTACAGGCGGTGCAGCGACGGATATCTTCCAGAACGCCGGTACGGATTTTTTCAATGAAATCCGGATCCGTCAAATGCTGACGTCCGAAACTGATCAGGTCGGCGTCTCCCCGGGCGATGGCCTGATCGGCGATTTCCGGATCACTGATTCGACCCACGCCAATTATCGGGGCGCTCACCACCTCTTTAAGCGCACGGGCCCGGAACAGATTGAATCCGGGATCGGTATCCATGGATGCGATGGACAGACCGCCCGGCGTGGAATAAACACCCACGGAACAATGGATGGCATCAACGCCCGCGGCAACCATCCGGGGTGCAAATCTGCGCATCAAAGAAAGATCGTAGCCGCCGCGAACCATCTCATCCGCCGATACGCGGATCCAGACGGGAAAATCATGTCCGACAACACTGCGCACCGCTGCAATGACTTCCAGAATGAAGCGCATGCGGTTCTCCTCGCTTCCGCCGTATTCATCTTCCCGTTTGTTGGAAAAAGGAGAAAGAAACTGATTCAGCAGATAGCCGTGCGCGCCGTGAAGTTCCACGGCATCGAATCCGGCCTGACGGGCGCGTCCGGCCGCCTGAGCAAAAGCGCGGACCATTTCAGCAATGCGCTCCGGAGACATTGCTTCACACGGCTGACCTAGCACTGCGCTGGGGATCGCCGAGGGAGCCTCAGGTTTTTTGCCGAGCACGGCTTCAAACGTTTCACGGCCGGCATGGTGCAGTTGCAGCGCGGCTTTGGCGCCATGACGATGCAACGCGGCCGGAATACGCGACAGCGCCGGAATAAAATCATCCTTCCAGACGCCGATTTCATTGGGGAATCCTTTACCGCGCGGATCCACCGCGCAGACCTCGGTAATAATCAAACCCGTTCCGCCCTGTGCTCTACGCTCCAGGTAAGCCAGCAAGCGTTCGCTGACCGTGCTGTCGACATTGCCGTAACCGGTCGCCATGGGCGGCATCACCGCCCTGTTTTTCAGAGTCATTCCGTTGAGGGTCAATGGTGAAAAAAGATGCTCAAACCGCATTCGCGCCTCCTTGTGATCATGATAATCAATAATGTCCTTATAAAATCTCAGAAATGTCAAGGCCGAATGTCTAAAGAACCCCGCATCCTTTTCCAGGAAAAATGATCACGTTTTTAAAAATTTTCTTCCGGACAAATAATGCAGACATGATCTGTTCCTGAGATTAAAAATTTTTTAAAACAACGTTGAGAAAGTGGACTTACATGGCCGTGTGACGTTTGTAAATATCGGGGCGGAATTGAACCGCGCCGTCTTCATCCACCCAGGCCATCATGTAAATGATGTAAATGTCCAGGGGGTGGGGAACCGTCAGTTTCTGCGTCTTTTCACTGGAAATCGCTGCCTGCAAGGTCCTCTCGGAATCCATGGGAGTGCCCTTCAGGAGGTAAGCGGCAAGTTCCAGAGGCCTTGCCAGTCTTATGCAACCGGAGCTGAATGCGCGAATATCCTTGAGAAACAACGACTGCCCCGGTGTGCCATGCAGGTAAATATCGTAGGGATTAGGAAGCAGGAATTTAACGCGGCCGAGAGCATTGGCCGGGCCGGAATCCTGGCGGAAACGATAGGTAAGCTTTTCCGGAGACAGGTTCTCCCAGTCAATTGTATCGGGATCAATTTCTTCATTAGTTTTTAAATCCTTCAATATCCGGAATTTCGAATCCTTCAGATGGTTCGGATCTTTTTTAACCCTGGGGATGAGGTCTTCCGTAGCAATGATCTGCGGAACCGTCCAGTTCGGATTGATGACCAGAGCGTGAATGCGGCTGTGAAAAACGGGGGTTTGCCGGGCCGGCGTCCCGACAATCACCGGCATGGAAAACAGGAGATGATGACCGTCAAAAAGGGTGAGGGTGAAATCGGGAATATTCACCACAATATGACGGCTCTCCTCAAGAGGTTTCAGCGACCGGCAGCCCTGAAGACTTTCATCGAGTTGTCGGATGCGTTCGCCGATAGACACATTCAGTTCATGAAGCGTTTTTCCACCGACACGACCATCTGCCGTCAGACCATGATGACGCTGGAATCGCTGAACAGCCTTCCTGAGCTTCCTGTCAAAAAGATAAGAGGTGCTTTTCGCTGAATTCAACTCGCCGCTTGCCGTCAAGCGTTGTCTGATCAAAGGAATCCGCTTGTCTTCGTCACCTTCGCCGAGTGTGGGACCGGATGGAATTTGCGGCCAGCCTCCCCTGAGGGCTATCTGCTGATAATCAGCAAGAGCTTCTTCCAAAGCGGATAACCGGCAGAGATTTCCTCTGATCGGGATGCTTTCATCCATGCCGGTTATATTTTTAACGCCCCGGGTCAGCGCACAACCCCACAGGGAGGCAACCAGCAACACAATCATGGACGTGTTCCTAACGATGATTTTTGTGCGATGAGTGTCCATATTTTTTCTCACCTTGAAAAACCGCCGATTTTTCAATTTGACAGCAGCATCTTTTCCTGTTCAGATTGATGACTTCTTATCGTGATAAAATTGATGATGGTTACGATCTGTGCGGCAATATCATCACACTGTATCCTTCTTCTGCGATGCGCGCGGCTATCGCCAGAGCCTCGGCCCTTTTCCTGAATTTACCCACTCTGACCCTGTAATGCGTTTCATGTTCCTCGGTCGCGCAGCTTATGTAAACATCTTTATAATGTACGTCCAGCTGATCTTTCAATTCTCTGGCCATGTTCTTATCCGGGAAGGAGCCGACCTGGATGGTCAAGGATTTTGCATTCCTGAGTTTGCCGTATTCCACGTATCGGGCATAAGCATAGTCTCTGCCCAACACCTCGACCTGGACGGGACCGACACCTTGATCAACAAAATCCAGCCTTTTGGCCGTCCCATAGGAAAGATCCAGTTTTCTGAACCAGTAATAAGGTCCCCGGTCATTGATCAGACACACCGTATCCTTGCCGTTGGCAAGATTGGTCACCCGGATAATTGTCCCGAAAGGATATTTTTTATGCGCACAGGTAAGATCATACATGTCGTAGGCATCACCGGATGCCGTCAACTTTTTATGAAAATACTCACCGTACCATGATGCTTTGCATACTTTCGTTTCCCCCACAATTAAATTGAGGTCCGTCCAGTTTCTTTCATGATAAGAATAGCATCCGGCCAGGCATAAAATCGCCACACACAACATCAGAATTGATACGCCGCGACGGCGGGATCGAACCGCAATCCCAATCAAACAATTGCTGACAAACCTGCGGGCCGGTGTTTTATTTTTTTCCGTTTCAATCATAAAAATTTCCTCTCATGTTTTCGGATACTGAATTTTCTGCTTTTAAACAGGATTTCGGACTTCAGGCAATGTTTTTTTACCACATATCCGATCAGAGTTCAGTAATTTTTGTTTATTCGGAATCGAACTTTGCTGCGGAGGCCCGCGTTGCGGGACAATATAAAAATTTAATTTAAAATATGCCGTCCAGTATCGTTCCGCAGTGCGGACATTTGCCGCCTTGCAGATTCGTACCGACGATTTTAAAGCCGTAACGCTCAATCAAAAGCTTACCGCAGTGAAAACAACGGGTGTTCTCACCATCATCCCCGGGAACGTTGCCGCTGTATACATATTTCAATCCGGCTTCTCTGCCGATTTGCGCCGCGCGATGCAGCGAATCAAGCGGGGTTATCGCCACGTTCTGCATCTTGTATTGCGGATGGAAGCGGCTGATATGCCAGGGCGTTTCCCTGCCCAGCCCGGCTATAAATCTCGCGATGTCTTTCAACTCTTCGTCACTGTCATTGAGCGCCGGAATAAGCAGTGTGGTTATTTCCACCCAGATTCCCTTTTCTTTCATTTTTTTCAGGCTTTCCAGAACAGGACTTAATCTTGCGCCGCATTTCTTCCTGTAAAACTCATCGCGGAACGATTTCAAATCCACGTTGGCGGCGGACAAATACGGCGCTATTATTTCAATGGCTTCCGTGGTCATAAAACCATTCGTAACGAACAAGTTTTTCAAGCCGTTTTCCACGGCAATTTTCGCAGTATCATAAGCCAACTCGAAAAAAACAGTCGGCTCGGTATAGGTGTAGGCAATCGTTTGAGAACCGCTCTCTTTTGCTTTTGCCACGATTTCCGCTGGCAGGAAATCTTCACCGGTAATCATGCGCGTTGTTCGGGGCATCTGTGAAATGTCGTGGTTCTGGCAGAAATCACAGCTGAAATTACATCCCATGGTGGCAATGGAATAGGATTTAGACGCAGGATGAACGTGGAAAAAAGGTTTTTTTTCGATGGGGTCAACACTTGCGGCAATCAGTGTTCCGTAAACCAGAGAATACAGAACCCCTTCTCTATTTTCTCTCACACCGCAAATACCGGGTCGGCCGCGATTAATGGTACAGCCGTGCGCACAAAGATTGCAGCGGACCCGGCCTTCCTCAAGCTTGGAGTAAAGCATCGCTTCTTTAATCATGGATTCGCCTGCCTCAACATATCCCGCACGGCTTCCGGAGCCGTGTGGTTTGCTTTCGCCTTGAGTTGGAATGAATTTATAACCGGACTTTGCGCTGTCCGGTATATGTATTTCACCGGAAATGTCAGGCCGACAAACGCGCCGAAAGGATTTTTCCTCACCGGCAGCATTTCCTCCAGCTCTTCAAAAAAATCGTAAACCATTGCCGGAAAATAAATGACACTTCCCCATTTGACGGAAGCCGGGCCGGTGGCATCCGCCACCATGCTTTTGATTTCCGGAAGACTGTAAAGACGGACGGGAAGCGAAAGAGGGAATCCGAACATTTTTTTCAGGCGTTGTCGGGTTCCCACAAAGGAGTACTTGTTTAAAAAGCCGATAAAAATTCGGTTGCGGCAGACTCGCACAGCTTCTTCAATAATTTTTTGCGGATTGTCGGCAATCTCCAGAAAATTGATGATCGTTACAATATCAAACTCGTTATCGGAAAAAGGAAGATCCGTCGGTTCCGCCTGAATCAGCTCTGCCCGATCACCATGCTTTTGCCGGGCAACGTCCAGGTTCTTCCCGGACGCATCAACGCCCGTTAAGGAGCACCATTTTTCGCGAAATATCTGTAAATGACTGCCGGTACCGCAGCCTATATCCAGAAGCCTTTCCCCGGCCAGCGGCGTAACGAAATCCAGAACCAGGTCTTTTTGTCTGGAAAAAATGTAATCGTCTCTCGGTGTTTCTAATTTCTCGCCGGAAAATCCGGTCTTCTTTTGATCGAGAAACATTTTACTCGCCCTGCTTAATCTATCACAACGGACATTCTGACGAATTTATTGAAATCTTTACCCCGCATGATCATCCTGCATTTCTTTTCACAGGTGGAAAGCACCCTGATATCTTTTTGAAATATATCTTTTCGGATAAGATTTTTCAACCGCCGATTTCCGACATATTCCGGGAACATTTTTTCAAACTGTTATCGGTGCAGACCATATCATGTTGTTTCGGTTTTAATAAAACAGCATCCCAAATGAGCTTTTCCAACTCGGCATCGCTGCAATTTTCCTTCAAAGCCGTCTTTAAATCCACTTCAGATTCGTTGAGCAGGCAGGCTCTGAGTTTTCCGTCAGATGTAAGGCGCATGCGGTTGCAGGTTGAGCAAAAATGATCACTGACCGGATTAATAAAACCAATTTCTCCACGTCCGCCTTTTATCTTGAATATTTTTGCCGGACCGTCCGATTTGTTTATTTTTTGTTTCACCGGTTCGAGTTCATAGCGACGTCGGATTTTTTCGATCAACTGCGACGCCGGAATATAATCCTGACCGTAATCACGATGTATTTTCCCGACCGGCATCAGTTCAATGAACCGCACCTGAAAAGGCTTTTCCTCCGCCAAACGGACAAAATCCAGAGCCTCATCGTCATTGAAGCCTTTGATGGCCACCGTATTGATCTTGATCGGTGAAAAACCGATTTCCTCCGCCCGGGCAATGCCGCGCAAAACATCATCCAGATTGCCTCCCCGGGTAATCTGGAAATATTTATCCTTGTTCAGAGAATCCAGGCTGACATTGATGCGGCTGATTCCGGCGTCATAAATTCCCCGGGCAAACGCCGCCAGTAGAATCCCGTTCGTCGTCAGGCTGATATCTTTCAATCCATCGATGCTTTTCAGCTCGGCAATAAATTCAACAAACCCGCGGCGGACAAGCGGTTCTCCTCCCGTCACCCGCACTTTGATCAAACCCATTTTTACCGCCACGGAAATGACACGGAGCATTTCCTCATAGCGCAAAATATCCTCATGCCCCTGCAGGGAAATTCCTTCCTTGGGACGGCAGTAAATGCAGCGCAGATTGCATCTGTCGGTAATGGAGACACGCAGATAATTTATTTCTCGACTGTATTTATCAAGCATAATCGTATTTCAACCTTATTTTTTCATTGTGCCTTAAATAGCATAATTATCCGGTCAAAGCCATTAAATGTTCCTTGACAGGCTATTTATTCTCTATTAAACACAACAAAGTATTCTCCTGCCCGTTGTTGAATAAATCACGTCAGGAATAGCAAAACAATCCGGAGTTACCATGGAAAAAGTGCCGATTACAAAAGCTGGTTTTGAAAAGCTTAAAAAAGACCTTGAAACATTGAAAAACGTGTCTATTCCCGAAAATGTTCGCGATATTGAAGTGGCGCGCGCGCACGGCGATATCTCTGAAAACGCCGAATATTCCGCCGCCAAGGAAAGACAATCTTTTCTTTACGGGAAAATGCAGGAATTGGAAAATCAGCTGGCCACGTCCAACATCATTAATTTAAAAGGATTAAATACAAGCAAAGTCGTGTTCGGCTGTTGCGTTAGCCTGGAAGATATCGACAGCGGCGAAAAAATAAATTTCCAGCTGCTCGGTCCTTATGAATCCGACATCAACCAGAGCAAAATTTCCGTAACGTCGCCCATCGGACGGGCTCTGATCGGCAAAAGCATCGGCTCTGAAGTCAGCGTGCAGACACCCGGCGGCACGCGCAATCTGGAAGTTATCGATATTTCCGTGGAAGAAGAATAATTTTTCTCATTTAAACTCTTACGGAAGCCGATGCCATGGCTTGTTCAATTTCTTCTCTGACAGCGCCATTGCTGTCTTTTAAAAACCGCCTGAGCCCTTCCATAGCTTCCGGACTGCCGATGCGCCCCAGCGCCCAGACCGTCATGCATTGTACGCGCTCATCCTTGTTTTCTTTGAACGCCCGGATCAACTCTCCGACATATGCAGGATTGCGGCTGTTGCCCATCGCACGGGCGACGTTCATTTTCCAGCGCCAGATATCATTGAAGGACATATAAAACATGTGGGGCCATATTTTCTGCTCAAAATACGGTTTGTCCATATGAAGAAGCCGGGGAAGATCAAAGTCGGCGGCTTTGGCTGAAACTCGGGGATTAAGAGGTTTTTCTTTCGCCATCCAGTTTATATTGCGTGGGCAGACATTCTGGCAACGGTCACACCCGTAAACATACAGTCCCATCGGTTCACGAAGTTCTAACGGCGTGAGTCCTTCTCCGTAATAAGACAAAAATGAAATACAACGCTGCGGATCAATTTTTCCGCCTCCCTGGAGAGCGCGGGTCGGACAGGCTGCCACGCAGGCGTTACGGCACCAGTCCGGACAACCCACGGCAACGGACGGTTCATCCGGCAAAAATTCATGATCCACAACCAGAGCCACGGGCAAGACAAACGAACTCCCGCGAGCGACACGACACGCGTAAAAGACACAATTATTGCCGAACGTTCCCAGTCCGGCACGGGCGGCCGACAAACGGTGCGGCAGATTGAAAGGCACCTTGGAGTTTATGCCGTGCGTCTGCAAAAATTTCCTGAAGATTTTTATTTTCAACGCCAGACCATCTTTCGTCACCCGGTCATCATCAAGATAGCATCGGCCAAAATGACGCTCCATCGCTTGAGGGAAAGATTCTTCGAAATAAGATTCCAGCACAACGATAATGGATTTTGCTTCGGGAAGGATATTTTGCGGATCGGTACCTGCGAGCAAGCCCAACCCGATCGTTTCCGCCCAGCCGTATTCTTTCTGATGTTTCAACAGGTATTCCTTTTGCGACGTGAAAGGTTCCGCGGACGTGAAACCGATGTCGGCAAATCGCAGACGTTTTGCTTCCTGAATGATTTCCTGTTTGCTCAACATTTTTCTTCCTCTTCTTGTTTTAGATATTTATTTCTATTCAGCATAAAATCTTTATAAATGCGGTAATGCTCGGTTTGTTCGTACAAAATTTTTCGCAGCGGCGAACGGTCAAAACTGTAGATTGTCGCCTTTGGACAGGCCAGCAAAAGCGGCGAATGGGTGGCGATGATGAACTGCGCATGCCCCGCGGCGCTCATCGTTTGCACAATATCCAGAAACTCCATCTGCGAACGCGGTGAAAGGGCTGTCTCCGGCTCATCGAGTAAATAGAGTCCTTTTATCCGGTAACGACTGCGGAAAAAAGACATCAGCGATTGTCCGTGGGACTGGGTGGTCAGGGATTTCCCACCGAAATAATTCAACTGCCCTTGATCCGCCGTCGCCCATTCGTCCAGACGTTCGGCAAAGTACTGAAACCCCTTTGAGCCGAAAAACGATCCGGGCACACAGTCATTAACCCAGCGCACGGATATATACTGATGAAATTTATCTTCGTAAGGATTGCGGTCCGGCCCGATCCTTTGTGTATTGCGCCAGATATGAATATTGCAGGCGGCAGCCAGAGCTTCAAGCAGCGTTGATTTCCCCGTGCCGTTCTCCCCGACAAACAACGTAACGGGCACATCCAACATTAATTGCTGTGTTTCCCGAAAAAGCGGCAGATTGAACGGATAGTAATCTTTTGTCGGATATTTTAAGGAATGAAATGTTACGCCTTTAAGATGCATGGTTCAGTTCCACGGTGACAATCAGTTTAAAATTTTATACCCTAACCTGAACACGATTACAAGAAAGCATCTTTAAAAAATAATTCCGCCGGGCGGTCTGAAAAGATTTGACAATGCCGCTGATTATCGAGTAAACATTTTTACAGATGTGCGATTCAGAAATTAAAAAATCAGCAGCGAGTCACATAAAATGAATTTGAAATTATCGCTTATTGCCGTTTCGATGGTTTTTCTCTTTATCGGATGTGCATCCGAAAACGTCCGGATCAAAAACGTTCCCGAATCGGTTATCCAGTTCAGGATTCTTGAATTAAAACATCAACTGGCGGCCAACGGCGTACCCGGGGAATGGTTTGATGATCAGATCGATCATTATGCTTTCCGGCTCCATCCCGACATGGATCAATATTTCAGAAAATCGGCGGAGAAGCAAACGGATCGCGATAAAAAACGGACGGTTGAATGGTACTTTGCCCGGCTGGGTGTGGATGCCAAAATCAAAAAAGGGAAGCCGTTTATTGAGGATCATTTCAATGTTCTGGAGCGCGCGGAAACAAAACACGGCATTCACAAGGAATTGATTGCGGCCATCATCGGCATGGAAACCAATTTCGCCGAGCGTCGTTATCGCGGAAAATTTTACGCTTTCAATTCGCTGGTGTCACAATACATTTTTGCTGATCGGAAAAAATTTGCCGTGCGCGAAATTACAGCCCTTTACAGGTTTTCACGAAAGACCGACCAGTCACCATGGTATTTTAAAAGTTCATACGCCGGCGCCATCGGTTGGGGGCAGTTCATTCCCTCGTCGCTGCTGTTCTTCTTTGTAGACGAACATGGCGCCAATGACGATATTGATCCGTTTTCCATAGAAGACACCATCTTCAGTATCGAAAACTATCTTCACAGGAACGGCCTCTCCGGAGGAAATATGAGCAACCGCAACAGGAGATACAGAGCGGTTTATGCATACAATCACAGCGACGCCTACGTGCAGGCGGTGCTTCATATTTATGATGGATTGAGAAATTAACCGGCCGGCCACCCGTCAAAAATTATCCGTCACACCCTCAAGATTAATCCTGACATCTTTCAATGCCTCTTCCGATTGCTGTATGAAATATAACTGTGCAGGAACCAGCCGATCATAAAACCGATCAACACGGAAAAAAACAAAAGAACCGCCCGCGACATGGAGATTGACCAGAACAAAAAACGAACGGTCGTCACCTCCATATTCTGAGCCAGGAATATCAGAACGATAAAGGCAAGTATTGCAATCAGTCCGATTTTATAATTCATTTTCTTCCTCCTGTCATCTGGACGAAAAAAGCATGATGTTTTTATTTTGGCTCTTTGCGTAGATTATATTTAATCATTTTTAACTGCAGCCCTTTGCGGCTCAATCCCATTTTTTTCGCCGCCTGGGTAATATTTCCGCCGGATTCCTCAAGACACTTGATGATCACCTGCCGCTCGACATTTTCTACCTGATCCCGCACGTAGGCTTTGAAAGGCATCCTGCCGTCATCGACCCCTTTGGTTTGACATTCAGCGACGGAAACTTTAAATTCATCGGGAATTTCCCGGGATGTAATTTGTTTATTCTCCGCCAAAAGCATCATTCTCTCGATGAGATTTTCCAGTTCACGGATATTGCCCGGCCATTCATGGCGTAAAAGTATCTCTCTGCCCTCGTCGCTCATTCCCACTGAAAGCCCCAATTTTTTGTTAAATTTCTCCAGAAAATAATCGATCAGGGGCGGGATATCTTCTTTTCTTTCCCGCAGCGGCGGAATATCGATGGGAAAGACCTTAAGGCGATAATATAAATCTTCCCGAAAATTTCCCGTCTGCACCTGTCGGGAAAGGTTCTGATTTGTTGCGGCAATGATTCGCACATCCACTTTAATGGTGCGTAATCCGCCGACCCGCTCAAACGTCTGTTCCTGAAGCACACGCAACAATTTCACCTGCATTTCGCGCGGGATCTCAGCCACTTCATCAAGAAAAAGCGTGCCCTTGTGCGCCAGTTCAAATTTACCCGGTTTGGTCACAGCAGCGCCCGTATAGGCTCCTTTTTCATAACCGAACAACTCACTTTCCATCAGCGTTTCCGCAATAGCGGCGCAATTGATTTTAATCAGCGGATTCTTCTTGCGCGGGGAATTATAATGAATTGCGTCAGCGACCAGTTCTTTACCCGTTCCCGTTTCTCCGGTAATCATCACCGTCGTCGTGGTCGGAGCCACCCGTTTAATGGCTTCAAATATCTCCATGATTCTGGGGCTTGTGCCAATGATCCCCAGACGATCGACCTCCGAGGGCGTCAAAAACAATTCATTTTCTTTCAGCGTGCGTGTCTTGACCGCTTTGGAGATAATATTTTTCAAATCATCAAGATCAAAAGGCTTGGTGATGTAATCAAAAGCGCCTTTCTTCAGGGCTTCCACAGCGGTGGCAATCGTACCGTGTGCGGTAATCATAATCACGGGTATTTCCGGATGCTGTTCGGCGATACGGGACAACAGCGCCATGCCGTCAATATCCGGCATCTTCAAGTCGGTGATCACCACGGCAAAGCGGTTCGATTGGAGAACCTGCAGGGCTTCGCGGCCATTGGAAGCAGACGATACGTCAAAGCCTTCCTTTTTCAGCATGGCGGACAAAACCAGCCGCATATTCAGTTCATCGTCGACGATCAAAATCTTTTTCATAGGCGTTCAGATATTACGCTTTGAAACTTTTATCAAGCCTGATTGTCACCGGTCGTTATTCCGTTACCTTAAGTTTAACGACAAACACGGTGCCTTGCGTAGAGGATGACTGGACACTGATACTGCCGCCGTGTTCTTTGATAATTTTCTGGCAGATAGCCAACCCCAGTCCGACCCCCCTTTCTTTCGTTGTGAAAAACGGCTTAAAGATATCCTTCAAATCGTTTTTGTTGATTCCGGCACCCGTATCACCAATGGTTACGGTTATTACATCTTCTCCGACAGATTCTTCTCCGGACGTGCGCAAGGCAAGAGTTCCGCCACGCGGCATCGATTCTATCGCGTTTAAGGCAATGTTCAAGATCACCTGCATAAATTGCTGCTCATCCAGTTCGACATCGGGAAGACCATCATCCAGATCCTGAATGATTTTAATTTTTTCCACCAGCTTGTTTGCTGCGATAATCGAAACAGCGTTTTGAATAATTGCATTGACGTTCTGAGATTTAAGATTGAGTTGATACGGTCGCGCGTAATCCAGAAATTTACTCACAACCGTATTGAGTCTATCGGTACCTTCAACAATAACGTTCAACAGTTCCCGCTGTTCATCGGTTGTCGCTTCCTCTTTCAGGTATTGTGCCGCTCCCTTGATGGACCCGAGCGGATTACGGATTTCATGGGCGAAAACCGGGGCCATTTCCGCCAGCAGCAGGGCTTTTTCTCTTTCCAGCTTCTCGTCAAATTCGTACAGAGACGTAAAAACATCCCGGCTATCCGGATAAAAGAAACCGAATATTTTTTTCAGAATCATCTTCAACGGAGATAAAGAAATAACCAGCAGGAAAGAGGCCAGCAACAATCCTGTCAGCGGAGGGGGGGTGCCGCCGAAGACGGACGCCGCGAAATAAAAAATAACGGCACCCGTCACGGTACTGATAAAAATCACCAGGGAACGGGCAAAGAAATCATGAAGTTCACGCAGTTGCGGATAAGCAACAATCAACAGAATGAAATATAACAGAACGGATAAAACCATCCCGTTGATCACCGGAAGATGCAAACCCCAGAAATTCAATAAATCCAGATGACCCAGGATCAACGCGCTGGGACAGGCAAAAAGCAAGTACCCAAATCGCCGTTTTTCTGTTCCCGGCGGCAAATTTTTTACATACCACATCAATCCCGCATAACAAACCACCAACGCAGAGAGCATGTATGTGATGACGGCGGAATGAAAATAAAGCGTCCTGGATAAAGGCGTAAACACCGTCACGGCCCCGCAGAGACTGGCCAGAATAAAAAAAATGAAAATCTTTCGCGATATGATCGATTTGTGCCGGGTCAGATAACGAAAAAATAAAATCGCCGCCGGCGCAATGGCCAGCGTTCCCAGATATTTAAGCGTGGAAAATATTTCATTATGAAAAATATCTTCAAGGCTGGTGGCGATCTGGGAGATAAAAATGACCGCGCATAAAACGGCGAAAGAGGCCTGCAGCTTATCTTTTTTGCCGGTAATCATCAGGGAGACGGCAATAATAAAGCTGGTTGCGGCTAAAATGAACGTATCCATGTTACCTTAAAAGAGTAGTTTTTATGGAAATTTTATGTTTGAAGTCGTTTGTTCTCGAGCCCATTCACTCAAGAGATAAGCACAAACCGGTCAATATTTTTATTTATTTCCCGATTTTCCAAAACCGGCCAGCGATATTCTGAACAGAAATCTGACATCGTCATCCGTATCGGTAAGATCGAATCCCAGACTCCAGCATTGTTTATGATAAACAAACCCCAGCGAGTTTTCTATTTTCCGGGAATTATTCAGGTCGCGTTTCAGAGCAAAAGTGCTGTAGAGATGATCGGTAATGACGGCTTTCACGCCCAGATTGATTTCTTCTGCCACATCTTCGGTATTCCGGTAAGCCACCAGCAGCGCATCGCCACGCCAGTTTTGGACGCTTACCTCATAACTGTTTTGTTTCCATCCGCTGTACACATTATATCTGTCACGCACCCGGAAAGAAAAGTATTTATGAGGATTCAAGTCGAATTCTATACCCATGTCCGTAAAAGGCCTGCGATCCGGAGCATTCTTGTCCGTATCCCGGCGGGCTTCATCAATATCGTAGGTCTGAAACAACTTCAAACGAAGAAATTCCAGATAAGTGAAAGCGCCGTTTCCATCTTGAACCTTCGCCGTCAGCGTGTTGGTCAGCGACCAGGCAACGGCATTCTGTTCGTTTAACGTATTGTCCGATAACGTTGTCAGCGGCAGGACAAATGACGATGAAGCCGGCAGGTAATAATCGGGCACGTCATCCGCAGAAACGTTCGGCACATAGGAGTAGATGATTTCCGGTTTTATCTCATGTCTGATTTTTTCCCAATGTTTCATATTGAGATGGAATACCCGGGAAAGCTGACTGCTAAGAGACACCGACGCGTTATAAACAGCGCGGTCACCTGTTTTTTCTTTCAACGCGTTTTCTTCATCATCCCGGCTCCAGAATGTCTCTTTGAACGTAAACTGAGGAATGATTCTGATGTAGTCGGAGATGTTGACCGGCATGGAAACGGATGGCGACAAATCGGCAAAGTGTCCCTTATCGCCTTCCTTTCTGTATAGATAATCATAACGGCCGGAAAATTCGTAATAAAAAGGTGTATTCATCCAGGGCTGCTTGGCGCCGGTGAAAATGATTTCCGGATATCTTTGCAGCGTCCGATCGTTGTTGACCGCCGCAAAATCGTCAGTCGCATTTATGAAACCCGTCACATTGTAATTGGACCATCCTTTATACAAACGCACGGTTGATTCCAGATAACGCAGCGACTTGTCACCTTCAAACGACACATTCTGAAAACGGTCTTCGGAAGAGCTGTTGAAATGGTCACGATAATAATTGTGAGCCGAAAAATCCTTGAAATACCATTTGTCGGACACCTTTTTCAGATCCGTTCGAAGGTAAAACTGAGTATCGAATTCGGTCTGATGATGCAGGTAATAAGACCAGCGTTTGTGGGTTCCCTGCCAGTCGCGTTTTAGTGACTCATCCGCCGTTTCCGTCACCCGCTTCGTATCTTCCAGATAATCCCCGTAAAACGTGCCGAAGGATTTATTGCCGAAGTCATATCTGAATTCCACCCCTTCTTTAAACCCTCTTTTTTCAATGTAACGCTGATAAAACGTCGCATCCATCTGAGGAGAAACGGCCCAGAAAAAAGGAAGCTCCACATCGATACCGTCTTTATCGCGGGAGTAAGCCAGATAGGGAAGCAACAAACCGGTCTGTCGCTTTGTCTTTGCCGGGAAAATAATATAGGGAGAATAGAGCAGCGGAATGCTCCTGACCCGAAAGCACGCGTTTTTCATCGAACCGTAACCCTCGAGGGTCACATTCATTTCGCTGCCGGCGATCTCCCAGTCGGGATCATCGCCGTCACAGGTCGTCGCTGACGGCTGATTGATAAAATATGTATTTTCTCCTGTCTTTTCAATTTTATCGCCACGGACATGAAAATTGTTTCTCGCATAAAAGGCATCGGCCTGATAAGCGGCGCCGGTTTTATCTTCAATATTAAAAATGATCCGCTCTCCCCGCAGCGTATCTTCCTCCATTTTCAGAAAAGCATTGCCTTGCGCTCTGGCCGTATTGTTTTTGTTATCCAATTCCACTTCATCGGCCCGAAGAGACGATCCCCCGTAAAATATGGCTACGTTGCCCTTGGCGCGGTATAAATCGCTTTCATGATCATAGTCCATCAGGTCGGCCTCAATATTAACCGGGCTTTTTTGATTGTCGGAGATGTCCTTGGCAGAGACCTTTTTCTGATCGCGGGGTGCAGGCTCCTGATGACCCGACGTGCGATTTGCGGCATGAGTTGTTGAAAACGGTGCCAGCAGGATGGTGACCAGAAGAAAAACGGGCAGGAAAACATTTTTAAATATGCCCCCGGTAAAAATGATTTTATGGTTCGTCGTAATTTTCATTTCCATTCGCAACGTGTCTTTGCTTCTTCTGGATTTAAACAGCCGATTTTCTCTGCCTGTTTCCATTATCACATAAGGACGTTTTAGGAAACGCCTGTTTTATCTCTCCGACAAGATAAAAGGACCCTGCAGCGCAAATCAGGTCTTCTTGTCCAGCCAGCGCCAGCGCCCGTTCGACCGCCTGCCGCACATTTCCAGTCATCACGGAGGGATAACCCATTTCACGGGCTGTTGCTTTCAATTCACTCACCGGGACAGCCCGTTTGGCGTTGATTTGCGTCACGATTATTTTCGAGGCAAGAGGGCAGAGTTTACCAAGCATTTTTTGATAATCCTTATCTGCAAGGGCTCCAAAAATAACAATCAAACGACGAAAAGAAAAATCCTTTTTCAAGGATCGGCACAGGGTGTCAATACCGGCAGGATTATGCGCGCCGTCAAGAAGAACAAGAGGGTGTTTCTGAAGGACTTCCAGCCTCCCTTCCCAACGGGCATTTTCGAGGCCCCGGTAAATGGCCTCGGCGCCGACGACGAGTCCCTTCTTTTCACCCATTTCAACGGCCGCCAAAGCCAGCGCTGCATTGAATAACTGATGCCCTCCCTGCAGAGGAATGGTCAGATTTTTCAGAGTACGATTCAGCCCGTAATAATGAAAAGATCCATCCCTCTGTTTTTTTATTTTCACATCACGCCCCAGGACGTACAATGTTGCCCGTTGGGCCCGACAAACCTCTTTCAGCACGTGCAGAACTTTTTTTTGTTTTACCGCTGTAAGACAGAGGCCGTTTTGCTTGATGATCCCGGCTTTCTCGCGGGCAATGGATTCCAGAGTGTCGCCCAGATAAGCCGTGTGATCGAAATTGATATTTGTGATCACCGAAACCAGCGGGTTGCAGATATTGGTCGCGTCCAGTCTTCCGCCCAAACCGACTTCCAGCACGGCAATATCTACTTTTTGTTTCTGAAAATACACCAGGGCTACTGCAGTAAGAAATTCAAAATAACTGACGTTTTGCTTGACGTGATTCCTGACATCGGCAATCGTCCGGTTAAATTCTTTTAAAGATATTTTCCTCCCGCCGACAACGATCCTTTCCCTGACATCTATTAAATGCGGCGATGTGTAGAGCCCGACGCGGTAACCGGCGGCGCGCAGAACAGATGCGGTCATGGCGGCGGTTGATCCCTTACCGTTTGTTCCGGCGATGATGATTGTTCTGTATGATTTCTGCGGATTTCCCAGCCGGAATAAGAGCTTTCTGATGGCATCGAGACCAAAACGCATCTTATCGATGTTCAGGCTTTCCAGATATGCAGAAGAATTTGGCTTGTCTGATTTCATAGCTATGTTATTGATATTTAAATATTTTTATAATGGATGATTCAATATGCAGCAACCTAGCACACCTTATTCGGGCAGGCAATTAAATTATAGCGTTTTACTTTAATCGATATTATTTTCTCTCAGATAACAAATTCCGCCAAGTATGACGCTCCAGAAAAGATCCGGGAACGTTTTGCTCCATTTCGCTGAAAAGAGAAAAAGGCACGGCAAATGTCATCAAGTTGGAATCTCCCAGGAGCTTGCGGACATATACCCGGGCGGATAGGTCGGTAAGGCCGACAACCGCGCGCGGATTTTGTAATTTTGATTCCCGGTACGGGTAAATACCGATGCTTTGGCAACCGGCCGCATAAGGCATAATGACATTTTCGTTATTAACGCGTCCATAATTGGCCAGAACGGTTAAAGCGGACAACTGATCGGGATTGACGAAAAAAATGACCGTCTGCGGTTCTTCTCCGGTAATCTCAATATCGGATAGAGGTTTAAAAATAACATATTGTGCGGGTATGTTCGTTACGGGCAGGCCGTCAACAAATTTTCGGACAAGCTCCGGACTTTTAATATAGCGCTCGCCATGAAGAAAATTATCATAACTTTCTTTGGTCATGAACGGTTTTATCTTTTCGGCAGTTTCCATACCGCCTTTGCGTTGGGCATTGCCGCCGGAAAGAAAATGACAAAAACTTTCTTCACCGCCGGGAAAACTTTTATACTGGTTACCGAATCCGAGTCCCACGCCGCCGCCGAAACAGCCGAATGTCTTTTGATCAGCAACGGCAGACTTGCCTTTAGCCGCATGAACAGCCAGCCACATGACACAGCCCCATTTCCCTTCGGAAAACTGCATGGCATCCGCCGGCTTTTCATCAGACCACATCAGCGCGACAGAATGATATTTTAATTGAATCGCTCTGGCAATTGCACTTTCCATCTGGTTGTTAAGCCATCCTTTCTTTACATGACTATAAAAATCCTGACAATATATTGTCCATGGGAATTATGTTTTATTATTCGCTGAAAAGAGAAAGAGGTCCCCAAAACTAAAACACTTCCTCCATAAAAAAACAGGGCCGTTTTTGACCCTGCCATAAAAATTTTGATCATTGATGCTTATGGTGTCCATATGCCCAATTCTTTAAGCAGCACCATGAATAATGATATCAGATATAACACGATAACAACGGTGGTTACAATTTCTGTTTTTGAGCTGAGCATTCCTATTCTCCTTCCCGCTTAATCGTTTCAAACCTTTAAAATGCGATTTGACTTTGAGCTATTATATTATAGCAGCATTTATGATTTTTAAAAGAAGAATTTCCATGAACGATATCGGAAAGAAAAATCCGACCGGGCCTGCAGGGAAGTTTCGACAGCGGAAGTCAGCGGTATTGGCCGTCAGACCCGCATGATTGTTCTGCATCACATCAGAAGCAGTATGCTTTGAGCTTAGCCTCTGCCATCGTCACGCAATCTCCCAGTGCACACGCTCTTTGCACATCGCGGCAACCGGATTCTTTCTGGTGTTGAAGAAGGTAAACAACCCCTCTGTTGTTAAAGAAAACGGCATGATGAGGGTTCAGGCGGATGGCTTCATTATAGTTCTCGACGGCACGTTGATATTCACCAAGCCGGATATAAGCAGCGGCCCTGTTATTGTAGGCATCGGCATATTTCGGCGCCATATTGACAGCTCTGCTGAAATCATCAACAGCCAGATCATACTGGCCGATATTATAATAGGCATTTCCTCGTTTATTATAAAGTTCGGCGTTCGTTTGCCGCAATTCAATAGCACGCCCCAAGCATTCAATTGCCTTTTCAGAATCGGTATATTTTTGTCCGTCCCATAATTTGTCTGCCTGATGGACCCAATCCGCCGCTTTTTCGTTTTTGTCCGAGCAGGAGCAAATCAAAGTCAGAATCACTAAGAATGATATGATAATTTTACGCATTGTTTTACTGTGATGAATATTGACGTTCAGAAAATTGAATTTTCATATCATAGCTTTCGGAAAAAATAAATCATTGCGGCTCGCCATCAGGGTATGATTGGGGAAACGATAAAATGTATTGATCGCCGGCACATTCAGGAATTTATTTTCTCTGTTGTCATGATGTGGCCGATGCATGGAAAGTAGTTTTTTGCGCATAAACTCCCCTTGACTTCATGTTATGGGGAGTCACAAAAGTCGGAAATCTTTCAGAAAGAAGAAATTAGTCCGGTGTAACCTTGAAAACCTCATCGCCGGGACGAACACGATCGGAAACCTTGACACCGATAAAATCACCGGCAACTGCTTTGGGTACTGATTTATTATCCACCTCCATGGATTGGATGACATCTGTAAAATCAGTAGTATGTCCGGAAAATTTGATGCTGTCGCCGATATGAAGTTCTCCGTCCGTTATTTTCACCGCAGCCACTGAAGGTTTTGAGAAAAATTTCATTACTTCGCCAATTTTCTTTTCTGCCATGATCAACCTCCATTGTTATTCATGTTCCAGCGCAAATGCTTCCGCCACCTTCCGGTGGCAGGGAAAAACATCGCCCCTCGCTTTTTCAGCGACTGTCTTTCAATACTTCTTTTGCTGTTAAAAAACAACCATAAAAAAAGCGGGGCGCAAACCCCGCTTTTTCAATTTCTCATGAAGAAACAAGCTATTCAGCCGCTTTTTCTTTTGTTTTGGCCTTTGTTCTGGCTTTTCCTTTCGCTTTGGCTTTTTCTTTCTTTTTCTCATCGGCGATGAATTCTAGGATGGACACCGGAGCGTTGTCACCGTAACGGTAACCGGCCTTGACGATTCTCGTGTATCCTCCCGCGCGATTGCGATAGCGTTCCGTCAGTTCACCGAAAAGTTTGCTAACCGTTTCTTTATCTCTGACAACCGCCAAAGCCTGACGACGTGCGTGCAGACTGCCCTTTTTACCCAGGGTAATCATTTTTTCCGCCAATTTTCTCAGTTCCTTTGCTTTGGTATCTGTTGTGCGGATACGTTCATGTTTAATAACAGAAGTAACCATATTACGAAGCATTGCTTCCTTATGGCTGGAAGTTCTGCCCAGTTTGCTGCCCGCTTTCCCGTGATACATGGTTAAATTACCTCTTTCCTTTTAATAAATACAATGTGATGTTAAATTCTAACTCTTAGAGTCGATATCCATGCCGAACGTGAGATCATACTCACTTAAAATATCTTTAATTTCACTCAATGATTTGCGGCCGAAATTCTTCGTTTTGAGCATTTCCGCTTCTGTTTTTCGAACCAGCTCTCCGATGGTGTTGATTCCTGCATTTTTCAGGCAATTCGCTGAACGCACCGACAGCTCCAGATCTTCCACGGAACGGGATAACACTTTGTTCAAGTTGTCCGGTTCGTCCTGCTTTTCCGGCACAATTTCCTCTTCAACTTCTTCAAAATTAATAAAAACATCCAGCTGCTGTTTGAGAATTTTCGCGGAGTAAGCGATGGCATCTTCCGGCCTGACGCTGCCGTCCGTCCACACTTCCAGCGTCAGCTTGTCATAATCGGCAATCTGACCGACGCGGGCGTGGGAGACAATGTAATTTACTTTTTTAATCGGAGAAAAAATTGCGTCGATGTTGATCGTGCCCTTGGGTTGATCGGGCTCCAGTTCTTTTTTAGCCGGTACATACCCCTTACCCATCTTGACCATCAGCTTGGCCTTGAAAGACCCGCTGGATATGGTGGCAATGTGATGTTCGGGATTCAGAATTTCCACGGCGCCGTCTGTAATGATATCGGCGGCTGTTACTTCCCCAACACGGGCCACATCAATGCTCACTTCTTTCGCGTTTGCCTGTCCGAGTTTAAAACGAACACCCTTTAAATTTAAGATGATGTCCGTAACGTCTTCTTTAACTCCGGGAATTGTGGAAAACTCGTGCAAAACCCCTTCAATTTTCGCTGAAACAATGGCAGAGCCCTGTATGGAAGAAAGCAATACCCTTCTCAAGGCGTTGCCCAACGTGATACCGAATCCTCTTTCCAGAGGCTGAATGGTAAATTCTCCGTAGAAATTCGTATGTGTCGCTTCATCAACATCAATACGCTTGGGACGAATCAAACTTGACCAGTTCCTTTGCATAATTAAACCCATCCTTATAGTTGCTGGTTTATGAAAATAGTTTATTTTTACTTCGAATAAAGTTCGACAACAAGCTGTTCCTGTATCGGCATGGTTAAATCTTCCCGCACCGGCAGTGTTTTAATTCTGGCTTTGAAATTGTCTTTATCCAACTCCAGCCACTGCGGAACGCCTCGTCTGACAACCGTTTCAAGCGCTCCCATAATACGGGTAATTTGACGGCTGCCTTCCTTGACGCTAACTTCATTCCCGGCTTTAAGCAAATAAGACGGAACATTCACCGGTTTGCCATTCACAAGAAAATGGCCGTGACTGATTAACTGTCTGGCCTCAATTCTGGAATTGGCAAAGCCCATGCGAAAAACCATGTTGTCCATTCTTCTTTCCAGAAGCACCAGTAAATTCGTGCCGGTGATACCCTTTTGCTTATCAGCCTTTTCAAAATAACTTCTGAATTGCTTTTCCAAAAGCCCGTACATTCTTTTTAGCTTTTGTTTTTCCCGCAACTGAACACCGTAATCAGAACGCTGTTTTTTATGCATCTGACCATGATCGCCCGGAACATAATCCCTTCGTTCAAAGGAACATTTTTCCGAATAACACCTGTCGCCCTTGGAAAAAAGTTTTAGTCCTTCACGGCGACACAACCTGCATGAGGAATCCGTATATCTTGCCAAAAAAGCCTCCCTATAATATTTCCTGATAAATTATTATTCCTGTGATTTACATTTACACTCTGCGACGTTTCGGCGGCCGGCATCCGTTATGCGGAACAGGCGTCACATCGCGAATCAAAGTTATCGTCAAACCGGCTATCTGCAATGAGCGCAATGCAGACTCTCTGCCGGCGCCGGGGCCCTTGATATAAACCTGGACCTTGCGCATTCCCTGCTCTTTGGCCTTGCGCACAACATCTTCCGCAGCCATCTGCGCCGCAAAAGGCGTGCTCTTGCGCGATCCCTTGAAACCCTGAAGTCCGGACGAAGACCAGGCGATGACATTACCGCTCATATCGGTTATGGTAACAATCGTATTATTGAACGTCGACTGAATATGCGCAATACCTTCGGTGATATTTTTCTTTTCTTTTTTCTTGCCAGTTTTTCTGACTGCTTTCGCCATGATGCCTCCAGCTGGAAATAATTAAATTACTTTTTCTTGCCTGCAATCGCTCTGCGCGGACCTTTTCTGGTTCGTCCGTTCGTATGTGTTCTCTGACCTCTTACGGGAAGTCCCTTGCGATGCCGCAAACCCCGGTAAGTTCCGATATCCATCAGACGCTTGACGGACATGGACGTATCTCTGCGCAGATCGCCTTCTACCTTGTGATCCTTGTCAATGATACTTCTGATTGCTGATATTTCCGAATCGGCCAGATCATCCGTTCTTGTGTCCGGACTGACGCCGGAATTTTTAAGGATCTGCCTCGCCTTAGCCGGCCCAATGCCGTAAATGTAAGTTAAAGCAACTTCCATTCTCTTATTTTTCGGTAAATCAACACCTGAAATTCGTGCCACCTATAACCTCCTGAATGTTTAAAAACTATCCCTGACGCTGTTTGTGCTTGGGATTTTCACAAATCACCCGCAAAACACCTTTGCGTTTGACAATTTTACATTTCTCGCATATTTTTTTGACTGACGATCTAACCTTCACGATCTTAACTCCTCATTTTCAGTAAAAATGTTTTCACTTCGTCCTGTAAGTAATGCGCCCCCGGGTTAAGTCATAAGGTGAAAGTTCGACCGTCACTTTATCTCCCGGCAGGATCTTAATAAAATGCATGCGCATCTTACCGGATATATGGGCCAGCACCTTGTGTCCGTTGTCCAGTTCCACCCGGAACATGGCATTGGGCAGGGGCTCAATCACTCTCCCTTCAACTTCTATTGCTTCCTCTTTGGCCATACTCTTTTCATTACCCAAAACTAGTTCAGTTTACTTAATATGTCAGGACCGTTTTCCGTGATCGCCACCGAATGCTCAAAATGAGCCGACAAGCTGCCGTCTTTCGTAACAACCGTCCAACCGTCCGGCAAAATCTGAACTCTGAACTGGCCTTCATTGACCATCGGCTCAATCGCCAGAATCATTCCCTTCTTCAGCTCGATGCCTCGTCCCTTTTGACCGAAATTGGGAATCTGCGGTTCCTCGTGCAGATTCTTTCCTATGCCGTGACCGACGAAGTCTCGAACCACCGAATACCCTGCGTCTTCGGCCACGGATTGAACAGCGGCAGATATGTCGCCCAATCGGTTGCCTTCTCTGGCCTGCTCTATACCGGCGTATAAACTCTGTTCGGTAACCTGCATCAGCTTTAAGGCTCTGTCCGTCACCCTGCCCACCGGCAAGGTTATGGTTGCGTCACCGTAGAAGCCCTGATAACAGACTCCAAAATCAAGTCCAACAATGTCTCCTTCCATGAGCACCCGCTCTGAAGGCATGCCGTGCACAACCACTTCGTTTATCGATATGCACAGAGAGTGCGGATAGCCATGATACCCTTTAAAGGCCGGCCTGGCTCCTCTTTTTTCCGCGATCCCCTCCGCAAACGCATCCAGGTCTTTTGTTTTGACACCCGGTTTGACTTTTTCTCTCAGTCTGCTTAAAACCTCTGCAACGATACGGTTGCTCGCTCTTGCTTTTTCAATTTCTTCCGGAAGCTTCAGAATAACCATGATAATCTTCCGTTATCTCCTGCGGGCAATGTGGCCCTTTTTCATGAATCCTTCATATTGCCTGGTCAAAAGGTGCGATTCAATTTGACTTGCCGTATCCATCGCCACGCCGACAACAATCAAGAGCGCCGTTCCGCCGAAATAAAATGGAACGTTTAACTGAGCAATCAAAACACTGGGCAGCACGCAAATGATGGAAACATAGATTGCACCGCTGAATGTCAATTTCTCCAGGACGTTTTCAATATACTCGGCGGTTTTCTTCCCGGGTCTGATTCCCGGCACATAACCACCGTATTTCTTCATGTTTTCCGCAACGTCATCGGGTTTGAAAGTCACCGCCGTGTAGAAGAAGCAAAAGAAAAAGATAAAAGCAACATAAAGAACTTCATAAGCCAGTCTGCCCGGTACCAGGTAAGAAGCGATATCCTTCATCCAGGTCTGCGGAGCAAAATTAGCAATCGTTGCCGGAAACATAATCACCGACGATGCAAAAATCGGCGGAATAACTCCTGATGTATTCACTTTCAGAGGCAGATGCGTTGTCTGTCCTCCATACATCTTCCGACCGACAACTCTCTTGGCGTACTGTACGGGAATGCGGCGCTGCCCGCCTTCCACGAAAACAATCGCGCCAACCACCGCCACCATTAAAGCGGTAATTAACAAGATAATCAATACCCCCAGTTCACCGGCCGTGGCCAGTCTAAAGGTATTTCCGATTGCCGCCGGTATCCGGCAAACAATACCGGCAAAAATGATCAGTGATATGCCGTTACCGATGCCTTTTTCCGTAATGACTTCACCGAGCCACATGATAAAGGCCGTGCCGGATGTCAGCGTAATCATCGTCATCAAAACAAAGCCAATGCCCGGGTTCAAAACAATCGGGGCTCCTGAAGGTCCGGCCATCTGCTGCAAACCGAAAGCGATGCCGAATCCCTGAATCATACTTAAAAGAACAGTCCCGTAACGGGTGTATTGCGTGATTTTGCGCCTGCCCGATTCACCTTCCTTGGACAGCCGTTCCAAATGCGGAACCGCAATCGTCAGCAACTGCAAAATAATCGAAGAACTGATATAGGGCATAATGCCCAGGGCAAAAATAGAAAAATTGCTGAAAGCGCCTCCGGCAAACATATCCATCAGACCGAACAACGAGCCTTTGGCATGTTCAAAATAAGCTAGGAGAGCGACATTGTCGATCCCGGGAGTGGGAATGTAAACACCAATGCGATAAACGCCCAGAAGAAGAATCGTGAACAAAATCCTTCTTTGCAGTTCCGGAATTTTAGATACGCCGCCCAGCCCTTCTAACAACTCAGATTACCTCTTCCACCGAACCGCCCGCAGCGGTAATTTTATTTTTCGCGGCCGGGCTGATTCTGGCTATCTTTAACGTAACGGGAAAATCAATCTCGCCCTTGGCCAGAATTTTGATATTGATTCCTTCTTTTTTAACAATACCGTTTTTCACAAGAGCCGCTTCATCAATAACCGCGCCTTTGCTGAACTTCCGGCATAAATCGAGGATATTGACCGCGACAAATTTCTCCCGGAAAGGATTGCGGAAGCCGCGTTTTGGCAAACGCCGCGCCATCGGCATTTGTCCGCCTTCAAACCCCATTCTTACTTTTCCGCCGGAACGAGCCTTCTGCCCCTTGTGGCCTTTGCCGGATGTCCCACCATGACCGGAAGCATTGCCCCGTCCAACGCGCTTGCGTTTTTTTGTCGCGCCCACGGGAACTTTTAATGAACTCAGATCCATATTTTACTCCTTTGACTCTTCCACGGACACTAAATGAATGACTTTATTGATCATACCGCGTATCTGCGGCGTATCAGACAAAGTGACTGTTTTATTTAATTTGGTCAGGCCCATCCCCTTTAAAATTTTTCTCTGTTTTTCGGGACGGCCGATTACACTTTTTACTTTTGTTATCTTTAACATTTTACCCACGTTTATCTACCTCATCGTATGATTGACGGAACTACTTGCCTCTCTGGGCGGCAATCTCTTCCGGATTTTTCAATTGACAGAGGCCTTCCAGAGTTGCTTTCACCAGGTTATGAGGATTATGAGACCCCAGACATTTGGTCAAAACATTATGAACGCCGGCAACCTCCAGCACCGCCCGGACAGCGCCGCCGGCAATCAATCCCGTTCCTTCGGATGCCGGTTTTAAAAGGACTTTGCCTGCGCCGTAACGTCCAATGACTTCATATGGAATGGTTCTTTCCACAACGGCAACTTTCACCATATTTTTCTTAGCCATGTCCATGCCCTTGCGGATTGCTTCGGGAACTTCATGTGCTTTCCCCAATCCTGTGCCGATCATTCCGTTGCCGTCTCCCACAACCACAATGGCGCTGAAACGGAAACGTCTGCCGCCCTTGACCACCTTCGCCGTTCTGTTAATGGCGACAACCCGGTCCAGAAGCTCCATATCTTTCATTTCTTTTTCTTTCTTGTCCAAAGGTTCTTTCCTTTATTATCTTTTTTATTTAATAAAATTAAAATTTCAGACCGCTTTCCCTGGCGGCTTCAGCCAACGCCTTAACACGCCCGTGATAGAGAAACCTTCCCCGATCAAACACTACCTTGTCAATTCCCTTGGCTTTTAAACGTTCAGCAATCAACTTGCCAACTTCCCTGGCCACATCCGTTTTGTTTTTATCTTTGATCTTTTTCGCTACTTCTTTGCACAGCGTTGATGCGGTGGCCAGAGTGTTTGCCTGGGCATCATTGATGGCTTGAACATAAATATGCCTGTCACTCCGGAAGACGGACAGGCGAGGCCTTTCCTGTGTTCCAACAAGTTTCGACCTTGTTCTTTTTTCTCTCTTTTCTCTGATTTTTAATGTTTTTTTCGAAGCCAATTTTCTACCTCTTTACGGTAAAATATTATTTTTCTCAAATTAAGCACTGGCCGACTTGCCGGCTTTGCGCTTAATATATTCGTCAGCATATTTGATACCCTTGCCTTTGTAGGGCTCCGGTTTTCTTAAAGACCTTATTTCTGCCGCGACTCTTCCGACCAATTCTTTGTCAATGCCGGAAACAACAATGCTCACCTGTTTATCAATCTTGACGTCGATTCCCTTGGGAATATCGTATTGCACCGGGCTGGAAAATCCCAAGATCAATTTCAGAATTTTATCGGCAGCTTCAGCGCGGTAACCGACTCCGGATATTTCGAGTTTTTTTTCAAAGCCGGTGGTAACGCCTTTCACCATATTGTCGATCAGTGTTCGGGTCAAGCCATGGTAGGAACGAACGGCAAGCGCTTCTGATTTTCTCTCCACCGAGATGCTGCCATCATCTACCTTAATATTAATTCCTTCAGGCAATTTAGAAGAAAGAGCCCCCTTGGGTCCTTCAACCTTGATTACATCAGCGTTCTGGCTGATTTTGACATTTTTGGGAAAACTTATTGGTTTTTTACCTATTCTCGACATGAACCACAGCTCCTGCTTATTATCATAATGTTCAAACTACCAAACGTTACAGAGAATTTCTCCGCCAACATTTAACTCTCTGGCTTCCGCGTCGGTGATGACACCTTTGGAAGTTGAAAGAATAGAAATTCCCAAACCGTTCAAGACTTTGGGAATGCTGTCCGCGGGAACATAAATTCTGCGTCCCGGCTTGCTGACTCTCTTGATATTCGTAATCACCGTACGCTTGGAGTCGGGATATTTAAGAATTATTTCCAGCGTCTGCCCACCTTTTTCATCTTTGACCTTCTCATAATTACCAATATAACCTGTCTTTTTCAACACACCGGCAATATTAACATTCATCTGCGATACACTGACATGAACTTTCTTGAAACGCGCTTTATTCGCGTTTCTGATTCTGGTTAACATATCGGCAATAGGATCCGTCATCCCCATGCTTTTTCTCCTTAAACTGAAGTTACCAACTGGATTTTATTACCCCGGGGAGTTCTCCCTGCAGGGAAAGTTTACGCAAACAAATTCTGCACATGTCAAATTTTCTGTAATATGCCCGCGGCCGTCCGCAAAGAGGACAGCGGTTATATTCTCTGACCGAAAATTTCTTCTCTCTTTTCGCCTTCGCTATCAATGACTTTTTAGCCACGCAAAATTCCTCCGGAGCTTAACAATTTACTGTTTGAAAGGAACGCCCATCATTTTCAGCAAAAATCGGGCTTCCGCGTCGGTTTTTGCCGTGGTCACAATGGTAATATTCATTCCTTTATTTTTTTCAATTTTATCATAATCAATTTCAGGGAAAATGATCTGTTCCTGCAACCCGATGGAAAAATTCCCCCTGCCGTCAAAAGCATTCGGCGATATGCCACGAAAATCTCTGACCTTGGGCAGTGCGGCGTTCACCAGACGATCAAAAAATTCATACATAATTTGTTTTCTCAGCGTGACAGAACAACCGATCGGCATACCCTGTCTGAGCTTAAACGTCGCAATAGATTTTTTCGCCTTGTTGACGATCGGCTTCTGGCCTGTAATCGCCGCCAGTTCCTGCACGGCGCCGTCAATAATCTTTACGTTCTGAATGGCTTCGCCAAGACCCATATTGATGACAATCTTATCCATTTTGGGCACTTGCATCGGATTCTTATAATTGAACTCTTTGACCAGAGCCGGAACTACCGTTTTCAAATAATAATCTTTTAATCTTGCCATTTTATTTAACCCACATTAATTGCTTCTTTGCATTTGCTGCAGATGCGTACTTTCTTTCCATCTTCCAGTTTTTTGCTTTGTATCCTGACGGCTTTGTTGCATTTGCTGCAGAACAATCCGGCATTGGATATGTGAATGGAACCTTCTTTTTCCACGATTCCGCCCTTGGATTTCTGGTCAGGTCGTTTGTGTTTTTTAATGATATTAACCTTCTCTACCACAATCCTGTTCTTTTCAGGAATGACCGCCAGGACCTTTCCCGTCTTACCCTTATCTTTACCGGCAAGAACTTTAACCGTATCCCCTTTTCTTAATTTGCTTAAACTCATTTTTTCCCTCTGCGAATCTTTTTTACAAAACTTCAGGAGCCAGAGATATAATTTTCATGAACTGTCTCGCTCTTAATTCGCGGGCGACAGGTCCAAAAATTCTTGTTCCGATTGGTTCCATCTGATTGGAAATCAACACCGCCGAATTGTCGTCAAATTTCAGATAAGAGCCGTCCGGTCTTCTTACTTCCTTGACGGTGCGCACGATAACCGCTTTAATGACATCACCTTTTTTAACCTTGGAATTGGGAATTGCTTCCTTCACGGAAACAACAATCACATCCCCCAAACTTGCATAACGCCGCTTCGATCCGCCCAGCACCTTGATGCAAGCAACCTTCTTGGCACCGGAGTTATCCGCAACATTTAATATGGTCTGCATCTGAATCATAAAAAAATCCTCATCAAACTGACTTCATTGAATAAGTCACTCAATCTATTTTGCCTTTTCCAGAATTTCCAGCATCCGCCAGCGCTTCTCTTTACTCAACGGCCTTGATTCAATAATTAAAACTGTATCCCCCAACTTGCTCTGATTTTTCTCGTCATGAGCTTTGTATTTCACATGTTTACGCACATACTTATGAAAAACCGGATGCTTCACCAGGCGCTCGGCCCTGACCACGATGGTTTTATCCATTTTGTTGCTTATCACCACGCCTTTGATCGTGCGTTTATTTCCTCTTTCAGTCATGGATTAACTCGCTGCCTCCTTTTCTTTCAACACGGTGTTGACACGGGCGATATCCCTGCGTATTTTACCAAGCATGACTGTTGATTCGAGTTGCCCCGATGCATGTCTGATCTTTAACCGGAAAAGTTCTTCACTCAATTCAGCGATTTTTTGTTTGAGCCCGCTGACGTCGAGAGCTCTGATTTCTTTAATTTTCATCAGCGATATCCCTCGATAAAAATTTTGTTGCTATGGATAGTTTATGGGCCGCCAAGCGAAACGCTTCCTTTGCTACTTCTTTGGAAACGCCCTCCATTTCATAAAGAACCGATCCGGGCTTGACCACCGCCACCCATCCTTCAGGAGCGCCTTTACCTTTACCCATACGGGTTTCCGCCGGTTTTTTCGTTATGGACTTATGGGGAAATATTCTGATCCAGATTCTGCCCCCGCGTTTGACATGACGAGTCATGGCAACACGAGCCGCTTCAATTTGGCGGGATGTTATCCAGCCGCATTCCGCCGCCTGCAATCCATATTCGCCAAAAGCGATGGAACTCCCTCTGGTCGCCTTGCCGCCCATTCGCCCTTTTTGCAATTTTCTGAATTTTACCCTTTTCGGCATTAACATAAAACTACTCTCCCGATTTTCCTAACCACATCAATAGCTGCCCGTTTTGAACTGCGCAAAACGCAGGCAGAATTTATTTTATTTATCACTCTTTGTCGGCAAAACTTCCCCGTGAAAAATGAAAACTTTCACGCCGATCAATCCGTAGGCTGTATTGGCCTCCGTAAATCCGTAATCAATGTCAGCTCTCAGCGTGTGCAGCGGCACTCTTCCTTCCCGGTACCATTCTGCACGGGACATTTCCGCGCCGCCCAATCTTCCCGAGCACGCGATTTTGATTCCTTTGGCGCCGAATTTCAAGGCATATCCGACGCACTTCTTCATGGCCCGGCGAAAAGCAACCCTCTTTTCCAACTGCATGGCTACATTTTCCGCAACCAATTGAGCATCAACTTCCGGTTTGCGTACTTCCAGAATGTTAATGATAATTTCCGCCTGCGAAAATTTTTCTATTTCCGATTTGAGTTTCTCTATTTCGGATCCTTTTTTCCCGATGATCACCCCGGGTCGGGCCGAGTAAATATTCACCTTGGCTTTATTGGCCGCTCGTTCAATCTCGATTTTGGAAATCCCCGCATGATACAGTTTCTTTTTCAGGTACTTTCTGATCTGCAAGTCTTCGTGCAGGACTTCGCTGTATTTTTTATCGGTATACCATACCGATTGCCATTTCTTAATGTAGCCCAACCGTAATCCTACCGGGTTAACCTTCTGACCCAAAACCGTACCTCCTTATATTTCGTCCAAAATAACAGTAATATGTGAACTTCTTTTCTTGATCCCCGCCGCTCTTCCCTGCGCTCTTGCCCGCCAGCGCTTCAATGACGGTCCCTGATCCACAAAAACTTCTTTTACATAAAGAATATTCTCGTCAATGTTGGGATTCTGTACGGCATTGGCCACTGCCGACTTCAGCACGTTGGCGACAATCCCTGCAGCGTATTTTCGGGTGTAGAGGAGGATATTACGCGCTTCCCGCACTTTCTTCCCCCGGATCAGATCAGCCACAAGCCTAACCTTCTGTGGCGACATTCGTATATGTCTTGCAACCGCTTTTGCTTCCATATTTATCAACTCCAAACCTTACCGCTGTATCTTTAAAATACCGCTAGCTCACTTTAGTCTTGCGATCTCCAGAATGCGAAAAGAAAACTCTGGTCGGCGCAAATTCTCCAAGCTTATGCCCCACCATATTTTCCGTGACATAAACCGGAATGAATTTTTTCCCGTTATGCACGGCCAACGTATAACCGATCAGCTCCGGTGTGATGGTTGAACGCCGTGACCAGGTCTTGATAACATTCTTGGTTCCCTCGGCTTCCATTTTTCTGATTTTAGCCAGCAACCTTTCTTCAATATACGGACCTTTTTTGATCGAACGTGCCACGCTTATTTACCTCTTCTCTTAATAATATACTTATCAGTTCTCTTATTTTTTCTGGTTTTATGACCTTTTGTCGGAATGCCCCAAGGCGTACAGGGATGCCGGCCGCCGGAGGACTTGCCTTCACCGCCGCCCATCGGATGATCAACCGGATTCATGACGACACCGCGCACGTGCGGCTTTTTGCCCAGCCAGCGCTTTCGTCCGGCTTTGCCGATACTGATGTTTTCGTGTTCATTATTGCCAACCTGTCCGATGGTTGCCATGCATTCAATAAATACCTTGCGGACTTCGCCGGAAGGCAGGCGAACCTGAGCGTAATCTCCTTCTTTGGCCATCAACTGACCGTAGGCTCCTGCTGATCTGATCAGCTGTCCGCCGCGCCCGACTTTTAATTCTACATTGTGAATCAAAGATCCCAGAGGAATGTACTTCAGCGGAACAGCATTGCCCGGTTTAATATCGGCTTTTTCACCGCTGTACAAAACATCACCGACATTGACCTGGGCTGGGGCGACAATATATCGTTTTTCGCCGTCCCGGTAATTGAGCAGAGCGATTCTCGCGGTTCTGTTCGGATCATACTCAATCGACGCAACCCTGGCCGGAATATCAGCCTTGTTCCGGCAAAAATCAATCATTCTATATTTGCGTTTGTGACCTCCACCGATATGACGCGCCGTAACCCTTCCATAGCTGTTGCGACCACCTTTCTTCTTCAAAGGCTTCAACAATCTCTTCACCGGTTCGGTTGAGGTAATCTCGGCGAAATCAGAAACGCTCTGAAATCTTCTGCCCGGTGATGTCGGTTTATACTTAATAATTGCCATCAGTCTAATCCTTAACTCAATTCTTATACGCCTTCAGCAAATTCGATACTGTTACCGGCGGCCAATGTCACTACAGCTTTTTTCCAGGAGCTTTTTTGACCTACAATTCTTCCCATTCTTTTCTTTTTCCCCAAAACATGCATGACGCGAACATCAACCACTTTGACTTTAAAAAGTTTTTCAACCGCACCCGCTATTTCCACTTTGTTCGCTTTACGGTCAACTTCAAAAAAATATTTGTTTGATGCATCCCGCGCTGCGGTGCTCTTTTCCGTAACCAGTATTCTTTTTATAATTTTGTTAATTTCCATTATATCAGCAAAGCTCCCTCAATCTTTTTTACGGAGGGTTCGAGAAGGATCAAATGTTCATAATTTAAAATATCATAAACGTTAATGCCTTCCGACCTGATCATCTTAACATTCTTTATATTACGCGATGATTTCAACAAGACTTCGTTGTTATCAGCCAACACAAAAAGCGCTTTCTTCAAATCGAAGAGATCGACAACTTTTTGAAAAACGCGCGTGCTGATTTTTTCCATCGGGAAATCTTTCAAGATGACCATCTTATTCTCTTTGAATTTCATGCTTAAAGCGGATATCAACGCTTTTTTACGAATTTTTCTCGGAACACTGTAGGAATAATCTCTGGGATGAGGACCGAAAACGATTCCGCCTTTTCGCCAGATGGGTGATCTCGACGACCCGGACCTCGCGCGACCGGTTCCCTTTTGACGCCATGGTTTTTTGCCGCCGCCGCTGATATCGCTTCGGGTTTTGGTGGATGCCGTACCGGAGCGCCTTGCAGCTAACTGCATTTTGACCACATCATATATGACCGCTTCATTGACATCAGCGCCGAATACGGCATCATTCAGATCAACTTCAGCAACTTTCTTTTTTTCGATATCAAAAACATCCGCGACTGCCATGTTTATAACTCCAGATGCACCTTAAATAGCTATTTTTTCTTAGCTTTCTTAATTAATACAAAACCGTTTCTGCTGCCGGGGACAGCCCCTTTCAACAGCAGTAAATTTCTGTCGGAACGAACCTGCCACACCTGTAAATTCTGAGTGGTTTTACGAACATTACCCATCTGACCACCCATTTTTGTTCCTTTAAAAACACGGGAGGGATCAGCGCTGGCGCCAATGGAACCCGGTGCGCGATGGAACATGGACCCGTGAGTAGCCCTGCCGCCGCCGAAGCCGTGTCTTTTAACAACGCCCTGAAACCCTTTTCCTTTCGACGTCCCTACAACATCAACGTAATCGCCCATTTTGAATATGTCGGCTGTAATTTCCTGCCCCACATCGTATGTTTCAGATTGCACGGCAAATTCTCTGACAAAACGGAAGAAGCCTTTGTTGGCCTTGTTAAAGTGACCCTGCAGAGGCTTGGCAACATTTTTCTGTTTAACACGGCCGTAGCCAAGCTGAACGGCATCATAACCGTCTTTATCCTTTGTTTTCACCTGCAAAACAACCGACGGTTCAACTTCAATGGCCGTAACGCCTACCGCCGAGCCATCCTCCGCGAAAACCTGGGTCATTCCTAATTTTTTACCTATAATTCCCTTGCTCATCTGATATTCCAACTTTTTTAGTAATAGAAACTTCAAAAATGAAAGATGGCAGTTCTCAGTGCCATCTTTCAAGAATTAAAAAGCACGCCTACGCTTTTATTTCCACATCAACCCCGGCGGAAAGATCCTGTTTCATCAAAGCGTCCACTGTGGCTTGAGTAGGCCCGACGATATCAACCAACCTTTTGTGTGTTCTGATTTCAAACTGCTCGCGAGATTTTTTGTCCACATGCGGTGAGCGATTCACGCAGTACTTGTTGATTTCCGTAGGAATGGGAATGGGGCCGGCAACACGCGCACCGGTCTTTTTAGCTGTTTCCACGATTTCCTCTACGGAACGATCCAACAGTTTATAGTCGTAAGCTTTGAGACGAATTCTAATCTTTTGTTCTTTCATCGGTAAAATAAACCTATTCCCTATTCAATGACTTTGCTTACGACACCAGCACCAACTGTCCTGCCGCCTTCGCGAATAGCGAATCTCAACTGCTCTTCCATCGCAATCGGAGTAATCAACTCAATGGTCATCTTCACGTTATCACCGGGCATCACCATTTCCACGCCTTCGGGAAGCGTTGCAACGCCCGTCACGTCCGTTGTGCGGAAATAGAACTGGGGACGATAACCGGAGAAGAATGGCGTGTGACGGCCACCTTCTTCCTTGGTCAGAACGTAAACAGCCGCTTCAAATTTGGTATGCGGAGTAATGGATGCCGGTTTGGCCACAACCTGTCCTCTTTCCACTTCCTCCCTCTTGATACCGCGAATCAACAAGCCGACATCATCACCGGCACGGCCTTCATCCAGGGTTTTACGGAACATTTCCACGCCGGTCACAACCGTCTTGATGGTCGGCCGGATTCCGATAATTTCAACTTCCTCACCGACCTTGATAATACCGCGGTCCACTCTTCCGGTCACAACCGTTCCACGGCCGGAAATGGTGAAAACGTCGCCCACCGGCATCAGGAAGGGTTTATCGGTATCGCGTTTCGGTTCGGGAATATAATTGTCCACAGCGTCCATCAGTTCAGCAATGCTTTTCACATCGGGAGAATTGACATCTTCGGCTTCCAGAGCTTTCAGAGCCGAACCGCGAATGATGGGAATCGTGTCACCGGGGAATTCATACTGTGTCAAAAGCTCTCTTAATTCGAGCTCAACCAAATCCAGCAGTTCGGGATCATCAACCAGATCAACTTTATTAAGATAAACGACAACGTAAGGAACCTGCACCTGACGGGCAAGGAGGATATGTTCACGGGTCTGAGGCATCGGACCATCGGAGGCGGCAACAACCAGAATGGTTCCGTCCATATGGGCGGCGCCGGAGATCATATTTTTGATATAGTCGGCATGGCCGGGGCAATCCACATGAGCATAATGTCTTTTTTCCGTTTCGTATTCCACATGAGAAATATTGATGGTAACGCCGCGCTCTTTTTCTTCCGGAGCATTATCAATAGAGTCGAAGGCGCGGAATTCCGCGAAACCTTTTTTCGCCAGATATTTGGTAATTGCGGCTGTTAACGTGGTCTTGCCATGATCCACGTGACCGATTGTTCCTATATTTAAATGCGGCTTAGTCCTTTCAAATTTTTTCTTTGCCATCTCACCTTTCCTCCTTAACTTTGAATGGTTGGTTTCCTTATCGTTTAATTATGATTTAAAATTTATAATGAGCAAAGGCTTTGTTCGCCTCGGCCATCTTGTGCACAGCTTCTTTTTTCTTAATCGCTCCACCCCGGTTGTTAGCGGCGTCAATCAACTCCGCAGCCAATTTTTCACGCATGGTTTTTTCCGTCCGCTCCTGTGCGTTGGATATCAGCCAGCGAATCGCCAGCGCGGTGCGCCTGGACGGAACGACTTCCGTTGGCACCTGATACGTGGAGCCGCCGACACGTCTTGATTTGACTTCAATGACCGGCTTGACGTTGTTAACCGCCTTTTCAAAAAATTCTACCGGCTGCTCTTTGACTCTCTTTTCAATGATGTCAAAAGCACCGTAAAGGATACTTTCCGCAACGCTCTTTTTGCCTCTTTTCAACAATGAATTAATAAATTTTGCTACCAGTTTATTATTAAACTTGGGATCGGGCAAAATATCTCTTTTTTCAATTTCCCGTCTTCTCGGCATTTACAGTCTCCGTTTAACTTGGCTTTTTCGCACCGTACTTTGATCTACCCTGTTTGCGGTCCTGAACTCCGACCGTATCAAGCGTACCTCGGATCACATGATATCTGACTCCAGGCAAATCCTTGACTCTTCCTCCACGCACCAGAACCACAGAATGCTCCTGCAGATTATGACCGATTCCCGGTATGTATGAAGTCACTTCATATCCGCTGGTGAGGCGAACTCTGGCCACTTTGCGCAAAGCTGAATTCGGCTTTTTCGGTGTCGTTGTGTACACCCTGACACAAACACCACGACGCTGCGGCGAACCGACCAACGCCGGTGAATTTGTTTTTCTTTTAATTTTCGTTCTGCCTTTGCGAACCAGTTGACTAATTGTCGGCATTTTCCTCCTAAAACAAATCGCTGCTTTTATTTTATTCTTTCCGGCAGCGAACCGGTGGTACGTACCAGTTCAATTTATATATGTCAAGCGTTTTCTGTCGATATTTTAAATTATTCTGCCAACGCTTCGATTTCCTCATTCTCCTGCTTGATTCCCAGTTTTCGATACATCACCAGACCGGTTCCAGCGGTGATCAACCGGCCCATAATCACGTTTTCTTTAAGGCCTCTTAAATAATCGGTTTTACCGGAAAGAGCCGCTTCCGTAAGCACCTTGGTGGTTTCCTGGAATGAGGCAGCGGAAATAAAGCTCTGGGTGGAAAGCGACGCCTTGGTAATTCCCAGCAACATGGGTTCACCGATAGCCGGACGGCCGCCCTGAGCGATAACTTTTTCGTTCTCTTCCTGGAAGCGGTAACGCTCGATCTTTTCATCGGCAATAAATGCCGTATCGCCCGGATCAAGCACCTTGACTCTTCTGAGCATCTGGCGAACGATGACTTCCATATGTTTGTCATTAATCTTCACACCCTGCAGACGGTAAACTTCCTGGACCTCGTCAACCAGATACCGGGCCAGTTCTTTCTCGCCCTTGATGGAAAGGAGATCGTGGGGATTATTGACGCCGGACATCAATGCATCGCCCGGGATGACAACATCTCCTTCCTGCACGCTGATATGCTTACCTTTAGGAATCAGATACTCCTTTTCTTCACCGATTTCCGGTGTAACAATGATCTTGCGTTTTCCTTTGGCATCCTTGCCGTAAGACACAACACCGCTGATTTCGCTGATCACCGCAAAATCTTTGGGCTTGCGGGCTTCAAAAAGTTCAGCCACACGGGGCAAGCCACCCGTAATATCTTTTGTTTTGGTTGTTTCGCGCGGAATCTTAGCCAGAATATCTCCGGCCTTGACCTCATCTCCTTCGGAAACCACAAGGTTTACACCAACGGACAAAAGATAACGGGCAACGGCATTCGAATCGGTCAGCTTGGCCGTTTTACCCTTGCTGTCCTTGATTGACACGCGTGGCCTCAAATCTCCGCCCTTGAATTCCACGATGATTTTGCGGGAAAGGCCGGTAACCTCATCGACCTGTTCCTGCATGGTTTTTCCTTCGATAATATCGTCAAACTTTATCGTTCCGTCAACTTCCGCCAGAATCGGTATGGAGAAGGGATCCCATTCGGCAATCAACTGTCCCTTCTTGACCGAACTGTTATCGGTCACTTTCAGATGTGCCCCATAAGACAGGACGTATTTTCCCCGTACATGTTTCTGCTCATCCAGAACATGCACTTCGCCGTTGCGCTTCATCACGACCAGATCGCCTTCTCTGGTTTTGACGGTGTTCAAGTTGACGAATTTAACGATGCCGTCATGGCGGGCTTCAAGGGTGGAATGTTCATCGAATTTCGCCGTACCGCCGATATGGAACGTTCTCATGGTCAGCTGCGTTCCCGGTTCGCCGATGGACTGAGCCGCAACAATACCGACCGCTTCACCGATATTGACCAGATGGCCGTGAGCCAGATCGCGTCCGTAACACATGGCGCAAACGCCGTGTTTGGAACGACAGGTCAGAACCGATCTGATGTTTACTCTTTCAATACCGGCATTATCTATTTTTTCAGCGAGCGTTTCATCAATTTCCTGATTGGTTTTGACGATAACTTCACCGCTGAACGGGTCCTTGATTTCCTGCAGGGCCACCCTTCCCAGCACGCGCTCGCCGGCGGTTTCGATAATTTCACCGCCTTCCATCAGCGCGGAAACGTATACGCCATCAACGGTTTCGCAATCATGCTCGGTGATAATGCAATCCTGCGCCACATCCACCAGCCTTCGGGTCAGGTAACCGGAATTGGCTGTCTTCAACGCGGTATCAGCCAAACCTTTGCGGGCGCCGTGCGTCGAAATAAAGTACTGCAAGACCGTCAGGCCTTCGCGGAAATTAGCCGTAATCGGCGTTTCAATAATTTCACCGGAGGGCTTGGCCATCAGACCGCGCATACCGGCCAGCTGTCTGAGCTGCTGTCCGGAACCGCGGGCGCCGGAATCCGCCATCATGTAAATAGGATTGAAACTTTCAATTCTGCGTTTTTTGCCGTCAGCGGCGCCCACTTCTTCCGTGCTGATGCCTTTGAGCATTTCGGAAGCTATTTTTTCGGTCGCCTGCGCCCAGATATCAACCACCTTGTTGTAACGCTCGCCGTCCGTAATCAAACCGTCCATATACTGTCTTTGAATCTTTAAAACATCTTTATCGGCTTGCAAAACAATTTTTTTCTTTTGCTCCGGAATGATCATATTGCCCACAGCAAAGGAAAGACCGGAAATCGTGGCGTATTTAAATCCCAAATCCTTAAGTTTATCAGCCAGGATAATGGTGGTTTTATCACCGCACGAACGATAACAATGATCGATCAGACTGGTCAGTTCCTTTTTATTCATCAGCTTGTTGATATTATCAAAACTGATTTCCTCCGGAACGATTTCAGAAAGAATGATTCGTCCGGCTGTCGTTTCTTTTATTTCGGAATTAATGCGCACCTTAATCCGTGCATGCAAGTCAATGGCCCCGGAATCAACGGCGCAGCGCACCTCATCCGGACCGGCGAAAATCATGCCTTCACCTTTGACCCCGGTTTTCGCCCGGGTCAGGTAGTAAATACCCAGAACGATATCCTGGCTGGGAATGATAATCGGACTGCCGTTGGCCGGTGAAAGAATATTATTGGTGGACATCATCAGAACACGGGCTTCCGTCTGCGCTTCAATGGACAGCGGAATATGCACAGCCATCTGGTCACCGTCAAAGTCCGCGTTGAAAGCGGTGCAGACCAACGGATGAAGCTGAATGGCCTTGCCTTCAATCAACACCGGTTCAAAGGCCTGAATGCCCAGACGATGCAGCGTGGGTGCGCGATTCAGAATAACCGGATATTCGCGCACGACTTCATCGAGCGCATCCCAGACTTCCGCCGATTCTTTTTCGACCATTTTCTTGGCGCTCTTGACCGTGGTGACATATCCCTTTTCCAGCAGACGATTATAAATAAACGGCTTGAACAATTCGATGGCCATTTTCTTGGGCAAACCGCACTGATGCAGCCTCAAATCCGGACCGACCGTAACAACCGAACGTCCGGAATAATCAACTCGCTTCCCCAGCAGATTCTGGCGGAAGCGCCCCTGTTTGCCCTTGAGCATATCCGACAGGGAGCGCAGAGGTCTCTTGTTCGTTCCGGTAATCGCCCGGCCGCGGCGTCCGTTGTCAAACAGGACGTCCACCGCTTCCTGGAGCATGCGCTTCTCGTTACGGATGATGATTTCCGGGGCGTTGAGTTCCTGAAGCCTCTTCAGACGGTTATTCCGGTTAATCACCCTTCGATACAAATCATTTAAATCCGATGTGGCAAAACGGCCTCCGTCCAGCGGGACCAAAGGACGCAGATCAGGCGGAATAACCGGAAGCACCGTGAGAATCATCCATTCGGCCTTATTACCGGATTTACGGAGCGCTTCGACGACTTTTAATCTCTTCACCAGTTTCTTTTTCTTGGTGTCGGAAACGGAGGTGACAATTTCAGAACGAAGTTCTTCGTAAAGTTTTTCCAGATCAATTTCTTCCAGCAACTGCCGGATAGCTTCGGCGCCAATTCCCGCAACAAAACCGTCATTCCCATACTGCTCTCTGGCATCTTCATACTCTTCATCATTGAGCAGATCTTTTTTCTTTAACGGCGTATTCTTAGGATCGAGAACAATCCATGATTCAAAATAAAGGACTTTTTCCAGCTCTTTGAGCGACAAGTCCACGGCATTGCCGATACGGCTGGGAAGACTTTTCAAAAACCAGATGTGAGCCACCGGCGTAGCCAGCGTAATATGCCCCATGCGTTCGCGGCGAACCTTGGACTGAATGACTTCAACGCCGCATTTTTCGCAGACGACGCCGCGATGCTTCATTCTCTTATACCGTCCGCAAAGACATTCATAATCCTTGACCGGACCGAAAATCTTTGCGCAGAATAGACCGTCCTTTTCCGGTTTAAACGTGCGATAATTGATGGTTTCCGGTTTTTTCACTTCGCCATGCGACCAGGACAGAATCTTTTCCGGCGAAGCAATGGAAATTTTCATCGCGTTAAATTTGACTGAATTTTTCGGTTTTTCGAAATAGCTAAAAACGTCTTCCACAGATTTTCTCCTGTACTTTAAAAAAACTATGTGAAATTGTTGAGCGGCATGGTTGAGCTTTTGACCGTAATGATTTCACCGGCTAGTTCAAACCATCCGCCTCTTCTATTAATTCCACATCCAATCCAAGCCCCTGAAGTTCCTTCACCAGCACGTTAAAGGATTCCGGCAGGCCCGATTCAAAATTATGTTCACCTTTGACAATGGATTCGTAAATCCTGGTTCTTCCCGCCACATCATCGGACTTGACGGTCAGAAATTCCTGCAAAGCATATGCGGCGCCGTAAGCTTCCATGGCCCAGACTTCCATTTCGCCCAGTCGCTGACCGCCGAATTGAGCCTTGCCGCCCAAGGGTTGCTGCGTCACCAGGGAATACGGACCGATGGAACGCGCATGGATCTTGTTGTCGACCAAATGATGCAGTTTCATCATATAAATGATGCCCACCGTCACTTCCTGATCAAACGGTTCCCCGGTTCGACCGTCAAACAGAATCGACTGACCCGTTTCCGGCAAATCGGTTTTTCTTAACATTTCCCTGATTTGATCTTCGGGGCAACCATCAAAGACCGGACTGGCCACCAGCATCCCTTTCTTCAAGCGACTGACAAATCTCTTGATGTCTTCAGACGAGGCCTGATCAACAAATTTGTCGAATTCCGGTGAAGAATAAGATTTTTTCAATTCGTTTTTAATATTATTCAGGCCGAGGTTATGCTGTTCCAGCAATTCATTCAAATTTTCGCCGATTGATTTTGCCGCCCATCCCAGATGAGTTTCCAGAATCTGGCCGACATTCATTCGCGAAGGAACGCCCAGTGGATTCAGGACGATATCCACCGTGGATCCATCGGCAAAATACGGCATATCTTCTTCCGGCAGGATGCGGGATAAAACGCCTTTGTTGCCGTGACGACCGGCCATTTTATCACCCACGGAAAGCCGTCTCTTGATGGCGATATAAACTTTAACCATTTTGATCACACCGGGCGGAAGCTCGTCACTCGCCTTAATTTTCTCCATTTTCTCTTCAAAATGAGCGTTGACAAAATCAATTTTCCGTTCCAGAGAGGCAATCAGGTTGGAAATCTTTTCCTCTGATCCGTCGTCCTCGGCAATGGTAATATCCTTCCAGCTGGCGTAAGGCAAATCATTCCAGATTTCCTTCGTGATTTTATCGCCTTTTTTCAGGATCGTTTTCTTTTTGCCATCAACAATCTTTGTGGCCGCCGTCTTGCCAATCACCAGTTTGGTTATGTCTTTCTTGATGGTTTCCGTCAGAATACGGATTTCATCGTCCCGGTCTTTTGTAATCTGCTCAATGGCTTCGGCTTCGATAGCCTGCGAACGCAGATCGCTCTCCGCGCCTTTTCTGGTGAAAATTTTTGCGTCAACAACTGTTCCTTCCACACCGGGAGGAACACGAAGCGACGTATCTCTGACATCACTGGCTTTCTCTCCGAAGATCGCGCGCAGAAGTTTTTCTTCAGCCGATAGCTGCGTTTCACCTTTAGGCGTAATTTTACCGACCAGGATATCGCCTGGTTTTACCGAAACACCAATGCAAACGATACCGCTTTCATCCAGATTCTTGAGCACTTCTTCACCGACATTGGGAATATCGCGCGTAATCTCCTCTTTGCCCAGTTTGGTATCGCGGGACATCGTTTCAAATTCTTCGATATGAATTGACGTGAAGATATCGTCCTTGACCACTCTTTCACTGACCAGGATGGAGTCCTCATAGTTGTAACCGCCCCAGGACATGAAGGCCACCATGACATTTCTGCCCAGCGCCAGTTCACCGTTATCAATCGCCGGCCCATCCGCCAGAATATCTTTTTTGCCGACCCGCTGACCTGTGCTGATAATCGGCTTTTGATTGAAACAGGTATCCTGATTGGATCGCTGGTATTTTGCCAGATTGTAAATATCGACACCGCTGTCGATACCGTCGTCCTCCATGCGATCAGCCCGAACGATAATGCGCGAGGCATCCACACTTTCCACGACACCCGCTCTTCTGGCCACAACCACGGCTCCGGAATCACGGGCAACAACAGATTCAATGCCGGTGCCGACAACCGGAACCTCCGGACTCATCAGGGGAACCGCCTGTCTCTGCATATTGGATCCCATCAACGCGCGGTTCGCGTCATCATGTTCCAGGAAGGGAATCAACGCTGCGGCAACGCTTACCAACTGAGTGGGGGACACATCCATCAGTCTGATTTCTTCCGGTTCCACCGAAATATAACTGCCGCCTTTTCTAACCGATATTAATTCTTCGGCAAACTTGCCGTTTTTACCGAGCGGGCGATCCGCCGAAGCAATAATCTGATTTTCCTCCTCGATGGCCGTCACGAAATTTACATCATCGGAAACCCGACCGCTCTCCACTTTTCGGTAAGGTGTTTCAATAAAACCGAATTCATTCACTCTGGCATAGGTGCTCAACGACACGATCAATCCGATGTTCGGACCTTCCGGCGTTTCAATCGGACAAATCCGGCCGTAATGCGTGGGGTGAACGTCACGAACTTCGAATCCCGCTCGCTCCCTCGTCAGGCCGCCGGGGCCCAATGCCGATAATCTTCTTTTATGTGTGATTTCAGACAGAGGGTTGGTCTGATCCATAAACTGGGAAAGCTGGCTGGAATTGAAAAATTCATTCACGACTGCGGAAACCGGCTTCGCGTTAATCAAATCATGCGGCATCATGGTTTCAATGTCCTGCAGGCTCATTTTTTCCTTGATAGCCCGCTCCATACGCACCAGGCCGATGCGATACTGATTTTCAATGAGCTCACCGACCGATCGCACCCGGCGATTGCCCAAATGATCGATGTCGTCAACACTACAGTCACCGACACCGTTTTTCAAATCGATCAGATATTTAACCGCCGACAGAATGTCATCATTGCTCAACACCGTCGTATCGGTCGGCACATTCATGTGTAATTTATAATTCATCTTGGCGCGGCCGACATTTGACAAATCATAAGTCTCCGGTTCAAAGAAAAGACTCTTGAAGAATTTATCCGCTGTTTCCGGCGTGGGAGGATTGCTGGGACGCAAACGGCGGTATATTTCCATGATGGCGTCTTCAGTCGTGTCAATTTTATCCAGCAGCAGCGTATCCCGGATAGAAGCGTTATCCATGTCTTCATCAATATGGATAATCTTAAATTCTTTAATGTTCTTCTCTCTGATCGTTTCGAGACAATTCGCCGGCATTTCTTCATTGCAGCGGAATACGATATCGCCCGTTTCCGGATCGCGAACATCCTGGGAAGGAATTTTCCCGACAAGCTCAGTTTCGTTAATGGCAATCCGCTTAATTCCGGAATCAATGACTCTCTTGATCAGCGGTTTGGTCAGCTTTCTTCCCTTCTTGACAATCACTTCGGAACTTTTGGCATCCTTGATGTCTTCGGGCGCTTTCTTTCCAACCAGAGAATCATCAACCGTAAAATAAACCTTTTTATTGTCATGGGTCACTGTGTTGACATTATAAAAATAATTCAGAATAAACTCCGTGGAATTGCCCAGCGCCTTCAGCAGGATGGTCACCGGCATTTTTCTACGCCGGTCAATTCTCACGTAAAGAATGTCCTTGGAATCAAACTCCAGATCCAGCCAGGAACCTCTGATGGGAATGACTCTCGCGGAATAAATCAACTTGCCGCTGGCAACAATCTTGCCTTTGTCATGATCAAAAAAGATACCCGGCGAGCGATGCAGCTGATTAACGATCACCCGTTCAGTCCCGTTAATGATGAACGTACCGTTTTCCGTCATCAGAGGAATCTCACCGAAGTAAACTTCCTGCTCTTTGATATCGCGAATCTGCTTCGTTTCCGCCGCTTCTCCATTGCCTTTGCTCTCGGCAGGACGGTCAGCTTCAAAAACGACCAGACGAACCACAATCTTCAAAGGCGCCGCATAGGTCATTCCTTTCTGGACACATTCCTTTACGTCATACCGGATGTCACCCAGCTTATAACTCACAAATTCCAGAGAACATTTCCCGCTGAAATCGGAAATGGGGAAAACGCTTTTAAACGCACCCTGCAAACCGAAATTACTCCGTTTTACGGGCACGATGTCCTTCTGGAGAAATTTCTCGTAAGATTGAGTCTGAATGTCAATCAGATTGGGAATATCCAGTATCTTTTTTACCTGACCAAAATTTTTTCTAAAGTCTCCCATAGCATCCTTAAAAAAATAAATTTATATGATTGAGATCGCGTTATTTAATCTCGACGGTACCGCCCACTTCTTCGATTTTCTTCTTGATATCAGCGGCTTCATCTTTGGAAACACCTTCTTTAATGGGCTTGGGAACACCCTCAACCAAATCCTTGGCTTCTTTCAATCCCAGATTGGTGATAGCGCGAACAACCTTGATGACCTGAATCTTTTCAGCACCGAAACCGGTTAAAATAGCATCAAATTCGGTTTTCTCTTCAGCCGGAGCAGCGGCAGCGGCGGCACCCGGAGCGGCAACAGCAGCCATCATCGGAGCGGCGGCGGACACGCCGAATTTCTCTTCCAATTCTTTGACCAGAGCGGAAAGCTCCAATACCGTCATTCCTTCAATAAACTTGACCACATCATCTTTCGTAATTTTATCTGACATTTTTTATTCCTTTCTGTATGTTTGATTAGTTTAAAGATTTTTTCTTGTCGCAATAAGCGTTAAGCACTTGCACAAAACTTCTCGGCACACCGCTTAAGACGGTTACGAACGATGTCGGCACCGCCGCCATGACCGAAACCAGTTTGCCCAAAAGAACATCTTTCCCGGGTAATTCCGCCAGAACATTAAGATCGTTTCTGGTTAAAAGCTTCTTATCCAGTACGCCGACCTTGATTTCCAGTTCGGGATTTTTTTTGGCGAAATCAATCAGAGCCTTGGCCGGCGCCACCGGGTCTTTATAACTGAGCACAACGGCGACGGGCCACTTGAAATGATCGGCAAGTATGCTGAAATCGGTGCCGTCGGAAGCAATTCTCAAAAGAGTATTCTTCACAACTTTCCACTCGGCATCGGACTTGCGCAACTCATTTCTCAAAGCTTCCATTTTTTCGACATTCATCCCGTTAAAACTGGTCAGAATACCTAAATTAGCTTCTTTGAGTTTCTTTTGGAGTTCGGATACGATTTGTTCCTTAGTTTTCCGATCCAATCTATCAGCCTCCTTTCAAAATTATTTTGTTTCCTGAGGCCGGAGAATTAAGCCACATACAGAGCAAAAAACGGTAACCATGACCACATACCGATTCCCGTTTTACAAAAAATGTCTACCTTTATCGAAAATAAAGTAACGCTTTTTATCTCACGAGTCTCGGCAGGCCGTCTTGCGTTTAAACGTCTGTACCTGCTGTCTTCGACCTTATCACTAATTTCAAACAACTCCCGATAATCCTAAACAGCCTTAATATCGAGAGGGTCAATTCTTACGCCAACACCCATCGTGCTGGAAATGGAAATGCTTTTAATATACGTCCCTTTGCTTGACGCCGGTTTTAACTTGATGATGGTTTCCAGCAAGGCGCCGACGTTGTCTTTCAATTTTTCGGCTCCGAACGACACCTTACCCACCGGCGAATGAACGATGCCTGCTTTCTCTACGCGGAATTCAACCTTGCCGGCCTTTGATTCCCTGACCGCGTTGGCTACTTCAAAAGTCACCGTGCCCACCTTGGGATTGGGCATGAGGCCGCGGGGACCCAAAATCTTACCGATCTTTCCCACGGAACCCATCATATCCGGTGTAGCGATAACCCGATCAAACTCCATCCACCCGCCTTTGATTTTCTCAATCACTTCGTCGTTTCCCACCAAATCCGCGCCGGCATCCAGAGCTTCTTTTTCTTTTTCACCTTTGGCAAAGACCAGGACCCTGACTGTTTTACCTAATCCGTGCGGCAGAACCACGCTGCCCCGCACCATTTGATCGGCATGAGCGGGATTAACACCCAAACGAATCGCCGCATCCACGGTTTCATCAAATTTCGTTCCCGCCGTCGATACAACAATTTCCGCAGCTTCTTTCAACGAGTATTTCTTGCCCGGCTCGACTTTAGCCTTTGCCGCCAATATACGTTTGCCTCTTCTTAACATGATCAAACCTCTTTATTTATTAACCTGTAATTTCTATTCCCATTGACCTTGCCGTGCCGGCAATGATATTTATCGCGCCTTCAATATTCACAGCGTTTAAATCCTTGTATTTCAATTCGGCGATTTCTTTCACCTGAGCCGGCGTAACCGTCCCGACCTTTTCCCTCTTGGGATCGCTGGATCCCTTGGCAATTTTAGCCGCCTGCTTGAGCAATACGGAAACCGGGGGCGTCTTGGTTATAAACGTGAACGATCTGTCGGCATAAACCGTAATCACCACCGGGATAATCATTCCTTCCTGACTTTGTGTCATGGCGTTATAGGCTTTGCAGAATTCCATGATATTCACGCCGTGCTGACCTAATGCCGGACCGATCGGAGGCGAAGGAGTCGCTTTGCCCGCCTTGATTTGTAATTTAATGTTCGCAATAATTTTTTTTGCCATATCGAATCACCCTGATCTGAATTTTAATTACTATTTGGCCAATACAAACATCAACCCTGTGTTACCTGAATGAAATCCAGCTCCACAGGGGTCGGCCGGCCAAAAATGCTTACAATAACCCTCAACTTGCTTTTTTCCGGTTTTAATTCATCAATGATGCCGTCAAAATTCGTAAACGGGCCGTCAATGATTTTGACATGATCACCGACATCAAATTTGAACTTGGGCTTGGGCTTTAAAGTCCCCTCATCAATTCTACATTTCAGATTTTCCACATCTTTATCGGGAATGGGGGACGGCTTATCCTTGCTGCCGATGAAGCCGGTCACTTTGGGAGTATCTTTAACCACGTGCCAGGCTTCATCATTCATTTCCATGCGGACAAGGATGTATCCAGGAAAAAATTTGCGCTTGGAACTTTTCTTTTCTCCGGATATCAGTTCCACGACATCCTCCTCGGGAATCAGAATATCGGAGAAATAAGCCTGAGTACCCGTCGTCTTAATTCTTTCCTCAAGACTTATTTTGACCTTATTCTCATATCCGGAATAAGTATGTACGACGTACCATTTAAAAGCCATGTTTTTAACCCAAAATTAATTTAATTGCCTTCGCCAGAGCAAAATCAATGATACCCAAAATCAAAGAAACGATAAAAACCAGAACAATGACCACGGCCGTAGAAGCCAAGGTTTGCTTGGGAGTCGGCCAGGTGACCTTCTTCAACTCCATCTTGGCATCTTTAAGAAACTGAGAAATCTTTTGAATTGTTACTTTTATTTTTTCTTTTATTTCTTCCATTGAATAATCCTTCAACAACAGGAAAAAATGGCAGGCCAGGAGGGACTTGAACCCCCAGCATCCGGATTTGGAGTCCGG